>NZ_JBYSYA010000060.1:0-652 GCF_058782785.1 Cupriavidus sp. FW306-01-F10A
ACGGTTTGCGAAACTTCCCGACCATCCGCATAGTGGGTCGTCTGGCGATAGCTTCCGTCGTCAAACGTGGTCCGCTCGGCGATGCTGGATAGCGCGCCGCTGTCATCATAAGTCTTCGTAATGATGACGCCGCCGCCTGCTGCTACCTGCACGATAGAACTACCATCCCCGAATAATTGACCTGACTGCATGACATCCCGGTCACGGTCATATTGCGTCACGACAGCGCTTGATTTGTCGCGAGCGTTCATTGTCAATTCGGTGTACCCGCCAAAACTGTTTCGCTGCTGAATCAGAGTTTCCCCTGTACTCTGGTCTACGCGAACCCACTGCTGCGTACCGTCAGCGCGCTGGACAACATAGGAATCTTGGCCCTCTTGAATGACGTTCGCCACCGGGCTGGAGCTTAGGCTTCCGAATTGCTCACGCACATTGGCAGGGATAGCCGCAAAATCGGCGTGATTCGGCGGAATTCGGTATTTGCCAGTAGCTGGATCAATGCTGAGCCCTTGTTGCCCAGCAAACAGCGCTCCCATCGTATGGTCCATCCCAAACGTAGCCAAACCGAAGGGGGTTGCTCCCGCAAGCAGAATGGTCTTGAACGCTTCGGGCATAAATGTGCCCGGTAACATCGTGACTTGTTGATCAGTCA
>NZ_JBYSYA010000061.1:0-561 GCF_058782785.1 Cupriavidus sp. FW306-01-F10A
ATGGAGCCCGAGCTGATGCTGCTCGACGAGCCCACGCAGGGCATGGGCCACGAAGACGTGGACCGCGTCACGCAGCTGATCAGGAAGGTCTCGGCGGGCCGCACCATCCTGATGGTGGAACACAACATGAGCGTGGTTTCGTCGATCGCCGACAAGATCACCGTGCTGCAGCGTGGCGCGATCCTGGCCGAAGGCCCGTATGCCGAAGTGTCCAGGGACCCGCGCGTGATGGAGGCCTACATGGGCACCGTCGACGCGGAACTGCAGGGCGCGCACTGAGAGGGCCGGGGAACATATGACGACATCCAACACACCCGCGCTCGAGCTCAAGGGCCTGCACGCCTGGTACGGCGAATCGCACATCCTGCACGGCGTGGATTTGACCGTGAACCGCGGCGAAGTGGTCACGCTGCTGGGCCGCAACGGCGCTGGCCGCACCACCACGCTGCGCGCGATCATGGGACTGACCGGCGCGCGCAAGGGCTCGATCAAGGTCAATGGCCACGAGACCATCAGCCTGCCCACGCACAAGATCGCGCACTACGGCATTGGCTATTGCCC
>NZ_JBYSYA010000062.1:0-527 GCF_058782785.1 Cupriavidus sp. FW306-01-F10A
TGGCATCCAGCAGCGCGATATCCTGAGGCGTGGTGACGATCACCGCGCCGGTGACCGGCACCTTCTGCGACAGCGTCAGCTGGACGTCGCCGGTGCCCGGCGGCATGTCGACGATCAGGTAGTCCAGGTCGTGCCAGTTGGTCTGGCGCAGCAGCTGCTCCAGCGCCGAGGTCACCATCGGGCCGCGCCATACCATCGGGTTGTCCTGCTCGATCAGGAAGCCGATCGAGTTGGCCTGCAGGCCATGTCCTTCCAGCGGCTCCATGGTCTGGCCGTCGGCGGATTCCGGGCGGCCGTCGATGCCCAGCATCATCGGCAGGCTCGGGCCGTAGATGTCTGCGTCGAGCATGCCGACGCGCGCGCCCTCTGCCGCCAGCGCCAGCGCCAGGTTCACGGCCGTGGTGGACTTGCCCACCCCGCCCTTGCCCGACGCCACCGCAATCACGTTCTTCACGCCCGGCAGCAGCTTGACCCCGCGCTGCACCGCGTGCGCGACGATCTTCATGGTCACGGCGACGCTGACATTG
>NZ_JBYSYA010000006.1:0-339121 GCF_058782785.1 Cupriavidus sp. FW306-01-F10A
GGCCAGGTCGTCCGTGGCGGGCCGCCCCGGCGGGCGGGCGGCGATGGCCTGGCGCTCGAAGCCAGGGCGGGCCTGCGGCGGCAGCGGCCGCATCGGGGCCGATCCCACCAGGCTGCCCTTGACCGGTGCCACCGGCGGCGCCCCCCTGGCCTCGCCTGCCGGCAGGTTGCGCCATTCGTCGCGATGCATGCCGCGCACCGGGCGGCCTTCGACGAAATTGCGTGCGGGCATGCCGGTGATGGCGCCGGGCACGTTGCGGTTGGCGTAAGGCGGCGGCCGGCGGTCGCCCATCACGATGTTGTTGACGGTGACGCGGTTGATGCGGGCGACATAGGTCGGGCTGGCGCGATAGACCGGCCGGTACGCGTCGCGCGGCCCCAGCGGATACCAGGCCACGCCCGGCCCGCTGCCAATGCGCACGCTCCAGTTCGGCCCGCTGGCGCCGACGAAGGCCACCACCGCGGGGGCGTAGCACGGGCGCACGCGCGGGCCCGGCACCCAGCCCCAGCGCGAGCCCACATAGGCCCAGCGGCCGTAGTGCGAGGGCGCGAAGCCCCAGGGCGCGTCATCGATCCAGGTCCAGCCCCACGGCGCGATCCAGGCCCAGTGCCCGACGCTGTAGGGCGCCCAGCCGGCGCTGACCACGCGCGGGAACCAGACCGCGCCGTAGCCGGGGTCTTCCTGCCAGTCGCCGTAGCCGTCCAGCGCGGCGTAGCCCGGCATCTCGCGCGGCACATAGCGGGCGGACGGCGAGGCGTCTTCGCGCGCGTCGCGGGCCGCGGTCCAGCGGTCGAAGGCATCTTCCGGCGCGCCGCCGCCACCGGCGTCGGCCAGGTCGGTGCCGGCAAAGCGCATGCGGTCGCCGCGCTGCAGCTCGATCGAGCGGCTGTCGCCGTAGACCACGGCGCTGCCGTGGCGCATGGTCACGGTGGTGGTGCTGCCGTCAGGCGCCACGTCCAGCCGGTAGTCGCCCGGCTCGCGCGGCACGAAGGCCAGGTTGGGGGTGTCGACCTCGACCGTCTGGCCCGGCGGCAGCGCGCGCACGCGCAGCTGCAGCGTGCCCTGGGTCAGCTTGACCTGCGTGGCGCTGTCGTCCAGGTTCAGGATGCTGGCCGCAGTGGCGCCGCCCAGCCGGACCGCCACCGTGCCGGCATGCAGCTCGGCACGGCCGCCGTGGTCCAGCCAGAGCCGGTCGCCGGTGGTGAAGGGCCGGTTCAGGCCGGCGGCAGCCCAGTCATCCGAGCCTGCCGGCGCAAAGCTGAGGTTGCCGTCGACGGCGGTCAGCGTGGCAATGCGCGAGGAAGGATCGGCTTGCTGGTACTGGCCGTCAGTCGTCGGCGCATCAAGATAGGCCTCGCCGGGGGGGCCGGCCGGCACCTGGGCCAGTGCAGCAGCCGCCACCGCCAGGCCGGCGGCGGCGGCCAGGGCCGTCAGCGCCAGCCTGCCACGGAATTGGCCACGAGCAGGGGGGACAGATTGGGAAGGATCGAACATGGAAGTCAGGACCAGGACAAAACGCATAACGCACCGGAGCGGCCGGTCGATGTCAGCGGCAACCCTAATGTCACCATACATTGCCCCGGAAGCCGCGGCACGCCCGGCGCGGCAGACTTTGTAAGTTCGTATTTCGCCATGCGGCCATGCCGCGCAGGCAGGACCGCTATCCCAGGCAGGCTGCGGGCGGGCGGGGGGTCAGCGGGTGCCCGGGACGGGCAGGCTCGCCGTCAAAGGTGGAAACAACTTCCCTGACAGGGCGGGGGGCAAAACGGGGGCGGAAGCGGCTCAGCGGCCGGACTGCTGGCGCAGCATTTCGGTCAGGCGCTCGGCCGGCATCGGGCGGCCGTACAGGTAGCCCTGCGCCTCATGACAGCCGTTGGCCAGCAGGAAGTCGCGCTGCTCGGGCGTTTCCACGCCTTCGGCGACCACGCCAATGTGCAGGCTTGCGCCCACGTTGATCACCGAGCGCACGATTGCGGCATCGACCGGGTCTTCGGTCACGTTGCGGATAAAGGACTGGTCGATCTTGAGCCGGTCCACCGGGAACGACTTCAGGAAGCTGAGCGAGGCATAGCCGGTGCCGAAGTCATCGCAGGTCAGCGTCACGCCGTCGCGGCGCAGCGCCTGCAGCTGGTCCGCGACCTCGTCGCCCTGCTGCAGCGCGATGGTTTCGGTGATCTCGATCTCCAGGCAGTCCGGGGCCAGTTCCAGCGCGCGCAGCACGTGGCGCACCTCGGTCAGCAGCCGGCTTTCGGACAGCTGGGCCGCGAACAGGTTGATCGCCACCCGCGGCGGCTGGGGAAAGGCCAGCGACCACGCGCGCGCCTGGGCGCAGGCGGTCTGCAGCAGCCACATGCCGACATCGCTGGCGATGCTGCTGCCGGCCAGGGCGTCGATGAAGGCGGCCGGCGCCAGCAGCCCGCGGGTCGGATGGCGCCAGCGCATCAGCGCCTCGGCACCGTGCACGCGGCCGTCGCGCAGGTCGACCTGCGGCTGGTACAGCAGCTCGAACTGGCGCTGGGCATAGGCTTCGTGCAATGCCTGCACCAGCGACAGCCGCGTGGTCACGTCCGAGCGCATCTGCGGCTTGAAGAAGCGGATGGTGCGGCCGCCGTCGTGCTTGGCGCGGGCCAGCGCCAGGCTGGCCGCGGCCAGCACGTCTGACCCCTGTTCGCCGGCGGCGGGGATCACGCAGGCGCCGATGCTGGCCAGCACATGGTGGCGGCCACCCGCGTTCTCATGCGGGGAGGACAGCATCGAGAGGATCGCCGCACCGACATGGCGCACCAGCGTGGGATCGGCAATGGAGGGGAGCAGCACACCGAACTCGTCGCTGCCAATGCGGCCGATGGCGGCGTCGCGCGGCGAGGCGTCGCGCAGGCGGCGGGCCACGCGCTGCAGGATCAGGTCGCCTTCGGCATGCCCGTGCATGTCGTTGAAGGCGCGGAAATCGTCAATGCCGATCAACAGCAAAGCACAGCGGGGCACCGCCTCGCTCTGCAGGCGTGCCTCCAGCCGCTTCAGAAATCCCTGGCGATTGTCAACGCCGGTCAGCGGATCGAGATCCGAGCCTGGCGAGGCGCCAGTCGCCTTCGCCCCCGACTTGGCCACCATCCCTGCCCCATCTGTAATTGTCGACATTGTTACCCGCTAGCAATTTAGCAAGTGTGACGAAAACTTGGAAAAAATCAAGCAGTTCCGATTGTGGCGGGAATGGCTATGCGCCCGCGCAACGGCGCCGCATTGCGCGTTGAATCGGCTCCCGGCTTACAGTACCCTACCGCGCATCGAGGCCGCCCGCCGCCGCCGCGCTGCCCCTTGCTACCCCGAGAGGCGCCCCTGAGGCGGCTTTGCGGGGAATGGCCGCTCCTGAACAAGAACATCACCGGGACCACACCGTGAACGAATGGACCATCCGCACGCGCATCCTGGCAAGCTTCTCGCTGATCCTGCTTGTCATGGCACTGATGGGCGTTGTCTCCTACACCCGCCTGAGCGCCATTGAGCGCGAAACCACGCTGATGCTGAAGGACGCGCTGCCCGGACTGAACCACAGCACCGGCATCCGCGGCATCTGGGGCGAGCGGTACGTGCTGGCGTGGCAGACCATCAATGCCGCCGACGAGGCCGAGCGGCGCAGTTTCCAGCAACAGGGCCAGGACGCGGCAAGCCGGCTCGACAAGGTCGAGCAGCAGTACGAGACCTCGATCACGCGCGACGAAGACCGCGCCGCCTTCAGGGCCTATCGGGACGTGCGCGCGCGCTACGAACAGGCCGCCCAGGCGCTGTCCCGCCAGGGCGAGTGGAACGGCGCCGCAGCCGCGGCAGCGCTGCGCGGCGAAGCGCATGACCGCTGGGTCGAGGCGCGCAAGGCGGCCCAGCACCTGGTGGACGACAACAGCGCGGTCAATGCGCGGGCGGCGCGCGGCATCGACGACGCCGTCAATGCGGCCAAGATCGGCATCGAAGCGGCACTGATCGTGGCCCTGGTGGTCGCCATCGTCTGCGGCTACCTGCTGCTGCGCGCGATCACGGTGCCGATGCAGTCAATCGTCAGCCTGCTGTCCGGCATCCGCGGCGGCGACCTGCGCCTGCGCATGGCGCTGCGCCGCAAGGACGAATTCCAGGAAGTGGAGGCAGGTTTCAACCAGATGACGGGCGAGCTGACCTCGCTGGTGGGCCAGGCCCAGCGTACCGCGATCCAGGTCACCACCTCGGTCAACGAGATCGCCGCGACGGCGCGCCAGCAGCAGGCCACCGCCACCGAAACCGCCGCCACCACGACCCAGATCGGCGCGACCTCGCGCGAGATCTCGGCCACCGCGCGCGACCTGGTGCGCACCATCCATGAAGTCTCCAGCGCCGCCGAGCAGGCGGCCGGGCTGGCCGGCACCGGCCAGGTCGGGCTGTCGCGCATGGAAGGCACCATGCAGCATGTGATGGACGCCGCCGGCTCGGTCAATGCCAAGCTGGCCACGCTCAACGAAAAGGCCGGCAATATCAACCAGGTCGTGACCACCATCGCCAAGGTGGCCGACCAGACCAACCTGCTGTCGCTGAACGCCGCGATCGAGGCCGAGAAGGCCGGCGAATACGGCCGCGGCTTTGCCGTGGTGGCGACCGAGATCCGCCGCCTGGCCGACCAGACCGCGGTGGCCACCTACGATATCGAGCAGATGGTGCGCGAGATCCAGTCGGCGGTGTCGGCGGGCGTGATGGGCATGGACAAGTTCTCGGAGGAAGTGCGCCGCGGCATGTCCGAGGTCACGCAGGTGGGCGACCAGCTGTCGCAGATCATCGCGCAGGTGCAGTCGCTGGCGCCGCGCGTGCTGATGGTCAATGAAGGCATGCAGGCCCAGGCCGGCGGCGCCGAGCAGATCAACCAGGCGCTGATGCAGCTGTCCGAGGCCGCGCAGCAGACCGTGGAGTCGCTGCGCCAGTCGAGCCAGGCGATCGACGAACTGACGCTGGTGGCCAACGACCTGCGCAGCGGCGTCTCGCGCTTCAAGGTCTAGGGCCTGCGCCCCGCCGCCATGAAACTCTTCCTGCTGTTCCGCCTCGGCGCTGACCACTATGCGCTCGATGCCGCCGAGGTGGCCGAGGTGCTGCCGCTCACGCGGCTCAAGCAGATCCCCGGCACGCCGGCCTGGGTGGCGGGCCTGATGGAGCGCCGCGGCCAGCCGGTGCCGGTGATCGACCTGCCGGCGCTGGCCACCGGCGTGCCGGCGGCGCTGCGCACCAGCACGCGCACGGTGCTGGTCCACTACCGCCGCCATGGCGGCGAGGCCGGCCGGCTGCTGGGCCTGCGCCTGGAATCGGCCACCCAGACGCTGCGCTGCCCGGTGGAATCGTTTGTCGACGGCGGCATCGCCGGAGCCAGCCCGCGCTACCTTGGGCCGGTGCGGCACGACGCGCGCGGCCTGCTGCAGTGGGTGCGGGTCGATGCCCTGCTGCCGGACGACGTCCATGCCATGCTGTTTGCCGACACCTCCGGGGAGGCCGCGGCATGAGCACTGCCACGCACATCGAGGCCCTGCTCAAGGCCCGCATCGGCCTGGATGCGGGCGCCATCGGCACTGGCGCGGTGGCACGCGCCGTGCGTGAGCGCCAGCAGGCACGGCAGGCGCCGGACACCCAGGCCTACTGGGACCTGCTGCACGGCACCGCCGATGAATTCCAGGCCCTGATCGAGGCCGTGGTGGTGCCCGAGACCTGGTTCTTCCGGCATCGCGAAGCGCTGCTGGCGCTGGGCCGCCTTGCCGCCGAGCGCGCCTTTGCCGACGGCAGGCGCACCCTGCGCGTGCTGAGCCTGCCCTGCTCCACCGGCGAAGAGCCCTACTCGATCGCCATGGCCATGCTCGATGCGGGCGTGCCGGCGGGCCGCTTTGCCATCGATGCGGTGGACATCAGCGCCCGCGCGCTGGCCCGCGCACGCCAGGGCGAATACGGCGCAAACGCCTTTCGCAGCGCGCCGCTGGATTTCCGCGACCGCTATTTCACGGCCACGCCCAGCGGCTATGTGCTGGATGCACGCGTGCGCGCGCAGGTGCGGCTGCTGCAGGGCAACCTGGTCGATCCCGGCCTGCTGGCCGGCGAGCCGCCCTATGACTTCGTGTTCTGCCGCAACCTGCTGATCTACTTCGACGCGCCGGGGCAGCGGCATGCGGTGCAGACGCTGGCGCGGCTGGCCGCTGCCGACGGCATTCTCTTTGTCGGGCCGGCCGAGGCCAGCGTGCTGAGCGCGCAGGGCCTGGAGCCAGTCGGCCTGCCGCTGACCTTTGCCTTCCGCAAGCCGTCCGCCGTGCCCGCCGCCAGGGCGGCGCCGCGTGCGCCCGTGCACGCGGCCCAGCCGCCGCGCATGGCCGCACCGCCACGGCTGCCGCGGCCGCCTGCCTCGATGCGGCCCGTCCCGGTCACGCCCCCGCCCCTGCGGCCCGCAGCGCCCGCGCCTGGCAACGATCAGCGCGCCGCGCTGGCTGCCATTGCCGCCCAGGCCGACCGCGGCGAGCTGGAGGCTGCCACCGCAGCCTGCCTGGCGCTGCTCGAGCGCACCGCGGATGCCAACGCCGACGCCTATTGCATGCTGGGTGTGCTGCACGACGCCGCGGGCCGCGCCGCGCAGGCCCATGCCGCCTACCGCAAGGCGCTGTACCTGGACCCGGCGCACCAGGAATGCCTGTACCACCTGGCCGCGCTGCTCGATACCGAAGGCGATCACGATGGCGCCATGCGCCTGCGCCAGCGCGCGCAACGCCACACCCGCAAGCACCATGGCTGAGCCCCCAGGCATTCTCCTGCGCACCGAAAACGTCGACGACTGCTGGCGGCGCATCGGCGTGCGCGGCGACGGCTCGTGCCCCGCGCTGGCCGAGCACGCGCACTGCCGCAACTGCCCCACCTACGCCCAGGCCGCGGCCATGCTGCTGGACGCGCAACGGCTGGACGTAATGCCGGATGCACTGCCCGACGCCGCCACATTCGCCGACGATGACGGGGCCTTGCCGGCCGAACGCGGCACCGCGCTGGCCTGCCTGGTGTTCCGCATCGGCGATGAATGGCTGGCCCTGCCGACCGCCGCGCTGGGCGAAGTCACCGCGCCCTGCCCGATCCATTCGCTGCCGCACCGGCGCGATGCCGCCGTGCTGGGACTGGCCGCGGTGCGCGGCAACCTGCTGGCCTGCCTGTCGCTGGCCCGGCTGTTCGACGCGGGCGCCGGTGAAAGTGCCAGCGGCAGCCGCTTCCTGATCCTCGGGCAGGGCCGCGCCGCGATCGCGCTGCCGGTGGCCGAGGTGTCCGGCATCGCCCGCGTGCCGCAGCCCGCGCTGCAGCCGCTGCCCGCCACCCTTGCGCGGGCCTCGGCACGCTACACGCAGGCGCTCTTCCTCGACCAGGGCCGCAGCGTCGGGCTGCTCGATGCCGCACTGGTACGCCAGGCGCTGGCCAGGAGCCTGGCATGAATTCCGAGCAACTGCGCGACGCCTCGCTGCTGGAACTGTTCGCGCTCGAAGCCGATGCCCAGGCCGAAGTCCTCAATGCCGGCCTGCTGGCGCTGGAGCGCAACCCGGCAGCCGCCGAGCAGCTCGAAGCCTGCATGCGCGCCGCCCACTCGCTCAAGGGCGCGGCCCGCATCGTCGGGCTCGATGGCGGCGTGCGCGTGGCACACGCCATGGAAGACTGCCTGGTCGCCGCTCAGGGCGGCATGCCGCTGACCGCCGCGCATATCGACGCGCTGCTGCAAGGCACCGACCTGCTGCTACGCATCGGCCATCCGCCCGGCGGCGATCCGGGCTGGGCCGAGCACGCCGGCCGCGCCGAGATCGATGCAGTGGTGCAGCGGCTGGGCACGGTCGATGGCGGTGCCGCGGCGCCGGTCGTGCAGGCACAGCCAGCGCCGGACCCGTTACCGGAACCAGCGCCCGCGATACCGGCGCCGGCGGCACCGGCAGATGACACGCAGGAGCGCATGCTGCGCGTGAATGCCGACGCGCTTGACCAGTTGCTGGCGCTGTCCGGCGAGGCCATGGTCGAGTCTCACTGGCTGCGCCCCTTCGGCACCTCGCTGCAGAAGGCAAGGCGGCAACAGGCGCGCGCACTGCGCGCCGTCGATGCGCTGCAGGAAGCCTTGCAGGACGGCAACGCGGGCGCGGCTGCGCACACCGCGCTGGCCGAACTGCGCCAGCTGCTGGACGAAAGCCACGATCAGCTGGCCGCGCGGCTGGAAGAGTTCGAACAGTACGATCACCGCGCCACGCGGCTGGCGCGCCGGCTCTATGACAGCGCGCTGGCCTCGCGCATGCGCCCGCTGGCGGACGCGCTGACCGGCTACGCGCGCATGGTGCGCGACCTCGGGCGCACGCTCGGCAAGCCGGTGCACCTGGAGCTGATCGGCGCCGGCACGCAGGTGGACCGCGATATCCTGGAAGCACTGGACGCGCCGCTGGCGCACCTGCTGCGCAACGCGGTGGACCACGGCATCGAAGCGCCCGAGGTACGCGCGGCGCAGGGCAAGCCGGCGGAAGGCCGCGTCACGCTGCAGGCCCGCCACAACGCGGGCCGCCTGGTGATCGAGATCTTCGACGACGGCGCCGGCGTCGACCTGGAAGCCCTGCGCCACGCCATCGCGCGGCGGCGGCTGGCGTCCGAAGAGACCGCGGCACGGCTGTCGCAGGCAGAGCTGCTTGACTTCCTGCTGCTGCCGGGCTTCAGCATGCGCGACACGGTCTCCGAGGTCTCCGGCCGCGGCGTGGGCCTGGATGCGGTGCAGGAGATGGTGCGCCGCGTGCGCGGCAGCCTGCGCCTGACGCAGCAGCCGGGCCAGGGCCTGCACTTCCGGATGGAGCTGCCGCTGACACTGTCGGTGGTGCGCACGCTGCTGGTGGAGGTCGCGGGCGAAGCCTATGCCTTCCCGCTGGGCCGCGTGCTGCGCGCGGCCTCGGTGGCGCGCAGCGAGATCGAGCAGACCGAAGGGCACCAGCATTTCCGCCACGAAGGTCGCGCCATCGGGCTGGTCAGCGCGACGCAGGTGCTGCAACGCCCCGACGCTGACGCTGCCAATGCGCACGCGCAAGTGCCGGTGGTGGTCATCGGCGAGGCCGAGCGCATCTATGGCATTGCCGTCGACCGCATGCTGGGCGAGCGCCTGCTGGTGGTGCAGCCGCTGCCGGCGGCACTGGGCAAGGTCCGCGACATCGCCGCCGGCAGCCTCACCGACGACGGCACGCCGGTGCTGATCTTCGATGTCGAGGACGTGATCCGCTCGGTCGAGAAGCTGGTCTCCGAGGGCCGCATCGAAGGCGTGCGGCAGGCGGCCGTGGCCAGCGTCCAGGCGCGCGCGCGGCGCGTGCTGGTGGTGGACGACTCGCTCACTGTGCGCGAGCTGCAGCGCAAGCTGCTGGCCGGGCGCGGCTATGACGTGGCGGTGGCGGTCGACGGCATGGACGGCTGGAACGTGCTGCGCGCCGAGCCCTTCGACCTGGTCATCACCGATATCGACATGCCGCGCATGGACGGCATCGAACTGGTGCGCCGGATCCGGCAGGACGCCGCGCTGCGGCAGCTGCCGGTGATGGTGGTGTCGTACAAGGACCGCGAACAGGATCGCCAGCGCGGGCTCGAGGCCGGCGCGGACTATTATCTGGCCAAGGGCAGTTTCCACGACGCCGCGTTGCTCGACGCGGTCCATGACCTGATCGGCGAGGCACGCCCATGAAGATCGGCATCGTCAATGACTCGGCGCTTGCGGTAGCCGCGCTGCGCCGCGCGCTTGCGCTGGATCCGTCGTTCGAGATCGCCTGGGTCGCCGGCGACGGCGAGCAGGCGGTGCAGATGGCCGCGCGCCAGACCCCGGACCTGATCCTGATGGACCTGCTGATGCCGGTCATGGACGGCGTCGAGGCGACCCGGCGCATCATGTCCGCCACCCCCTGCGCCATCGTGGTGGTGACCATGGACCTGGGCCGCAACGCCTCGCAGGTGTTCGACGCGATGGGCCACGGCGCCATCGACGCGGTCGACACCCCCACGCTGGCCGAGCCCGACGCCCAGCTTGCCGCCGGGCCGCTGCTGCGCAAGCTGCGCAATATCGGCCGCCTGCTGGCCGGCCGCGTGGCCCCGCAGCATACGCTGACGGCGGCGCCACGCGCAGTGGCCGCACCACGGCTGGTGGCGATCGGCGCCTCGGCCGGCGGCCCGGCCGCGCTGGCCACGCTGCTGGGCGCGCTGCCGGCGGACTTCGGCGCCGCGGTGGTCACCGTGCAGCATGTGGACGAGGCCTTTGCCGCCGGCATGGCCGACTGGCTCGACGGACAGTGCAAGCTGCCGGTGCGCATTGCCCGCGCCGGCGACGCGCCCCAGGCCGGCACGGTGCTGCTGGCCGGCACCAACGACCACCTGCGCCTGGCCAGTCCCACGCGCATGGCCTACACCGAACAGCCCTGCGACTACCTGTACCGCCCCTCCATCGATGTGTTCTTCGAAAGCGTGGTGGAGCACTGGCGCGGCGACGTGATCGGCGTGCTGCTCACCGGCATGGGCCGCGACGGCGCGCTGGGGCTGAAGGCGATGCGCGAGCGCGGCTTCCTGACCATCGCCCAGGACCGCGCCACCAGCGCCGTGTACGGCATGCCCAAGGCCGCCGCAGCCATGGGCGCTGCCGCGGAGATCCTGCCGCTGCCGCGCATTGCGCCGCGGCTGGTGCAGGCATGCGGCGGCACCGTACCGCTTTGACCCAATGCAATACGTCGCGGCCGGCACCCGGACCGTGACACCCAGGAACTGAACATGCAACCGGAATCCCCCAACCAACCCGCAGCGCCTGCAGCCGACAAGGACTACCTTGCCATGGTGCTGCTGGTGGACGACCAGGCCATGGTCGGCGAAGCGGTGCGCCGCGCGCTCTCCACCGAGCCCGACATCGACTTCCACTACTGCGCGCAGCCTGACGAGGCCGTGGCGGTGGCGCAACGCACCAAGCCCACCGTGATCCTGCAGGACCTGGTGATGCCGGGCGTGGACGGCCTGACGCTGGTGCAGCGCTATCGCGAGAACCCCGCCACGCGCGACATCCCCATCATCGTGCTGTCGACCAAGGAAGAAGCCGCGACCAAAGGCGCGGCGTTTGCCGCAGGCGCCAACGACTACCTGGTCAAGCTGCCCGACAGCATCGAGCTGATTGCGCGCATCCGCTACCACTCGCGCTCCTACCTGAACCAGCTGCAGCGCGACGAAGCCTATCGCGCGCTGCGGCAAAGCCAGCAACAGCTGCTGGAAACCAACCTGGAGCTGCAGCGGCTGACCAATTCAGACGGCCTGACCGGCTTGTCCAACCGGCGCTATTTCGATGAATACCTCGGCGCGGAATGGCGCCGCGCGCTGCGCGAGCAAACCCAGGTGGCGCTGCTGATGATCGACGTCGACGCGTTCAAGGCCTACAACGACACCTACGGCCACGTCGCCGGTGACGAGGTGCTGCGCCGCGTGGCCGCGGTGATCCGCGACAATTGCGTGCGCCCCACCGACCTGCCCGCGCGCTTTGGCGGCGAGGAATTCGCCATGGTGCTGCCGGCGACCTCGCCGGGCGGCGTGCGGCTGCTGGCCGAAAAGGTGCGGCGCGCGGTGCAGGGGCTGGCCATTGCCCACAGCGGCTCCCCCACCGCCGACTGCGTCACCGTCAGTATCGGCGGCGCCGTGCTGGTGCCCCAGCCTGACCAGGCGCCGAACCAGGTAGTGGAAGCCGCCGATGCAGGCCTCTACCAGGCCAAGCGCAATGGCCGCAACCAGGTGATGATGGCGCAAGGCTGAGTCACTGCAGCAGCACAACTGCAACAACCAGTTACACACTGGCGGCCACCGGCCAACCGGGGCACCAGCCCGCCCACGTCCGCCAGGCCCCGCGCCTGCGGGCCTGGCCGGCCCCGCCACGCACGCACGCGTCACCGCTTGTCGGAATTGTCCGACATGCGATTCGGAGCCCCGCGCCTGTCTCGCCGTTGCGTTGATACCTATCGTTGCATCACGACAGGTGCAATCACTGCGCCTGCAACGAAAGACAGCCAACTGGCCACGCGACCGGCGCGCCCCCGCGCGGGCATGGGCCAGATCGTCTCTGACTCCAACAGCAAGAGGTGACCCATGTTCCGATCCAAGACCCTGTTCATCGGCCTCGCGTTAGCTGCAACCGCAGTCCTGACCGCCTGCGGCGGCGGTGATGACGGCATCGACGACCGCGTCGGGCTAAGCAAGCCGAGCATCCGCGTGATCCATGCAATCACCGGCGGCCCGAACGTCGACGTGCTGCAGAACGGCACCCTGACCAGCTTCGTGAACAAGCCTTACAAGTTCGTCTCGACCTACTTCAACGTGGAGACCGGCAACCAGCTGATCTCGTTCAACCGCACCGGCACGCAGACGGAAATCGGCCGCGCCACCATCGTCGCCGCCACTGGCCACAAGTACACGGTAGTGGCACTGCCCGGCGCGACCGCCGCGGAAACGCTGACCATCGACGACCCGTTCGAAAAGGGCCTGCTGTCGCACAAGGCGCGCGTGCGCAGCCTGAACGCCTCGTTCAATGCGCAGAACGTTGACATCTACCTGACCTTGCCGGCCATCGACCTGAATTCGGTGGGCCCGACCTTCGCCAACGTGGGCTACAAGCAGGCTGTGCCAGCCTCGGGCGCCGACTCGATCGACGTGGATGGCAACACCACCTACCGCCTGCGCATCACCACCGCGGGGACCAAGACCGTGATCTTCGATTCCGGCGCGCTGACGCTGGCCAACAACGCCGACTGGCTGATCACCACGATCCCGGTCGACGGCATCGGCGCGACCGTGCCGAACAAGATCAAGGTGCTGGTCGCACGCGGCGATGATGAGTCGCAAGCTGGTCTTGAACTCGTAACGCAGTAACAGCGTGCTTGCAGCTGCCTGCGGCAGGCGGGCAGCATGCAGGAGGCCGGTCCGCAGGACCGGCCTTTTTTGTCTGACGGGTGGCGGCTGACCGCCCTTACTGTTCTGCCCCCGGCTCCAGCTCCGCCTTCAGCACCGCCAGGTGCGACATATAAGCCTCCAGTTCCGCCCGCCCCTGTTCGGTGATGCAATAGACGCGGCCACTGCCTTCAACCAGTTCGGCAGTAATGGCCCGCGCCATCATCAGGCTGCGCAGGATCGGCCGCAACGAGCGGATATTCTTGTCGATGCCGCGCTCGCGCAGCCGGTCGACCAGGCTCAGGACCGTGGACGGGCTCGACTGGACGAGCTTGAGCACATAGATGCGTGAGAAAAACCGGTCAAAAATAGGCGGTTTCATGGGCGCTGTCGGCGCACCCGATGGTGCGGCAATCCTGATCATCATGCGCAGCCCATGACTGCTGCCGCAGTCGGGCACTCTCTGGGTTCTTGATGCGGGCGGACGCGAACGCGCGATCGGCCCGCGAAAGCAAACGGGGTGCGCTCAGGCACCCCGTTTGCTTGCGTAGCGGGCGCCGTCCGGCATGAGCCCGGCCGGCGCCATTCCGGGGAGCGCGCGTGGCGCTATTCTTCCTGGAACGCTTCTTCGCGCTTGGCCTTGATCGACGGCAGCGCCACCACTGCAACCAGGGCAGCGGCTGCGATCAGCAGTCCGACCGACAGCGGCCGGGTCACGAACACGGTGAAGTCACCGCGCGAGAGCAGCAGCGTGCGGCGGAAGTTTTCTTCCATCATCGGTCCCAGCACGAAGCCCAGCAGCAGCGGAGCGGGTTCGCAGCGCAGCTTCAGGAACAGGTAGCCGATGATGCCGAAGCCGGCGGCCATGAACACGTCGAAGGTCTGGTTGTTGACCGAGTACACGCCAATGCCGCAGAACACCAGGATCGCCGGGTACAGGAAGCGGTACGGCACGGTCAGCAGCTTCACCCAGATGCCGATCATCGGCAGGTTCAGGATGATCAGCATCAGGTTGCCGATCCACATCGAGGCGATCAGGCCCCAGAACAGCGCCGGGTTGCTGGTCATCACCTGCGGGCCGGGCTGGATGTTGTGGATGGTCATCGCCCCCACCATCAGCGCCATCACCGCGTTGGGCGGAATGCCCAGCGTCAGCAGCGGGATGAACGAGGTCTGCGCCGCGGCGTTGTTGGCCGACTCCGGACCGGCCACGCCTTCGATCGCGCCCTTGCCGAACTCATGTGCATACTTGGAGGTCTTCTTCTCCAGCGAGTACGCCGCGAACGAGGCCAGCGCCGCGCCGCCACCGGGCAGGATGCCAAGCGCCGAGCCCAGTGCGGTGCCGCGCAGCACGGCCGGGATCATGCGCCTGAAGTCTTCCCTGGTCGGGAACAGGTTGGTCACGCGGTTGGTGAAGGTCTCGCGCGCTTCCTTCTGCTCCAGGTTGGCGATGATCTCGGCAAAGCCGAACATGCCCATGGCCAGCGCCACGAAGTCGATGCCGTCGGTCAGTTCCGGCACGTCGAACGAGAAGCGCGCCGCGCCCGAGTTCACGTCGGTGCCGATCAGGCCCAGCAACAGGCCCAGCACGATCATCGAGATCGCCTTGGGCAGCGACCCCGAGGCCAGCACCACGGCGCCGATCAGGCCCAGCACCATCAGCGAGAAGTATTCGGCGGGGCCGAACTTGAACGCCAGCTCGGACAGCGGCGTGGCAAAGGCTGCCAGGATCAGGGTGGCCACGCAGCCGGCGAAGAACGAGCCCAGGCCGGCGGTGGCCAGCGCCACCCCTGCCCGTCCGCGCCTTGCCATCTGGTAGCCGTCGATGGTGGTCACCACCGATGACGATTCGCCAGGCAGGTTGACCAGGATGGCGGTGGTCGAACCGCCGTACTGGGCGCCGTAGTAGATGCCGGCCAGCATGATCAGCGCGGCCACCGGCGGCAGCGTGTAGGTGATCGGCAGCAGCATGGCGATGGTGGCCAGCGGCCCCAGGCCCGGCAGCACGCCGATCAGGGTACCCAGCACGCAGCCCAGGAAGGCGTAGGCCAGGTTCTGCAGCGACAGGGCCGTGGAAAAGCCCAGCGCAAGGTGATCAAACAATTCCATGGTCGGCGCTCCTTAACCGGTGATGAAGGCCGGCCACACCGGCATCTGCAGGTTGATGCCGTAGACGAATGCGCCAAGGCTGATCAGCACCAGCACCACCGCGTTGAGCAGCGCGCCCTTCCAGCTGAATTCATGGCTGGCCATCGACGACACCATCACCAGCACGAACACCGACAGCACCATGCCCAGCGGCTTGAGCAGCAGGCCGAACAGCACCACCGAACCGAGGATCCACAGCAGCGTCTTCAGGTCCCAGCGCGCCAGATGGTCTTCCTCGCCCCTGGGCGACAGCGAGGACAGCAGCACCACCGCCCCCAGCACTGCCAGCACCAGTCCCAGCAGGAATGGAAAATATCCGGGTCCCATCTTCGCGGCCGTTCCCATGGAATAGCCGCGGGCGACCCAGGAAAAGCCCAGACCGACCAGAACGAACATCAGGCCGGAGGCAAAGTCCTTTTGGCTGCGTATGCGCAAAACGATTCTCCTCAAAGTTCACGAAATGCCATGCCGGGGACGCACTGGCTCGGGCGGCAAGGCATGCGGCGCGCATGCTCCCCGACGGTGACCCGAACCTTAGAGACGTGATCTTTCAGGTGCCTTTCATTTGTCTTGGTTTAGGGGTATTCACCGATACCCCTTGAAAACAAGGCAAATCCAGCCGAAGCGTGCAAAAAAATACATCACAACGTGATGTATTTTCTGGTGAATGATCCGGAAGAAAAGTCGACGGGAATGTCAGGCGAACAAGACGGCACGCGCGCTTGCGTCAAGGCAAGGCGCGGCCGGAAGGACGTGCGCCTGCTCTGGCCAGGCAGGCGACGCGTGCGCTGGGAGGGAGTGCCAGCGATGACACGATGACACACCGATCTTTCGAATGGCTTTCAAAGCCGGCGGCACGATCACGGGCCGCTGCAGCTCAGCGCACGCCTGCGGGCTCGGGCGTTGCCGAGGCGGCCTCCTCGACGACCTCGCCCGCGTCTTCGCAGGGCGTTCCCATGCTGGTATCGGGCGCCTGCCCCACGGCTTGCGCCGGGTGCGGCATGGTGGGCAGGATATGGCTGCGGCGCCAGTTGCCGAAGCGGTAGTAGCCGGCCGCCAGCACCAGCGACACCACCGAGCCCAGCGGAAAGCTCCACCAGATCGCTTCGGCGCCGATGCGCGGCCCCAGCAACCACGCGAACGGCAGCCGGATCACCCACATCGACAGGAACAGGATCACCAGCGGCGCCATCACCGCGCCGGTGGCGCGCACCGTGCCGAAGATGACGATGGTGAAGCCAAACAGGATGAACGACCACAGCACCACCACGTTGATATGCTGCGCGATACCGATGGCCACGCCGTCAGTGCCCAGGAACAGCCCCAGCGAATGCCGGTTGAACAGATAGATCAGCGCGACCAGCGCACCGGTCATCACCACATTGATCAGCAGCCCCACGCGCGTGATGCGCGACACCCGCTGCCACAGTCCGGCGCCGACGTTCTGCGCCACCATCGACGACACGCTCGCGCCTACCGCCAGCGCGGGCATCTGCACATAGGTCCACAGCTGCGAGGCCACGCCGTAGGCGGCGGTGGTCTGCGAGCCATAGGCATTGACCAGCGCCATCATCACGATCGCCGACGACGAGATCACCACCATCTGCAGGCCCATCGGCAAGCCCTTGACCACCAGCGCCCGCAGGATTGCCGGATCGGGCCGCAGCAGCGCAAGCTGGCCACGGTGCAGCAGCAGGAAATGGCGGCGCCGGTACAGCAGCACCATCATCGCCGCCAGGCTCGCCAGCTGCGCGATCAGCGTGGCCAGCGCCGAGCCCGCGATGCCCAGCGGCGGGACCGGGCCCATACCGAAGATCAGCACCGGGTTGAGCGCCACGTCCAGCACCACCGACAACAGCATGAACCAGAACGGCGTGCGCGAATCACCCGCGCCGCGCAGCGTCATCATCACGAAGTTGTAGAAGTACATGAACGGCAGCGCCAGGAAGATGATGCGCAGGTAGCTCACCGCCAGCGGCGCGGCGTCTTCCGGCGTGTGCATCGCCGCCAGGATGGCCGGCGTATAGAAATAGCCCAGCGCCGAGGCCAGCACCGACAGCGCGACAAAGAAGGTGGTACTGGTGCCGACCACGCGGCGTGCCTCGTCCAGGTCGCGCGCGCCCACGGCCTGTCCGATCATGATGGTGTTGGCCATGCTGATGCCGAACACCACGCCCAGCAGGAAGAACAGGATGATGTTGGCGTTGGAGGTTGCCGTCAGCGCGGCCTCGCCCAGGAAGCGGCCGACCCAGACCGAATTGATCGAGGCGTTCAGCGACTGCAGGATGTTGCTGCCGAGCACCGGCAGCGAGAACAGCAGCAGGGTGCGGCCGATCGGGCCGGTGGTCAGTCTGGCGTCAGGCTTCATGAGGCGTCGCGCATGGGGAAATCCGCCCAGTCTATTCCTGCCCGGAGGCGGCTACAAGGACACACGGCCGGCACGGCGCCATGCTTTTTACCTGTATGAGTTATTCCCCTCCGGTTGCGGCCCCCTGCATACTCGGCACGGGACCACCGCGTCCCAGGCCGGCTGCCGGAAGCAATGCCCGGCATGCGCGTGCGCCCTTCAGTCGCAGTCAAAACGAGGAGGTGGGGTCATGTTTGTCGGTTTCCAGCCTGTTTCCGGCGCCCTGGTGCCGTTTGCCTATGACTGGCCGATGGTGGGCCTGTCGTTCCTGATCTCTGTCTGCGGCGCCTACGTGGGCCTGCGCTGGTCGCGGCGCGTGCGCATGCCCGACGGCCGCCTGGACGTGGACCGGCTGTTGTGCGCCAGCGTGGCGCTGGGCGGCGGCGCGGTCTGGTCGATGCATTTCATCGGCATGGTGGCCTACCAGACGCCGACGCACCGCGAGTTCGGGCTGTTCATGACGCTGGCTTCGCTGGTGGTCGTGATGGTGCTGGCCGGCGCCGGGCTGGCGATCGCCTCGCGCCCGCGCGGCAGCCGTACCGACAACGTGGTCAAGGGCGGCGTGCTGACGGGGCTGGGCGTGGTGGCGATGCACTACACCGGCATGGCCGCGATCCGCTCCAACACCCGCTTCGACTGGGACCTGGCCATCATCGGGCTGTCGGTGGTGATCGCGGTGGTGGTGTCGGTGGTGGCGCTGTGGCTGGCCACCACGGTGAAGACCCGCGGCAAGCAGCTGGCAGCTGCAGTGGTCATGGGCGTTGCCGTCTGCGGCATGCACTACACCGGCATGTCGGCGGGCACCATGATCTGCACCAGCCCGACCTACGCGCCCAGCCTGTTCGCCATCGAGGGCGACAGCATCGGCTATGCGGTGTTCGGCCTGACGCTGATCACGCTGCTCGTGATCCTGGTGGTGGAAGCCACCCGCACCGGGGCTGAAGTCGTGCCGGTGGCGCGCACGCGCGATACCGCCTGATATCGGCTGATATCGGCTGATATCGGCTGAACCGGCCGCGGGGACATTCCCGCACTTTCCTCCTGGAAACACACCCGGC
Organism: Cupriavidus sp. FW306-01-F10A; assembly: GCF_058782785.1. Lineage (NCBI taxonomy): Bacteria > Pseudomonadati > Pseudomonadota > Betaproteobacteria > Burkholderiales > Burkholderiaceae > Cupriavidus > Cupriavidus sp. FW306-01-F10A. The sequence continues at coordinate 18,538 of NZ_JBYSYA010000006.1, forward strand.
GCGCTGCATGAACGCGGCCGCCGGGTTAAGCTTGCGGTTTCACCGCCCACCAGGAGAACACGCATGTACCAGGATCTCGCCCTCTATATCGACGGAGAATTCATCAAGGGAGGCGACCGGCGCGAGCAGGATGTCATCAACCCGGCCACGCAGGAAGTGCTGGGCAAGCTGCCGCACGCCAGCCGCGCCGACCTGGACCGCGCGCTGGCCGCTGCGCAGCGCGCCTTTGAAACCTGGAAGAAGACCTCGCCGCTGGAGCGCGCCAAGATCCTGCGCCGCGTGGGCGAGCTCACCCGCGAGCGCGCAAGGGAGATCGGCCGCAATATCACGCTGGACCAGGGCAAGCCGCTGGCCGAAGCCGTCGGCGAAGTGATGGTCTGCGCCGAGCACGCCGACTGGCATGCCGAGGAATGCCGCCGCATCTACGGCCGCGTGATCCCGCCGCGCCAGCCCAATGTGCGCCAGATCGTGGTGCGCGAGCCGATCGGCGTGTGCGCCGCCTTCACGCCGTGGAACTTCCCGTTCAACCAGGCCATCCGCAAGATCGTGTCGGCGCTGGGCGCGGGCTGCACGCTGATCCTGAAGGGGCCGGAAGACTCGCCCAGCGCGGTGGTGGCGCTGGCGCAGCTGTTCCATGATGCGGGCCTGCCCCCGGGCGTGCTCAACATTGTCTGGGGCGTGCCCGGCGAGATCTCGACCTACCTGATCGAATCGCCGATCGTGCGCAAGATTTCGTTCACCGGCTCGGTGCCGGTGGGCAAGCAGCTGGCGGCGCTGGCCGGCGCGCATATGAAGCGCGTGACCATGGAGCTGGGCGGCCATTCGCCGGTGCTGGTGTTCGACGACGCCGACATCGACCCCGCCGCCGAGATGCTGGCGCGCTTCAAGCTGCGCAATGCCGGCCAGGTATGCGTATCGCCGACGCGCTTCTACGTCCAGGAGAAGGCCTATGACCGCTTCCTGGCGCGCTTTACCGAGGTGATCGGCTCGATCAAGGTCGGCAACGGCCTGGAAGACGGCACCCAGATGGGGCCGCTGGCGCATGAGCGCCGCGTGCTGTCGATGGAGCAGTTCCTGGACGATGCCAGCCAGCGTGGCGGCAAGGTGGTGGCCGGTGGCTCGCGCCTGGGGGACAAGGGCTATTTCTTCGCGCCCACCGTGGTCACCGACCTGCCCGACGACTCGCGCCTGATGACCGACGAGCCGTTCGGCCCGGTGGCGCCGGTGACGCGCTTCAAGGACACGACCGAGGTGCTGCGCCGCGCCAACAGCCTGCCCTTTGGCCTGGCCTCGTATGTGTTCACCAACTCGCTGAAGACGGCGACCGAAGTGTCCAACGGCCTGGAAGCCGGCATGGTCAACATCAACCACTTCGGCATGGCGCTGGCCGAGACCCCGTTCGGGGGCATCAAGGATTCGGGCATCGGCAGCGAAGGCGGCCAGGAGACCTTCGATGGCTACCTGGTGACCAAGTTCATCACCCAGGCCTGAGCGCCCGGGCGCGGTGCAAGGCGGCTTGCCGCCGGCTCCCTCCCCGGGGCCGGCGGCGCCTCCCCGTCAGCGGAAGAAGATGCCGCGCGTCAGGAACGTATGATTCGCTTCTTCCGCCATCAGCCAGACCAGCACCAGCAAGCACAGCGGCGGTACCAGGATGGCGCAGATCAGCGCCATGCGCTCCCATGCCATGTGCATGAACACTGCCACGATCAGCCCCGCCTTCAGCCCCATGAACACCAGGATCAGCGTCCAGCGCAGGTAGCCGGTGACATGGAAATAGTCGACCAGGTACGACAGCGTCGACAGCACGAACAGCAGCAGCCAGATCTTCAGGTACAGCCCGATGGGATGCTGCTGGCCGGAGTGCGCGGCATGCCCGGCATCGTTGCCGGAGCCATGCGCTGGCGTCACCGGGGTTGCGGGAGTTGCCGGATTCGATGCCATGGCAGTCACCAGAGATAGAACAACGCAAAGATAAAGACCCAGACCAGGTCGACGAAGTGCCAGTACAGGCCCGCGATCTCCACGATCTGGTAGTTGCCGGTGGCCTCGTAGCGCCCGCGCAGCACGCGCGTGGCCACGATCAGCAGGTACACCACGCCGCACGACACATGCAGGCCGTGGAAGCCCGTGATCATGAAGAAGGTCGAGCCGAACTGCGCCGCCCCCATCGGGTTGGTCCACGGACGCACGCCCTCGTCCACGATCAGCTTGGTCCATTCGAAGGCCTGCATGCCGACGAACATGACGCCGAACAGCGCGGTGACGAACATCAGGATGGCGCACTCGCGGCGCGCGCGCCGGTAGGCAAAGTTGACCGCCATCGCCATGGTGCCGCTGCTGGTGATCAGCACGAAGGTCATGATGGCGATCAGCAGCAACGGGATGTCGGCGCCACCCACGTGCAGCGCGAACACCTCGCTGGGATTGGGCCACGGCACCGTGGTCGACATGCGCACGGTCATGTAGCCGGTCAGGAAGCAGCTGAAGACGAAGGTGTCGGACAGCAGGAAGATCCACATCATGGCCTTGCCCCACGACACCTTGAAGGCCTGCTGGTCCGACGACCAGTCGGCCAGCAGGCCGCGCACGCCGCCCACCGGGGGCGCGGGCGCCACGCCGGGTGGGCCCGATGGCGAAGACAGTTGCGTTGACATGCCGGTCCTCCTTGCTGCCGCCGCCGCTAGGCCGTGCCGCAGATATAGCGCACCAGTTCGGGCGTGAGCCACCCCAGCGCCGCCAGCAGCACCACCCATACCGCCAGCAGGAAATGCCAGTAGCGCGCGCACAGCCGCATGCGCAGCACCGCGGCCTCGCCGCTGCCGCGTGACGACATGGCAAAGCCCCAGCCGGCCAGGCCGCCCAGCACGTGCAGGCCGTGCATCGCGGTCAGCAGGTAGAAGAAGCTGCCGGCCGGGTTGCCGGCAGGCATCACCTGCATCGCGCCCAGTGCCTGCCAGGCCCACAGCTGCGAGGCGACGAAGCCGGCCGCGCCCAGACCGCCCAGGCGCAGCGCCTGCCTGGCCACGGCCATCTCGCCCCGGCCCGCGGCGCGCGACGACACCGCCATCGCCACGCTGCCCGCGGCCAGCAGCGCGGTGGACAGCCACACCTGCCAGGGCAGCCCGATGCGGTGCCAGTCCGGGCTGTCCATGCGCAGCGCATAGGCGGTCAGGAACAGCGCAAACAGCGAGGTCACCACGCCCATGAACACCCACAGGCCGATGCTTGCGGGAGCGCGCCCTTGCGGCCGGTGGTTGGCGGCATTCTCGTCGGACGGGTTGCCGCCGAAATCGTCGCGGCTGACCTTGTACAGGGCTTCGGCGTTCATGCGACGGCTCCGCGGCTGGCATGCGGTTCAGGCTCGGCGCCGCCCTCTTCCGGCGGCGCGTTCTGCGCGATAAAGTCCTCGCGCGCGCCCGGCACGCTGTAGGCATAGGCCCAGCGGTACACCACCGGCAGGTGCGGCCCCCAGTTGCCGTGCGCGGGCGGCGTCTGCGGCGTCTGCCATTCCAGCGAGGCCGCGCGCCACGGGTTGGCGTCGGCCTTGCGGCCATGCCACAGGCTCCACACCAGGTTGAAGACAAAGAGCAGCTGCGCCGTGGCGACGATGAAGGCGGCCACCGAGATGTACATGTTCATCACATGCGCCGACTCCGGGATAAAGGCGTAGTTCTCGTAGGCGTAGTAGCGGCGCGGCATGCCCAGCACGCCCAGGTAGTGCATCGGGAAGAAGATGGCGTAGGTGCCGACGAAGGTGACCCAGAAATGGATCCGGCCCATGCTGTCGTCCAGCATCCGGCCAGTGACCTTCGGGTACCAGTGGTAGAGGCCGCCGAACACCACCAGGATCGGCGACACGCCCATCACCATATGGAAGTGCGCCACCACGAAGTAGGTGTTGGACAGCGGGATATCCACGCTGACATTGCCCAGGAACAGCCCGGTCAGGCCACCGATGACGAAGGTGCTAATGAAAGCAATCGCGAACAGCATCGGCACGGTGAAATGAATATCGCCGCGCCATAGCGTGATGACCCAGTTGTAGACCTTGATCGCGGTGGGGATGGCGATGATCAGCGTGGTGGTGGCAAAGAAGAAGCCGAAGTATGGGTTCATGCCGCTGACGAACATGTGGTGGGCCCACACCACCACCGACAGCACCCCGATCGCCAGGATTGCCCACACCATGGTGCGGTAGCCGAAGATGCTCTTGCGCGAATGCACGCTGACCAGGTCCGAGACGATGCCGAAGGCCGGCAGCGCGACGATATACACCTCGGGGTGGCCGAAGAACCAGAACAGGTGCTGGAACAGCAGCGGGCTGCCGCCCTTGTACTGCAGCTGCTGCCCCATCGACACCATCGCCGGCATGAAGAAGCTGGTGCCGAGGGTCTTGTCCAGCAGCATCATCACCGCCGACACGAACAGCGCCGGGAACGCCAGCAGCGCCAGGATGGTGGCCATGAAGATGCCCCATACCGACAGCGGCATGCGCAGCAGCGTCATCCCTTCCGTGCGCGCCTGCAGCACGGTGGTGACGTAGTTGAGGCCGCCCATGGTGGCCGCGACGATAAAGATCGCCAGCGACACCAGCATCAGGATGATGCCCCAGTCATGGCCCGGGGTGCCGGGCAGGATGGCCTGCGGCGGGTATAGCGTCCAGCCCGCGCCGGTGGGCCCGCCGGGCACGAAGAAGCTGGCCAGCAGCACGATCACCGACAGCAGGTAGACCCAGAAGCTGAGCATGTTGAGGAAGGGGAACACCATGTCGCGCGCCCCCACCATCAGCGGGATCAGGTAGTTGCCGAAGCCGCCCAGGAACAGCGCGGTCAGCAGGTAGATCACCATGATCATGCCGTGCATGGTGACGAACTGGTAGTAGCGGTTGGCGTCGATGAACTCGAAGCGCCCCGGGAAGCCAAGCTGCATGCGCATCAGGTTGGACAGCGCCACGCCCACCAGGCCCACCACGATCGCCACGATGGTGTACTGCACGGCGATCACCTTGTGGTCCTGGCTCCAGACATAGCGGGTCCAGAAGCTCTGCGGCGCGTGATGGGCGGCATCGTCGGCATAAGCCATGCGGGTCTCCTCACTTCCTGGCGGGCGCGGGTGCCGCCGAGGGCGGCACGGCCACGGCCGTCGAAGTCGTATAGGTGCCGGACGCGGCCCCGGGCGTGGCAGCGGGCGCCCCAGAGCCAGCGGTTGCCGTGGTGGCGGCGCTGGTCGCGGCAGCCGGGCCGGCGGGCACGTCCGCGGGCGCCACCGGCGCCACCGTGCCGGCTTCCGCCGCGCCGCTGGCGGCCGACTTGATATAGGCGGTCAGCGCCGCGACCTCATCCTCGCTCATCGGCAACTTCGGCATTACCGGGCCGAAGCCCTTGACCAGCCGCGCATTGGGGTCGGTGATCTCCTTGTGCAGGAACGCATCGTCCACCTTGGCGCTGCTGCCATCGACAAAGGTCTCGGTCTTGCCGTACAGGCCCTTCCAGGTCGGCCCCACGCCCGGATTGCCGTCGATGCTGTGGCAGCCGACGCAGCCCTTGCTCTGCGCCAGCGCGCGTCCCTTCTCGACGGTGCCGGCGTCGCCCGCGGCGCCGGGTGCGGCAGCGGCCATTGCCGCCGGCGGTGCCGCGGCCTTCGCCAGCGTCATGGCAAAGGTCTGCTGCCTGGCCAGCCATGCCTCGTACGCAGCCGGTTCTTCCACCACCACCGTGCCGCGCATGTTGTAGTGCCCCACGCCGCACAGCTGCGCGCACAGGATATCGAAGCGCCCCGCCTGCGTCGGCGTGAACCAGAACGACGTCACCATGCCCGGCACCATGTTCATGCGCGCGCGGAACGGCGGCACGTAGAAGTCATGCAGCACGTCCTTGGAGCGCAACAGCACCTTGACCGGCTTGTTCAGCGGCAGGTGCACCTCCGGTCCGACGATCACGATATTGTCCAGGCCGCGCGGATCGTCGGGGTCCAGCCCGAGCGGATTCGCACCGGTGACAAAGCGCGCATCGGAAGCACCCAGCTGGCCGCTCTTGCCGGGAAAGCGGAAGGCCCAGGACCACTGCTGCCCCACCACTTCCATCACCATCGCTTCGCGCGGCGGGCGCACGTAGTCGGCATAGACGAACAGGCCCGGCGCCAGCAGCAGCACCACGCCCAGCGTGGTGCCGCCGATCAGCCACAGTTCGAGCTTGCTGTTCTCCGGGTGGTAGGACGCGCGGTGGCCGGTGCCGCCATTGGGATGCGGCGCCTCATGCCGGAAGCGCCAGACGATGTAGCCGACAAACAGGTTGATGCCGATGAAGAAAATGCCGGTGATGACCAGGGTAATGGTCAGCGTGTCGTCCATCTGCTGCCAGTTGGACGCCAGCGGGGTCGCCCACCACGGGCTCATGAAATGGAAGAGCACCGAAGCGACGACCATGACTACGAGTGCGATGGCCAACGCCATATCCACCCTCCTCCTCGCGCGCGGCGAGGGATGCGCAAGTCACGCAGGTAGACATAAGACTAGTGCATGCCGTCAGGTCACTGCAAGGCGACATGCCAATGCATTGGTGTCGCACTGCACAAGCGCGCAGTGCGAGAAAAAGCGGCGGCGGGAACCCCTGGTTCCGGCCGCCGCAGGCCTTGCGCGCGTACCCGCCCAAGGGCTGGCGCGCGCAACGCAACCGTCATGAGCCGGCGCTCGCCGCGCCCTGCCCCGAAGCGCTGTCAGTGCGATACGTCCTTGCTCTCCAGCTTCCAGTAGCATGCCGCCGCGGCCATCCCGAAGATCAGATGCCCGATGAAGGTATGCCACCCGCGCACCTCGACAAACCAGTGGAAGGCCAGCGTCATCACATAGAAATTGAAGAAGTACACCACCATGCCAAACACGGCGCCCGCCAGCATTGCCATGCCCAGGCTCGAATCCAGCGTGAATGGCGCGATGATGGCCGCCAGGATCATGCCCAGCACGGCGCCCAGCACGAAATGGATCACCAGCGCCGCGGCCACCGTGCCGACGGTAAACGTTGCGCTCTGCAGCACGTCCTGGCCCATCAGGATCCCGGCGATCATGCGCGTGGCGATCCACGGGTTCACGCCCGACACCATCGACGACCAGAACAGCTCCAGCACCAGCAGCAACGCCCCGGCCGCCAGCCCCGAGACCGCTGCCGCGGTCCAGTCCGGCTGCCGCCGCACGTAGTGGTGCGATTGGATGTGAAGTTCCATAGCCACCTCCGTCTCTCTCGGTCCGCGGGGCATTGGACTTGAATGGGAACGGGGCCCCGCGTCTCTGATCAGCATAGGACACGTGTTTCCCGCTTCGGGGTTCGCATGGCGAAAAACGTGGGGCATGCGTACGCAGCGCAACGCCTGAACCGTCATAAGTGCGCGCATCGGTACCTGGGTGGCATCCGCATCTCGCGGGTTCGGGACAATCCCGATGCGCGCAGCCATGCATCGGGCACACACTGCCTATACTGGAATCACAAAAGAGAGACAGGAGACCGCCATGCACTTCACCGCGCATGATCTTGTATTCCTGATTCCGATGGCGCTGGTAGGCGTGATCGCCATGGGTTCGATTCCGGTGACCGCCAAATACCTGCGCATCAGTTGCCGGACCATGGGCGCCCTGATCGGCGCACTGGTTGCGGTGTTGGTGCTAGAGGCATTACCGCTGCTGATCTGACCCCCAGAGGTCGGACAGACGGTTTTTGGGGAGGAGGGCCGTTATGTCGATCGGCCTGCTTGCTGCCGTCATGGCGGCGCTGCTGTTCATTACCGTCTTGCGGGCCATCTGGCGCTGCAGCCATCCGTACCGGATGCGCTACCGGCGTTGCGCTGCACAACGGCAACGCGCCGGGCTGTGCCGGCATACGCTGCGACGGCACGGCTAGGCCCCAACAAGCCTTCTCTTGCACATTGCCCGGTACGCGAACCGGGCAGTAGTCCGTCACGCCGTCGGCGCGCGCAACGCCGCCAGCGGCGCGTTCACTGACTCTCCCAGCCGCTCCATCAGCGAATAGCGCGCCACGTAGTGGCGGAAGTGCTCGATGAACGCGGCCTCGGCCGGCGTCTGGCGCCGCTCCGGATTCCACAGCAGGTACATGTCGATATCGGCCACGCCCTCTTCGGGCGGCAGGCGCCACAGCCGTTGCTGGGCGACATCGTCGGCAACGATATGTTCGGGCAGGCAGCCAATGCCATAGCCCGCGAACACCAGCCGCCGGATTTCATCGAGGCTGGGCGAGGTCGCGACGATCTGGCCGGAAAAGCCGTGCTGGTCGCGGAATACGGCCAATGGCGCCAGCACGTCGCCAAGCTGGTCGCTGCTGAACGAGACGAAGTTCTCGGCCAGCAGGTCGGCAATGGCCAGCCCGGTGCGCCCGAACAGCCGGTGATGGCGCCCGCAGAAGATGGCATAGCGCTGGCGCAGGAACAGCATGTGCTCAAGCCCGTCGCCCGACTGCCGGCCCGGCTGCCGGTACAGGCTCAGGCCCACGCCGCCAGCCTTCTGCGCGAGCGCGTCCGCAATCTCGGTGCTGCGCATCACGTCCACCTGCAGCGTGACGCGCGGATGCTGCCGATGGAACGCGGCCAGGCATTCGTCATAGACGCCGGAATGGATCCGGCTCACGGTCAGCAGCCGCAGCAGGCCGCTGACTTCGTCCTGCTGCTCCGCCAGTTCAGCCCCCAGCCGCGCCACGCTGCCATAGACGTCGGTGGCGATGCGCAGCACTTCTTCGCCGGCCCGGGTCAGGCGGAAATTGCTGCCGCGCCGCTCGATCAGCGTGTGTCCCAGGTGCTCTTCGAGCCGGCGCAAGGCCAGGCTCACCGCCGGCTGGGTGATATGCAGCCGCACCGCGGCGCGGCTCAGGCTGCGCTCGTGGACGATGGTCAGGAAGGTGCGCAGCAGGTTCCAGTCGAGCCGGTCGGTCAGCAGGGCCCGGTCCAGGGCAGAACGCTCCATCACGCCACCGTATAAATTAAAATTATATGAAAAATAAATAATAGAAATTTGACTGATATTTGTCAACGCGCGATAACTCCTCCCACAGCTGCCCCTGATGCAGCGGCACAAACATAGTGAGGAGCCAGTCCATGCAAGTGTCCCCTTCCGGCACGCGCCAGCCCGTGCGCGCCGCCACCGCCGCCTTTGTCGGCACCATGATCGAGTGGTACGACTTCTACATCTACGCCACCGCGGCCGCGCTGGTGTTCGGCCCGTTGTTCTTTCCCGGCGGCGATCCCTTCCTGAGCACGCTGGCGTCATTCGGCACCTTCGCGGTCGGCTTCTTTGCCCGTCCGCTCGGCGGCATCGTGTTCGGCCATTGGGGCGACCGCATCGGCCGCAAGCAGGCGCTGATGATCACGCTCATGATGATGGGCGTGGCCACCATCGGCATCGGCCTGCTGCCGACCTACGCCACCGCGGGCGCGGTCGCGCCGGTGTTGCTGGTGCTGCTGCGCGTGGTGCAGGGCATCGCCGTGGGCGGCGAATGGGGCGGCGCGGTGCTGATGGCGGGCGAGCATGCCCCCAAGGGCCGCCGCACCTTCTTCGCCTCGTTCGCGCAGCTCGGCAGCCCGGCCGGCCTGATCCTGTCGCTGCTGGCTTTCCGCGCGGTCACGTCGATGGAGCACGACGTGTTCATGGACTGGGGCTGGCGCCTGCCATTCCTGGCCAGCGCGGCGCTGCTGCTGGTGGGCGTGGCGATCCGGCTGGGCGTGAATGAATCGCCCGAGTTCGCGCAGGTGCAGGCGCAGCGCAAGACCGCCAGGCTGCCGCTTGCCGAGGTCTGGCGCACGGCCCGCGTGCCGGTGCTGCTGTGCATCGGCGCCAATACCATCGGCATTGCGGGGGTGTACTTCACCAACACCTTCATGATTGCCTACACCACGCAATACCTGTCGCTGCCCAGGACGCTGATCCTCGACTGCCTGTTCGCCGTCGCCATCATCCAGTTCCTGGCGCAGCCGCTGGCCGCCTGGCTGGCAGAGAAGCTTGGCGGCGCGCGCTTCCTCAAGCTGGCCGCGCTGCTGGCGATGGCTTCACCCTATCCGATGTTCCTGCTGGTGCAGACGCGCCAGGCGCCGGCCATCGTGCTCGGCATCGCGCTGGCGGTAGTGTGCATGGCGAGCTTCTATTCGGTGATCGCGGGCTTTGTCAGCGGTGTCTTCGAAACGCGCGTGCGCTACTCGGCGATCTCGTTGTCCTACCAGGTCTGCGGCGCGGTGGCGGGCGGGCTGACACCGCTGGTGGGGACCGTCCTCGCGCAGCGCTTCCAGGGCCAATGGTGGCCGCTGGCGGTGTTCTACACGTTGCTGGCCGGCGTGTCGCTGCTGTGCATCGCCTGTATCGATTCACGCCAGCGCCAGCAACAACAGCCCGCCGCGCAAGGCGCGCAGGCCTGACGGCTTTCCACAGAGGTTGCAAACCCCATGCTGACGTTTTTCCATCCCGAGCAATTGCTGCACCATCCGCAGAGCTACTACTCGCGCGGCAAGATGCGCTCGCCGCAGGAGCTGCCCGCGCGGGCGCAGCGGCTGGTGCAGGCGGCAGAGGCGCTTGGCTTCGCGCTGCACGCCCCCGCCGACCACGGCCTCGCGCCGCTCGCCGCGGTGCACGACCAGCCTTACCTGCAGTTCCTGCAGGACGCCCATGCCAGCTGGCGCGAGCTGCCGGAGGACTGGGGCGACGAGGTCATGTCCAATATCTTCGTGCGCGAGCCCAACGCCCTGCGCGGCGTGCTGGCGCAGGCCGCGCGCTATCTCGCCGACGGCAGCTGCCCGGTGGGCCTGAACACCTGGCGCTCGGCCTACTGGTCGGCGCAGAGCGCGCTGGCCGGCGCCCGCGCGCTGCTGGACGGCGCACGCCGCGCCTACGCCTTGTGCCGGCCGCCAGGCCATCATGCCCGGCGCGACGCGGCGGGCGGCTTCTGCTACCTGAACAATGCCGCGATCGCCGCCCAGGCCCTGCGCGCGCGCTTTGGCCGCGTGGCCATCCTCGATACCGACATGCACCACGGCCAGGGCATCCAGGAGATCTTCTACGACCGGGCCGATGTGCTCTACGTGTCGATCCACGGCGACCCGACCAATTTCTATCCGGTGGTCGCGGGCTTCGACGATGAGCACGGCCGCGGCGCCGGCACCGGCCACAACCTCAACCTGCCGATGCCGCACCGTTCGCCCGAGTCCGTCTTCTTCGACAAGCTGGACACGGCGCGCGGCGCCATCGAACGCTTCCAGGCGGACGCGCTGGTGCTGTCGCTCGGCTTCGACATCTACCGCGAGGATCCGCAGTCGCTGGTGGACGTGTCCACCGCCGGCTTCGGCCGCCTCGGCCGCGCCGTTGCGGCACTGGGCCTGCCCACGCTGATCGTGCAGGAAGGCGGCTACCACCTCGATTCGCTCGCCGCCAATGCAACGGCCTTCTTCGGCGGCATCCAACAGCCAGGGACGGGCGTATGAACGCAATCACGATCAATGGCGAACGCCTGTGGCAAGCGCTGATGGACCTGGCGCGGATCGGCGCCACGCCCAGGGGCGGCAATGCGCGCCTGGCCCTGACCGCGCTGGACGGGCAGGCGCGCGACCTCGTCACCGGCTGGATGCGAGATGCCGGACTGACAGTGCGCATCGACCGCGTGGGCAATATCTTCGGGCGCCGGGCGGGCCGCAACGACGCGCTTGCCCCGGTCATGACCGGCAGCCATATCGACACCCAGCCCACCGGCGGCAAGTTCGACGGATGCTATGGCGTGATGGCCGGGCTGGAAGTCATGCGCACGCTCAACCAGCACGGCGTGACCACCGAGGCGCCGCTGGAGCTGGCGATCTGGACCAATGAGGAAGGCGCGCGCTTCGTGCCGGTGATGATGGGATCGGGCGTGTTCGCCGGCGTTTTCCCCGAAGCCACCGCTTTGACGGCAACCGACAACGCCGGCAAGTCCGTTGCCGGCGAACTCGCGGCGATCGGCTATGCGGGCACCGCGCCGGTCGGCAACAAGGTTGGCGCGTACTTCGAGGCGCATATCGAGCAAGGCCCGATCCTCGAGGCCGAGGACAAGGTCATCGGCGTGGTGACGGGGTCGCTTGGCCTGCGCTGGTATGACGTCACGGTGACGGGCATGGAGGCGCATGCCGGCCCCACCCCCATGCCGCTGCGCCGGGACGCCCTGCATGGCGCGTCGTTCCTGTTCCAGGAAGTGGCGAAGATCGCGAACGACTTTGCGCCCCATGGCCGGGGGACGGTCGGGGTGGTCAATGTCCACCCGTCTTCACGCAACGTCATCCCGGGGCGGGTGCAGTTCAGCGTCGACCTTCGCCATCTCGATGGCGGCCAGCTCGACCGGATGGAAGCAAGGCTGCGCGCAGCGTGCGCGGCGCTGGCCAGCGGCAGCACCACAGGTGCCGCGCTGGCGGTGGAAGTCGAAGCGATCCAGCGCTTCGAGCCGACGCCCTTCGCGCCCGAGCTTGTGGCGCAGGTCCGGCACGCGGCCGCGGCGCGTGGCTACACGCATTGCGACATCGTCACCGGCGCTGGCCACGACGCGGTCTACCTGGCCAGGGTGGCGCCGACGGCGATGATCTTCGTGCCGTGCAAGGACGGCATCAGCCATAACGAGATCGAGGACGCCAGGCCCGAGCATCTCGAGGCGGGCGCCAATGTGCTGCTTGCCGCCATGCTGGCGCAAGCCCGGGGCTGAGCCCGCATGGGTCGGCCGGACAGGAAAGTGCGTGCGGCGTTACAGCTCGATCATGGCGAATTCGGCCTTGCCGACGTCGCATTCCGGGCAGCGCCAGTCCTCGGGGATGTCTTCCCAGCGCGTGCCGGGGGCGATGCCGTCTTCCGGCCAGCCCTGTTCTTCGTCGTAGACCCAGCCGCAGATCACGCACACCCAGGTCTTGTAGGCGACGGCGGCTTCCAATTGATCCTGCTGCAAAACACACTCCTGAATCGGCTATGGAACGGATTGTCCGGGCCGAATCATACCGGTTTTCCGGGCCGGGCCCGTGGCGGCGCCGCACCGTGCGCCGCCGCCCGGGCTAGCCGCGAATGGAGAAGTCCACGCGGCTGGGCGCGCCCTTGTCCTTGATGCCCTCGGCGCTGAGCTTGGGCGCGGTCAGGAACAGCCGGCTCTCCGGCACCTTGCCCTCGCGTTCGAGCGACTGCTTGACCACCAGTGCGCGTTGCTCGGCCAGGCGCTTCAGGTCGGCCTCGGTGACCGTGGCGTTGGCCATCAGCAGCTTTTCCATTTCCTCGGGCGGCAGGGATTTGGTGAAGCCGACGAAGTTGCGCGGCTTCTTCATGGACGTGCGCTTGTAGACCTGCTCCAGGTACTTCGGGTACTCCTGTTTCGAGACCTTGATCTCGGCGCCCTGCTCGCCGGCTTCGTCGTTGCCGGCCTCGCCGCCCGCCTGGGCGCTGTCGCGCTGGTCGCGCCGCTTCTGCTCGGCCACGCGCGCATCCAGCCACGCGCGGCGCGCGCCGGCCTCGTCGGTGGCCGGGTCGATGCGGCCGCTGATTTCCAGCCGCAGCGCGGGCCTGTCGTTGAGCGCCTGGCCCAGCTTGGTGATCTTGTCCCTGGCCGCCGGCGTCAGCGCCGCGGTGCCGGGCGCGAACTCGACATAGCCCAGCTCCTCGCCCCCGCCGCCGCCAAAGGCCGAGGCGATCAGCGAGAACGGCGACGTGATCGCCTTGGTCAGCAGGTTGACGATCACGCGCACGATCACGCCGCCGATGCTGAACTCCGGATCCGACAACGAGCCCGACACCGGCAGGTTCACGTCGATCACGCCGTTGCGGTCCTTCAGCAGCGACACCGCCAGCAGCACCGGCAGCTTGGTCGCATCCGGGCTGTCGACGCGCTCGCCGAAGGTGAGCTGGTCCAGGAACAGGTGGTTGCTCGCATCGAGCTTGCCGTTCTCGATCTTGTAGGCCACGTCCACCGTCAGCTTGCCCTTGGTGATCGGGTAGCCGGCGTACTTGGCCGCATACGGCGTGAGCCGCGTCAGTTCCACGCCCGAGGCCTTGGCGGCAATGTCCAGGAACAGCTGCTCACCCAGCGGATTGAGCTTGCCGCTGATATTGACCGGCGCATCGTCGTCGATGCGGCCATCCAGCACAAGGTCGGCCGGCGTGGGGTCGCCCGACGACACCTTGGACACCTTGCCCTTCATGCCGGTCAGGTTGGCCGTGTAGTTGGGCTTGACGAAGAAGTCCGAGAAATTGATATTGCCCTTCTCGACCGAGACCCCGCCGATGCGCACCTGCGGCTTGGGCCCGCCCGGCTTCTGCTCGACCTGGGCCGTGCGCGTATCACCGGTCTGCACCGGCGGCGTTGCCGGCGCCGAGGCCGGGTTGGCCTGCGTCAGGCTGGTGGATGGCGCCGCCTCGCCCTTCTCGGCGCCGCCGGCCATCACGTCCTGCAGGTTCAGGCGGCCGTTGGCATTCAGGATCACGCGGGCATAGAAGTCAGACAGCGCGACATTGCCCAGGCTCACGCGCATCGGGCCCTTGCTCTCGTCCATGGCGAAGTCGATGCCCGACACCGCCAGTGAACGCCAGCGCAGGAAGTCTTCGCCGCTGACGCGGTCCACCGTGCGCACGTTGCCGGTTTGCACGTTGCCGCTGAACTGCGCGGCGATGGGCTTGCCGGTTGGCGCATCGACATTGAGCTTGCCCTTTGCCGTCAGCGTGCCGGTGCGCAGGGCGGCGTTGAAGCGGTCAGCCATGTAGGGCTGGAGCGGGCTCACCTCGACCTCGCGCAGGTCCAGCTGCAGCCGGCTGGCGGGGACGGTCGGCAACACCGTGCCATCGACGCCGATCACGCCGCGGCGACCGGATTCGGCATGCAGCTTGAGCGGCACCGCCGCCGGCGTCAGCGGCCAGGCGACCGCGCCGGTGCTCAGCGCGATATTGCGGAACTGGTGGATCACCGGGCGGCCGCGGTTGGCCCCGGCCGGCTGGTAGTCGGCCAGGCGGGCGCTGCCGCCTTCCACCGTGACCTTGCCGATGTCTGCCTTCCAGCCGCCACCCGCTGGCTTGCCGTTGGTGGCGGGTGCGGCCGCCGCTCCATTCCGGCGCGGCGTGGCGCGCACCTGCTGCGCCGATTCGGTAGCCCACAGGCGCGCCATCTCGATCAGCTCGCCGCTGTGGTCGCGCGTGGCAGCGAGCTGCGGCCTGGCCAGGGTGACCTGGCTGGTGGCGAAGGTCTGCTTGGCCAGGTCGAACTGGATATCGTCCAGCACCAGTTTTTCAGCCTGCAGCAGCGGCAGGTTGGCGCCCTCGCGGTCGGCGGCGCGCTCACGCGCGCGGCGTGCGCCGCGCGGGGCGGCATTGTCGTTGCCGGCGGGTCTTGCACTGGCATCGGCATCGCGTGCGGCGGCCGCCGGCATCGTCACCGGATCGCGCGTGGCCACGTAGAGCGGCGCCAGTTCCAGCCGCGATTTTTCCAGCACGAACTGGAACTGCGGCGTGCCCCACGACATGCGGTAGTTCAGTTCGGCATTGACCGCGGTAGTGCCGAACTGGCTGCGCAGCTCGCGCGGCCACCATGCGGCAAACCCCTGCGGCCGCAGGCCGGTGGTTTCCAGCGTGCCGGCCATCGAGCCGTCGCGCAGCAGCAGGTCGCCGGCATGGTGCAGGGTCTGGCCATCGGCCACGGTCAGCGTGGCCTCGATCCTGGCCGGCTTGTCGCCGTCGGTGCCGGCAAAGCCCTTGACCTCGGCATCGAGCGGGCCGAGTGCAAGCTTGCCCGGGCCCGACGGTGCCAGTGCATCTTCAAAGCCCAGCCGGGCCTGCCTGACGACGATGCGGTCGACCGCATAGCGCCACGGCACGTCTTTTGGCGCCGCCTTGGCCGGCGCCGCCTGCACCCCCGAGGCGGCGGCCGCTGCGGGCGCCGAAGCAGGCGCCGGTGCGGCGGCAGGGGCAGCCGCCGGCGCGGGCGCCACGCCATCCGTGGATTTGCTGACCGCCTGCGGCAGGAACGCCGTGGCCAGGTTCAGCGAGCCATCCGCGCGCCGCGCGGCTTCCACGCCCAGCCCCTCGATCTCCACGCTGCGCAGCTGCGCGCGGTGGGCCAGCGGCTCGAGCTTGCCGATATCCACCGCCAGGCGGCCGCTCTTGACCAGCGGCTGGCCGGCGCGCGTGACGACCTCGGCATCGCGCAACGCGGCCGTGCCCATCACCAGCATCTCCTGCGTGTCCTTCTGCTGGCGGAAGGCCACGGTCAGGCGCGTATCGAGCTTGCCGGACCTGACCTCGGCATCGCGCAGCGGCGGCGCGAACGCCATCAGCCGCGCGATCTCCAGGCCGTCAAGGTTGACCTTGAGCCGGGTCTGGCGCGAATCGGCAAACGGCAGCACTTCGCCGTCCAGCGCCAGCGGCGTGCCGTTGACCCGTGCGCTCAGCGTGGGCCGCGTCACGATCTCGACGTCATGCGGCAGGTTCGACAGGAACGGCAGGGTCAGCGTCAGGTTGTCGACGCGCAGGCTGGAACCGAGCTGCTTGTCGTCATAGCCGAAGCTGCTGCCGGTAACCGCGATGTTGTTGACCGAAAAGCGCGCCGGCTTGGCATCGGGCGGCTTGGGCGGCAGGGCCGCAAGCTTCTCCTGGACATCGGCAAAGCTCATGCGGCCGTCGGCGCCGCGCACCACGTGCACGGCCAGCCGGTCGACGTGGAGGTTGTCCACCACCGGCGCCAGGTGCCAGACCGAGGCCAGCGAGGTATTGGCCTCGGCCTCGCCCAGCGTCAGCGCGGGGGTCTTGCCATCGCGCTCATAGATAGTGAGATCGGTCAGCGTGGCCGCCAGCTCGAACGGGCGCACGTGGGCCTTGCCCAGCGTGACCTTGCGCCCCAGCGCCTCGGTCGCGTTCTTTTCAACCAGGTATTTGAGCAGCGGCGGGCCGCCAAAATACCCGGCCAGCCCAAACACCGCGAGCGCCGCGACCACGCCGCCGGCGACGCGCGTCGCCAGCCGCCCGCGTGGCGTGGCAGCCACTGCCTGGATGGATTGCTTGAAAGCCATGTCGTTCCAGAAGATCTGACCCCGCATTCCGGCGCTGCACAATGGTTTGTGCCCCGGATTTCACATTTTTCGACATTATGGCAACGGTTTCGGACAAAGCAAAGAAATCAGAATTGACCTCTCAACGCCGCATGGGCCGATCTGGTATCTTTACGTCCTTTGCGAAGCGTTTCGTCGCAAGCCTGCGGCTTACCCGCCACATCATGCCTGCCTCCCCTGCGCTGTACCCTCCGGCCACACCCATCACGTATTCCGTGCTGCACGCTTCGCATGCGATCTCTTCCATGCGAGTCCATTCATGTCTACCACCAGCAGTACCGCCGCAGGTGTCGGCGCGCCGCGAGCCAGCGCGGGCCCGCTGACCGGCCAGGATTACAAGACCCTTGCCCTTGCCGCGCTCGGCGGCGCCCTTGAGTTCTACGACTTCATCATCTTCGTTTTTTTCGCGACGGTCATCGGGCAGCTGTTCTTCCCGCCGTCGGTGCCGGACTGGCTGCGCCAGTTGCAAACCTTCGGCATTTTCGCGGCCGGCTACCTGGCCCGGCCGCTGGGCGGCATCATCATGGCGCACTTCGGCGACCTGCTCGGCCGCAAGAAGATGTTCACGCTGTCGATCCTGCTGATGTCGGTGCCCACGCTGCTGATGGGCCTGATGCCCACCTACCAGTCGATCGGCCTGGCCGCGCCGGTGCTGCAGCTGGTGCTGCGCATCCTGCAAGGCGCGGCCGTCGGCGGCGAAGTGCCCGGCGCCTGGGTGTTCGTATCGGAGCACGTGCCGGCGCGCCATGTCGGCTATGCCTGCGGCACACTGACCGCGGGGCTGACTGCCGGCATCCTGCTGGGTTCGCTGGTCGCCACCGGCATCAACAGCGTCTTCACCCCGGCCGAGCTGGCCGACCACGGCTGGCGCATGCCGTTCCTGATCGGCGGCGCGTTCGGCATCGCCTCGATGTACCTGCGGCGCTGGCTGCATGAGACACCGGTCTTCGCCGAACTGCAGAAGCGCAAGGCGCTGGCCGCGGAAATGCCGCTGAAGTCGGTGGTGCGCAACCACCGCGGCAGCGTCGCGGTGTCGATGCTGCTGACCTGGATGCTGTCGGCCTGCATCGTGGTGGTGATCCTGATGACGCCCACCTTCCTGCAGAAGCTGTACGGCTTTGACGCGCGCACGGCGCTGGTCGCCAACAGCGTCGCCACGCTGTGCCTGACGGTCGGCTGTGTCGTCTCCGGCGCACTGGCCGACCGCATCGGCGCGCGTCGCACGCTGTTCGTCGGCGGCCTGCTGCTGGCCATCTGCGCCTACATGTTCTACACCACGATCTTCACCCGCCCCGACCTGCTGCTGCCGCTCTATGCGCTGACCGGCTTCCTGGTCGGCACCATCGGCGCGGTGCCGTTCGTGCTGGTCAATGCGTTCCCGGCGCAGGTGCGCTTCTCGGGCCTGCCATTCTCGTACAACGTGTCGTATGCGATCTTCGGCGGGCTGACGCCGATGGTCGTCACGCTGATGCTGAAGCAGGATTCGCTGGCGCCGGCCCACTATGTGGTCGCGCTGTGCGTGCTGGGCATGGTGACTGCGCTGTTCGTCAAGGACCGCTCGCGCGGCTGACGCGGCTGCGGCAACGAAAAAGGGAGGACAGGCGCCCTCCCTTTTTTGTGCGCGCTTGATGCGCATTGTTGCTGCCCGACTTCAACGCCGGTGCTGGCTGAAAAACTGCCACATCAGCGTGCTGGCATCCGGGCCGATATCGCTGTGGTAGCCATAGCTGGCATCGCCGCCGCTCCAGGCGTGGCCCAGGCCCTCCACTTCCACCAGCGTGACCAGGTCGCGGCGCCAGCGCCCGAAGCGGTATTCATGGGACCGGCCCGGCGCTTCGTCTTCCGGGTCGGACTGCGCGGGCGTAGCGGCGAGCCGGTCTTCCAGGCCGTTGTAAGCCAGGAACTGCCGGGCCAGCAGACGGCCATTGACCGGATGCACCGCGTCGTCGGCCAGGCCGTGGATCACCAGCGCGGGCATCTCGGGACCGCCCGGTGTCACGCCGGCGGCATCCAGCAGCCATGACGGATCGGCCGCCGAGCCTTGCTGCATGGCCCGCAGGCCGGCGCGCGGGTTGTCGGCCGCGCCGATGACCACGCCGGAATGCAGCGCCGCGGCCGCCACCTTGCCCGGGTAGCGCAACGCCACCACCGCGGCCATGGCCGCGCCGGCGGACATGCCGGCCAGGTAGATCTCGCGCTCGCGCACGTCGTGGCGCGCAGCCAGCGCATCGATCAGCGCGGCTACCGCCTGCGCCTCGCGTCCGCCCTCGGCGGCGCCCAGGTCAAACCACTGCCAGCAGCGCTGTACCTGGCGCCGCAAGGGCTGTTGCGGGTAGGCCACGATAAATCCCTCGCGCTCGGCCAGCGCATTCATGCGGGTGCCGGCCGACAGGTCATCCGGCGTCTGGCGGCAGCCATGCAGCACCACCACCACCGGCAACGGGCCGCGATGGGCCTTGGACGGTATGTAGAGGTGATACGAGAGTTGCGGCACCAGTTCGCCCGGCAGCGGCGCCAGGCGCAGCCTGTGCGCCTGCCAGGTACCGGGCAGGGAACCCGGCGCGGGTGCTGGCCGGGCGGGCCGGAGCTTGCCCGGCGGGCGGTCAGGCCGAGCCGGCGTGAGCGGATTAAGCGAATCCACGCGGTCCAGCCAGGACTTCACCTGGGCTTCCGTGCGGGCTTGCGCACGGCTCAGTCGCCGGATCTGCGCGTGCCAGTCAGCGGCAAAGCTTTTGGTCATGAGGACTCCTGATCGTGTGACGCGATCTCCTCCTGTGCCTTTATTGTTGCAATGCAGCATATCACAATCAGCATTACGCCCGCCGGCGTACTCCCGCGCTTATGGCACAAACGCAACGAGCCTCGCGCCCGCAATGCGAAATTTTTAAACTAGCCACACGAAAGAATGCAGATCGCAGCGAGATGGCTTGCGTTGCCGACGTTTTATACTTGGCCATCGTCACCGGAGGACAATGACACCATGCCGGACAACGGCGCCCCAGCCTGCCTGCTCTGCCTCTTTCGCCACGTTTGCCACAATGCCGGGGCGCAAGCTCCCCTGCCGCACGTGCCGATGGCGCTGCAGCCGGAGCGGGTAGAAGTGCGCACCGGCGAGCATGTGTTCCGCCAGGGCCGCCCTGCGCTGACGGTCTACCCGCTGCGCCATGGCAGCGCCAAGCAGGTCTATGAATCGCCGCTGGGCTGGCGGCAGGTAACGGGTTTTTCGCTGCCCGGCGATGTGCTGGGGCTTGAGCCGCACGAAGGTCCGGTCTATGGGACTGGTGTAATCGCGCTGCAGGATGCAGTGGTTTGTGCGGTCTCGGTCGAATCCCTGCGCACCCTCATGCAGTCCGCCCCATTCCGTGAAACGGTGCTGGAAGCGATGCGCCGCAACGCCGAGCGCGAACGCGTGCTGCTGGTGGCGGTGGGGTCGATGAGGGCGCCACAGCGCCTGGCCATGCTGCTGCTCGACCTCGCCGGCGAGCAGGCGCGCCGCGACGGCAACCGCGACGGCGCGCTGACGCTGGCCATGTCGCGCACGGACATCGCCAGCCTGCTTGGGCTGACCCTGGAAACGGTGTCGCGGCTGCTGTCGCGCTTTGCCTCGGTCGGGCTGATCTCGGTGCGCCAGCGGCACCTGCGCATCATCGACCGCGACGGGCTGGCCGCGGTCTATGCCGACCTGGATCCGGTCCCGCGGCCGGCGGCGGCCAGATCAGAAGCCTACGGCGGGGAGTTCGGCGAACCCCGGCTGGCCTAGGCGGCTGGCCGGGGCTCTGGGGCCAAGGGCTCAGCGGTCCGCCACGCGCTGCCAGCCGGCAGGCGAAAAACTGCGGATGGTCTTGGCGCGCGATGCCGTGCCGGGCCCGAGGTCGCGCTCATAGAAGACGCGGTCGCTGCCGAGCATGAAGGTATGCACGCCGGTATCGCCATAGCGGGCCGGCCAGGCAATCAGGCCGTACTTGGCGTCGCTGCCCTTGGCCGGCGGCAGGATCCGGTAATGGTAGCCGTAGAAAGCATCCGCGGCGGGCGTATCCGGGCCCATGGCAAGCGCATCGGGGCCGATCGGGCTCGCGTCCTGCTCGCTGGCCGCGGGCCAGTACAGGCCGTTGGTCTTGCCCGGCGCGCTGATCAACTGGGTCGCGTAGCGCCCCTGCCCCACCTGCTCCGCGTAGCGCTGCTGGGCATCGGCCAGCTGCAGCAGCGTTTCCATCGTCACCAGTTCATTGCGCCCGAGCCGGCGGCGGCGCACTTCCTGCTGGCCGGCACGCAAGTCGAACTGCCAGCCGTCCTTCTGCTTCGCCAGCGGCACGGGGAAGGTCCATCCGCTCTGCCCGACCGCGATCAGCGCGCGGCGCTCGCCATCGGGCTGCACGGCATGGTGGCGCGCCCAGGCGCCAAGGAATTCGTAGACGTCGTCGCGGTTGATGGAGCCCTCCGGCACCAGCGACTGGTATTGCTTGCCCAGCACGCGCTGCAATGCGTCGCCGTCGCTGCGCGCGATGGCATCACCCAGCGCCTCGGCGGCAGCGTCAGGGCTGGGGAAGACCTGCTGGGCCATCGCCGGCAGGGACAGGGACAGGGCCGCGGCCGCCGCCAGCGTGCGCAGCGCGCGCGCTCCGGCTGCGGCAGAGAAGGGATTAGCGGTCATGTGCATCATGATTTACCTCCGACCATGGCCGAAATGTTCGCCGCCGCCGAGCCGGCCTCCACCGCCGCCGCCCAGTCCACCGCCCTGGTGCACGCCGCCCTGGTGGAGCCCGGCCGGGCGCGCTTGCGGCGCTTCCCGGTGCGGCATCGCCGCGCGCTGGGTCTGCTGGCGCATGCGGTCGCCGTTGCCGGCATCGCGCAGCGCGCTGTCCCGGTTGGCATTGCGGGCACGGTCGCGGGCCTGGGCCTGGTCTGCGCGCTGGCGGTCAGCACCGGCCGGCCGCGGATTCTGCACGCCAGCGCCGGCGGCACCCGGGCGCGAGCGGTCTGCCACCCCGCCCGCATGGCCCGGTATGGATTGTCCGGTACGGCCCTCGAACGACTGCGCGGCGCGCTCTCGCGCCTGGTCGCGCTGGGAAGGCTGGCGTTGCACCCCGCCGCCGGCGGCCCCTACGCGCTGGCCGGGTTGAACACCCTGCTGGCGGCTGGCGAGGCCAGACTGGCGCTGCTGGTCATAGCGACCGCGCACCGCCGCATTGTTGTAGGGAACGTTGCCGCGGTTGGCGGGGTTGTGCTGCCAGTTCACGTTGGCACGGTTGACGTCCAGGCGCTGGTTGACGTTGATGTTGTTGTAGCGGTTCACATTGATGTTGACGTCGTGGCTATTCCAGTTGAACCCGCCCCACATCGCATCGACCGCCGCCACGCCAAGCCCGAAGCCGATGCCCGTTACCAGTGCCGTGGCAAACACGGAGCCGGGCGGCGGCGGGTAATAGGCCGGCGGATACGCGGGGTACGCCCAGGTGCCGTAGACCGTGGTCGGGTTGTAGGTCGGCACGTAGACCACCTGCGGATTGGCCGGCTCGATCTGCACGATCGTGGTGCCGCCGGTGGTCTGCGTCACGACCTTCTGCTGCTCGGTCGTCTTCAGCGTGCCAGCTTTCTGCGCCTGCACCCGCAGCCGCTGCACGGAATCCATCACGTCGTTGGGCTGGGCCAGGAACGCGTCGCCGACCGACTGCACCCACTGCGGCTGGCGGCCCATCATGTCGAGCACGGAGGGGAACGCGGCCAGCGACTGCACGCTGGGGTCCCAGGCCTGGCTGGCGACCGCCTTGGTCGCGGCATCGCCAGACAGGCTGGGATTGGCCTTGGACCATTGCGCCGCAGCTGCGACGTCGGCGGGATAGGTGGCAGCCATCAACACCTGCGACAGCAGCGCATCGGGATACAGGGCAATCGGCGCGGTCAGCTGGTCAAGCTGGGCATTGCTCAGCTTGGACTGCGCCATCGCTGGCCCGAGCGGCGCCATCAGCATCAGCGCCAGGCACCATGCGAAGAGGTGTTTGAAACGGTGCATGTCGGCTCTCCACAAATACGCAGGTGACGGCCTGCTGCCGGGGGGCGCCTCAGCGGCGCTGCTGCGTGCATTCCTGGCGATACGCCTCTTCCAGGCGCTTGCGGTCTGCCTGGCGTTCCAGTGTCGGATATGTGCGCCCGTCGGCAGTGGTTACCGACGACTTGCCGGTGGACCACTGCGGCCCGCCGGGCAGCGCGTTGATCTGGTCCAGCAATGACTGGCAGTGCTGCCGCTGCGACGCAGACACCTTGCCATCAGGTCCTTCCACCACGGCCGTGGCTTCGTCCAGCATCCGTGGCGGCGGCGGGGCCACCATCGGAGTGCCGGCGGCCGCGGCCGCCGATGCAGCACTGGCCGCCCACGCGGGGACGACCACCATGGCGGCGCATGCCAGCACGCCCGCCTTGATCAGAAACTTCGTCAAACCAATACTCCAGAACCCTCCGCGGCACGTGGAAGCGACACCGCGGCGCATTGCAAGAACCGTCCGCCGCTAGCGATCCTTGCCAGTGCCATTGCGGCGGCCGGTACGGTTGCGCATCAGCTCAAGCTTGAGCAGCGCATCCGCAAGCATACTCTTGAGCCGGGCATTCTCTTCCTGCAGCTCGCGCAGCTTGCGGCCGTCACGTACATCACCCTGGCTGGGCTGGCCGTAACGGGCACGCCATCCGTAGAACGAAGCATCGCTGAAACCATAGCGCGCGCACAGCTCACGCACTGGCACGCCGCTGGCCGCCTCGGCCAGGTAGCTGCGGATCTGCTCTTCCGAATACCGTCTGTTCACGAATCTCTCCGCATCACAACGGCGGGCGACAAGCGGCGCCAGCCGCGCCGCCAACTGTGCCGACTCTAGCCCTACGTTAGCCCACGGCCGCGCCAAAAAGCAATTCAGTGTCTTCGCTGCGCGAGTTAAGAAAATTATCTCTGCGCAAGCTGCCGCCGGCGCTGGCGCGCATTGCCAAATTTCGTTAAGCCAATTTGGAATCCAGTTAGATCATTCTCACTGCGCATCGCGGAAACGAAGATGCCGGCCGCCATAACACATGGGCATGACGACCTTCTGCACGGCTGTAATCGTGCATGAATCGCCCGGTGGCCCCGATTTCAAGCCATGTATTGATGTACAGACAAAGAGGTACTAAACAAAATTAGAAGACTGTCATCAATTCAAGTTTCTATGACTTTTGCTGAGCATGTATTAAGATTCCTCGGCACAACTAAATTTCGCACGCCTTCGCGCGGCGCCCTGGCGGCGCCGGCAGAAGAGCGGCCAGGCAGCCCGCACCACCCAGACGTGGTGCGCGTTCACGCTGCCAACAGTACCGGGCCTGAAGGATCGAATCGTCACTGCGCCATTTGTCGACGCAAGTCGGACATTTAGGAGTCGTGCCATGCGTTTTCGCAGCATCCTGCCCGGGCTTTTGCCCACCTTTTTTTCATCCGGACATGCCCGCAGCGCGCGCCGTGCATGTCGCTTGCGCCTGTCACTGTCAGGGACCGGATCATTGCCCTGACACCAGGCCGCGCTTGCGCCCTTTGTCCGACGCAGCGCTGTAGGTGTCGGACCAACAAGAAAATAAAGAAAACAAAGTCATGGATCGGGAGAAGTCGGAATGCGTCACGTCAGCACGAAGTTGTTGCATGTCTTTGTCCTGGTCATGGAATACCGGGACCTCAGCGCCGTTGCGGCCTGCACGCAGGGACGCGTGCCGACGGTGGCCTATAGCCTCGCGCGCTTGCGCGAAATCACCGGCGATCCGCTGTTCGTCAAGCGCAACGGGATGCTCGAACCCACACCGCATGCGCTGCGCCTGGAGCAGACGGCGCGGCAGATCCTGGCCAAATGGAACCAGCTGGTGCGCCCCGGCGAGCCTGGCCTGAGCAAGCGCCGTGCCGACGGCAGGCGCGTTTCGATCGGCTTTTCATCGTCGATCGGCGACCCGGTCATCACCGAGATCCTGACCGCACTGTGCGAGCAGTTTCCGCGAGACAGCTTTATCACGCGCCCGGTGATCGCCGACGCCACCCTTGCCGGCCATCTCGGCAGCGGCGAACTGGACTGCGCCTTCATCGTCGACAGCGGCCACGACCCCGAACGCGTGCGCCAGCACAACATCATGGCCACGCCGCGCCGGCTGGTCAGCGCCACGCGCGGCGGCAGCCATGACGAAGGCGAAAGCGACTGGATCCTGCTGCAGGAAGACTGCGAGGCCGGCAGCCCGCTGCGAGCCTTCCTGAGCCGCCAGGCCAGCACTCCGGGGCATCGCGAGACCGTGGTCCCGTCATGGCATACCCAGATCACGCTGCTGCATTCGGCCGGGGGCATCTGCCCGGTGCTGGACTTCAACGTGCCGCTGGTCACGCGCGAGCGCAAGACGCGCCTGCTGGCACCGCCGAGCAGCTTCCCGGAATGGGCGGCACTGCATTTCTGGGCACCGGAGCGCAGCGGCGACAAGGGCGTGCTGCGCGACATCATGGATGTCGGCAGCGCCGTGCTGCGCGACCCGCTCAAGGCCATCGACAGCCGCCGCAACGGGCGCGCCGCAGCCCACGCGCAATCCGCGCTGGCCTGACGCAACGCCCGCAGCAGCGGCGCCCGCAAGGCGCTGGCAGCCCGATGGCGCCAGCGCCTTTTGCTTTGGCTGCGCAGCGGCGGCGGCGGCGGCGTTCTTATTACAGTCTTGAGACATTTTTTCGAGCGCTGACCCTGCGCTACACTCGCGCCACTTTGCCCGGTGCAGGCCGCTGCGCCAAGGCGGCGCTTTGCGAATCCTCCTAGTTTCGCCAGACCGCGCGGCCGATATCCTGCAATGGCATTGCTGCGGTCCGGCCGTCTCCCGTTTGGCCCGGTCCCGGGGCAATGCACGCAGTTGTCTGGCGTCGTATTGTTTGGCGTCGTTTTTGCGCCGCACGTCTCGCTGACGTGCGGCGTTTTCTTGATGCCGGCGCTGCCACGAACAAGAATCGAGGAGCAACCAGATGACATTGAGGATCCTGCTTGCCGACGACCACCCCCTGGTCAGCGCGGCCGTCGCGGACCGCCTGCATACCCAGACCGGGTGGGAGGTGTGCGGCTGCGTGACCAGCGCGACGGCCTTGCTGAACAGCGTGGAAAGCCTGCGTCCCGATGTCGTGATCACCGACTACCACATGCCCGCGCACGGCGAGGGCAACAGCGACGGCCTGCGCCTGCTTGCCAGCCTGCGGCGGCGGCATCCGTCGCTGGCCGTGATCGTGCTGACCATGATCACCAATCCGCTGGTGCTGCGCTCCATCCTCGACACCCAGGTGCACGGCCTGCTGCTCAAGGACTCGCCCCTGTCAGAACTGGTAACCGTGGTTTGCCGTATCCAGCGGGGCTTCCACTACATCGGCAAATCCGCGCTTGAAGTGCTGTCGCAGGCCGATCCCGGCAACCCGGCCACACCAGGCCAGGCCGGCGCGGAGCGCCTGTCCCGGCGTGAAATGGAAGTATTGCGGCTGTACCTGACCGGACGGTCCGTGAGCGAGATCGCCGTCCTGCTCTGCCGCAGCGTCAAGACCATCAGCCGGCAGAAGAACTGCGCCATGCAGAAGCTCGGCGTCACCAACGACCGGGAACTGTTTGAATTTGCGGCGCTTAACGGCATGCTGCTGACTGCCTGAGCGCCGGCGGCACGGCCGCGGCCGTATCAGGCGGCGTCGGCTGCCTGTGCCGCGTGGGCCTGCGCGTATGCGATGCCGGCCTCCAGCCGCGCCAGGCCGCGCGACAGCTCGCGCATGGTCGACGGCGACACCTCGGCAAGCACATCCTCCAGAAAGGCTGAGCGCAGCGGCATGGCGTGCGCCACCACCTGCTCGCCGGTCCGTGACAGCGTGACATGGGTCACGCGGTTGTCGCGTTCCGAGGTGCTGCGCTCCACCCAGCCAAGTTCCTGCATGGCCTTGAGCTGGCGCGTCAGCGCGCCGGGGTCCATGCCGACCAGGTCAGCCAGCGCCTTCTGGCCGATCGCGCCCTCCTGGTGATGCAGCGCATGCAGGATGCGCCAGCGGGGCAGCGGCAGCCCCAGGCGCTGTTCGAACGCAGCCGCGTAGGCGCGGTAGGTGCGGCCGAACTGCTGCAGTACGGCCACGCTTTGTCGCTCCAGTTCCATCCATTTTCCTCAGGTTACGTTGCAGGCCGGCGCTTCAGTCGGCGGCCATGGCGGGCGCCGGCGCCCGGGTCAGCTTGATCGACGGCACCCGGCGGGCGCACCACACGCCCAGCGCGGCGGCCACCGCAGCCACCACCAGGCCAAGGTGGATGGCAGTGACCAGCGACACGCGCGCCTGTTCCAGCAACAGTGCGCCATTGTGCCCGGCTTGCTCGAGCTGGCCGAGCAACGCGACTTGCGACGCCTTGTCGATCAGCACCTGCGGATCCGCCATGCGCGCCGTCCATTGTCCGGCATTGGCGGCGGACAGCGCATGTTCCACACCGCCGGTATAGCTGCGCGTGACCAGCGTGCCCACGATCGCGGTGCCCACCATGCCGCCTACCATGCGCAGCGATTGCAGCATGGCTGTGGCAATGCCAAGGTGTTCGCGCCCTGCCGTCTGCTGCGCAAACACCGTCAGGTTCGGCATGATAAAGCCGAGCCCGAACCCGCCGATCAGCATGATCGTCAGCAAGACGCCGTGCGGCATGCTGCGCGTCGCCTGCGACAGGCCCAGGCAGGACACCGCCAGCATGCCAAAGCCGGCATAGAGCATGGTATTCGGGCGACGGATGCGCGTAACGATGCGCCCGTTGAGAATGCTGCCAGCGGTGATGCAGACCACCAGCGGCGTGATCAGGATGCCCGCCTCCTTCGGCGAATAGCCAAAGCCGCCCTGGAACAGGAGCGGCGCATAGAGCAGCAGCGCGAACATGGTGAAGCCCGTGAACACCGCCAGCCGGAACAACGGCGCCAGCCCCGGGTTGCGGAACATCTCCACCGGCAGGATCGGGTTGGCACAACGCTGCTCCCACTGCCACAGCGCCACCAGTGCCACCGCCGCCAGCACCAGCAAGCCGCCCGTATAGGCATCGAAGCCGCGTGCCGGCAGCAGTTCAACGCTCAGCTGCACGCACCCCAGCCCGGCTGCGATCAGCAAGGCACCGAGCCAGTCCACGCGGATCGGCCCGCTGTGCGCCTGCTGGCGCAGGTGCGGCAGGTAGCGCCACGCAAACCACAGCCCCAGCACGCCAATCGGCAGGTTGACATAGAACACCGCGCGCCAGCCGTACCACTCCGTCAGCAGCCCGCCCAGCGACGGCCCCACCGCATTGGCAATGCCGAATGCCGCGCTCATCATCACCTGCCAGCGCAGCCGCACATGCGTATCCGGAAACAGGTCGGCAATGCAGGCAAAGGCGGTGCCGACCAGCATGCCGCCGCCAATCCCCTGCAGCGCGCGCGCCAGCACCAGGAACGGCATGCTCGGCGCCATGCCGCACAGCGCCGAGGCCACCGAGAAGACCACGATCGATGCCAGCACGAACGGCTTGCGCCCGTAATAGTCCCCCAGCCGCCCGAACACCGGCACGGTAATCACCGATGTCAGCAGGTAGGCCGTGGCTACCCAGGCGTAGTACTCGAAGCCTTGCAGCTCGGCCACCACGGTCGGCAGCGCCGTGCCGACCACGGTCTGGTCCAGCGCCACCAGCATCACCACAAAGGCCACGCCCAGCATGGCCAGCAGGGACTCGCGAAACGGCAGCACCTGGCCGTTGGCCTCAGACTTATCTGGCTGTGGGGTCATTTTATTGCTCGATCAATCGTTGCATTATCAAGCATTATAGGGGCAGATCGGTCAGCCGCGTCATGGCCTTGTGATCGCGAGAAATAAAGTCGGTCGTATGGAAATTTCGGCCCCATCGCCAACCCGGCGCTGGGCGGCTGGCTAACCGACGGCTACGCGTGGTCGTGGATCTTCTACATCAACGTGCCGGTCGGCCCGGTCGCCGCCGCCGTTACCTGGGCGATCTACCGCGACCGCGAAACGCCGACTCGCAAGCTGTCGATCGCGGCTGCGCACTGAGCGATAAGACGACGCACGGCCCGCAGACATGACAGGATGCCTGACTAAGTGGTCGGAGGTGGGAAAGCGATAACCTTGAGTGGTCAGAGGACAATACCGTGCCCGGCCGTTGGCGCGGGGATATCGCACTTCTCGCCAAGCATGTCCATGAGTTCGTGTTCGATCTTCCGGCAGATCTGTGCCATGGGCACATCATTGGCGTTTCCTTCGAACGGGTTCTCCGTGCTTTCGCCCACTTGCTCCAGCGCGAGGTACATCCAGGAGATCATCGTGCCAAATGGAATGACCAGCCAGATCATGTTGCCATGCATGACGCCTGAAACGCTGGCATTGAGCTTTTCGAACTCTGTAAGAATGCCCAAAGGCAGTAGCAGACAAAACGTACGGACAAAGAGCTTGTTGACGACCGCATATTGCCTGGGATACGGATAGTCCTTGATACGCTCCGCCCGTCCTTGCTGCGCGAAGAAGCCTCTGATCGATCCTACCAACTCCAGATAGAAGGTATTGCCGATCTCGCCAGCGTCAAGGAACCGCCTGATCGTCGCTGACTGCGTTCCCAGCAACCGGCTTGTCTTGCTCTCGACGTGCGCAAGCGAGTCGAGTTCGGCCTGTGGCAGATAACGCGCAAGCGCCTCGTCCAATGGAGTCTCCCACTCTGGAACCCGGTAGTACTTCCGGTACTCCACGTTGGATGCCTTGCCCGCGCTTTCCCAGATCCTTGGGGTTCTCAGTTGATAGCGGAGCGCCGTCAGCCATGCGCAATGCCGGAGAACCAGATCCCGCCCGGCCGCCTGCCCTGCCAGAAAGTCCCGGCTCATCACACCCAGACACCGGCTGCCGTTCAAGATCTCAGTCCAGATCTGCTGTGCCTCCAGGGCCCTGCTGTAGGTCTGCACGTTCCGGAAGCCCACGATGAATGATGTGGCGGTGCCCAGCAGCACCACAACCGAGACCGGGATTGACAGCCATTTCAGCCCGAAGAACTGATAAAGGACTACGGGCAGCGAACCGCATGCTAGCGAGGCATAAAGTTGCCGTCTCGACCAGAACGTGAACTCGGATATTGTGTACGATTTTCCCAGGTGCATGGTGCGCATCTCGCGGCGGGGCGGCAGGTCGCGGGTCCGAGGGCCGAACTGCCGGCAGGCAGCACGGCCAACCGCCCTCACCACCGACCAGATCGCTGGCCCGGGACCTGATTTTGTGATGGTGATATTGCCAAGAAACCGACGTAGTATCAATTTCCGTCCCACAACCCTTCACGCCACCCTGGAAAACAGCGGCACGGCAAGAGCATGCGGTAGCGCCGCTCTTGCCGGCCGGACAGTGCGCACCGGCATTGCCGGTGCCAAATTGGACGACGACTACTTCACCGGCGTCAGGATCGGCGCGCCCTTGTTCTTGATCAGGAACACGACAAACTTTGCTGGCTGCGTCTTGCTGGCATTGCGTCCGACGGTGTGGATATCGTTGGGACCTTCGTGGAAGGTATCGCCCGCTTTGAGCGTTACCTCTTTTCCGCCCTTGAGGCCCATGACGATGCTGCCCTCGAGCACGTAGACGAAGGCGTGGGCGTCATGGCGATGCACGGGATCGGCACTGCCCGGCGGATACTCCACGATGATCATCTCGGCTTCCTTCCCCGGATATTCGGGCAACGCTTCCTTGACCAGGGGCGTGACACTCGCCTCCGGCGCGGCGGCGGCCGGCTTTGCAACCGTCAGGCACGACAACACAAGTGCTGCCGCAACGGAAGTGACCGTCTTCATGGCATCACTCCAGGTTGGCCTTGTCGAGCCCGAACGCCTTGTCCGACGAACCAGGCACCATGCGGAATGCCACGTTCAGGCGGTTCCAGGTATTGATCGCCCCCACGAGGAAGGTGAGGTCAGACAGTTCCTTCTCGCTGTACTGGGTGCGCACGCGCTCATAGATATCGTCGGGCACGCCTTCGGCGGGAAGCCTGGTCAGCACCTCGGTCCAGGCCAGCGCCGCGCGTTCGCGCGGCGAGAACAGCGTCGACTCGCGCCAGATCGCCACATGATGCAGGCGCAATTCGCGCTCGCCGTGGATCTTCGCCATCTTGATATGCATGTCGACGCAGAACGCGCAGCCATTGAGCTGCGATGCGCGAATCTCGACAAGCTCGCGAATGGGCTGTTCGATCGTGGTCTTCTGGAACAGCGCGCCGAACTCCATGAGCTTCTTGGAAAGTTCCGGGGATTGCTGGAAGTAATTCGTACGTTGGGTCATGTTTGCTCCTGGTGATCTGCTCAATGTGGGACTGACGAACCGGTGCTGCTTACGTGGGCATGCGCCCTGCGGACTATCGTTGCTGCGATTGACGCAGCCATTCCTCTAAGCCGATGCGCCCGAGGCGCGCCTCGCCCAACGGCACCAGCGAATGTTCCTCGACCCGGCCGCCGAAGTAGCGGGCCTCGGGGTCGCGCACGACTTCACGCGGGTCGCCCACCGCCTTGAGATAGCGGGCGACGATCTCGTTGAACGGGGCTCGTTCCGGGCCGGCGATCTCGACGATGCCGTTTCGCGGTGGTGCGAGCGCTACATCGGCAGCGAGTCCGGCGACGTCGTCCGCAGCAATCGGCTGGAACAGCCCAGGCGAAAGGCGGACGACATTTCCTTGCGCACTGGAATCGGCGATGCCGCCGATGAATTCCATGAACTGGGTCGAGCGGATGATGGTGTAGGGGATGCCCGAGGCCTCTATCAGTTTTTCTTGCGCGACCTTGGCGCGGAAATAGCCGTTTTCGGGCGTCCGGTCGGTGCCGACGATGGACAGCGCGACATGGTGCTGAACGCCCGCTGCGGTCTCCGCCGCGTGAAGGTTGCGGCCGGAAGTCTCGAAGAATGCCAGTACCGCCTTGTCTTCAAACGATGGGGAATTGGCAAGGTCGATCACCACCTGGGCGCCGGTCAGGGCCTCCTGGAGCCCCTCGCCAGTGATGCTGTTGACACCGCTCCTGGGCGAGGCGGCCATGACCTCGTGGCCGCCCTGGCGCAGAATGGCGACGGTCTTCGAGCCGATCAGGCCAGTCCCGCCAATGATGACAATCTTCATGATGCTTCTCCGTGCTGAGGAAGGTGGAACGATTCCATGTTAGGGAGCGCGGCATCCCCGCGCCAGATCGACTCGGAGCGCCGGCTCGTGGAATAGTCACGGCGCGGGCAGCAATCGAGCAGCAGCAGGTTGAGGAGCTTCATTGCAGCTCCATGCAGAAGTGGAGGCCCTTGGCGAGCAGGCCGGAACGGAAATAGAAGCGCTGGGCCAGCGCGTTCGCGAGTGCGGTATCCAGGACAAGTCGCTGGCAGCCTTCTGTGCGTCCAAGCTCGCAAAGCGCTTGCAGCAGACGCTCGCCGTGACCCTGCCCCCGGCCCTCGGCATCGGTAATCAGGTCGTCGACGTACAGAAAGCGCCCGTGGATCAGGTTTTCAAGACGCCGATATCCGGCCAGCGCAACAGGTTTGCCGTCGTCCCAGAGCGCGAGCAGCCGGTACCCTTGTCCACTTTGCACCATGACGGTGTCGAGAAAGTCTTCCGGCATTTGCAGCTTGGGGCGCAGTTGCCGCATGACAGGGAAGCAGGCGCGGATCTGGGCCTCCGTTTCCGCATGTCCGAGCGTCAGGTTCTTGGTCATGGTGCCGATGCGTGCTGGTTTGTGCAGCCTTCAATGTAGTTGAGCGATGACACAGTCAACAGGCACATGTTTATCGATTTCAACTAGGCCATCGACCATCGACATATGACGGTATGACCTAAGAGTGGTTTGTCATGCGATCGACCAGGCAGCGAATGATGGGCGTGGCCGACACGACAACCGGCAGCATGGTCAGCCAGGAAACGCTCCAGGACCTTAGCCAGTGCTGAAAGAACAGGCCTTCTTCTGCAAATGGAAGGCTTGCGATGGCAGCAGCGATGGAGCAGGTCAATCCGGCCTGGATAACACCATAGGCGAAATAGCTGTAGCGCGAAGGAATCTTAGGCATGTGAGTCGCCTCTATGCATTCTTTGAACTAGACAGTCATGCACCCTGCCATTGCCGCGCCAGGGGCTGGCGCCCTGGCGCACGACAGGCGCTACGCGGCTGCTCCAACCTTTCCTGCCAACCGCTGCACGGTTTCGTTGGTATCCCACAGCGCGTTTGCGATGAAGCGGAAGTTGACCAGTGCCGCGTGATATCCGTCCCCTTCGGGTAGCTTCGGCCCTGCAACGGCGTCGCGCACGACAGCAACTTCGAAACCTTGCTCCAGCAGATCCCGCAGATGGGATTCGACGCACAGATTGGCGGCCATGCCAGCAAGGATCACCTGGTCGACGCGCTGCTTGCGCAATTGCAGGACAAGGTCGTTGGCCTGCGGGCCGTACAGCTTGTGCGTGGAGCAGATGATGGTCTTGCCATCCTCGATATACGGCTTGAGTTCCGGCATGAAGTCCGCGCCCGAGTCACGGAATCCGTCCAGGTTCAGCGCGCCCGGACGGTCGAACATGCCGATGGCATGCTGGAACATTTCGGCGGGGCCTTGCACTTTCCATGTGTGGTCATGGGGAAAGTAATAGTGGGGAGAGATGGCGACCGTGATGCCCGCCTGTTTTGCGGCCTCGAACAGACGGACTAGGTTGGCCACGAGGTTCTGCTCCGTCACGCTTTCTCCGACCACGCCCCAGCTGCGGCCTTCGGGGCTCATGAAGTCGATCTGCGGGTCAATCACGACGAGCGCGGTGCGTGGCAGGTCCAGCGTAATGCCGGACTTCGGCAGAGCCGGATCAACGGGATCTGCATAGAGGGTGTGGTGGTTGCACATGGGAAGTACCTCTTATGGTGAGCCGATCTGCCGGCGCCTT
Source organism: Cupriavidus sp. FW306-01-F10A (assembly GCF_058782785.1). Taxonomy (NCBI): domain Bacteria; kingdom Pseudomonadati; phylum Pseudomonadota; class Betaproteobacteria; order Burkholderiales; family Burkholderiaceae; genus Cupriavidus; species Cupriavidus sp. FW306-01-F10A. The sequence continues at coordinate 52,521 of NZ_JBYSYA010000006.1, forward strand.
CGTGGGGTCCGGCAGATGCGGCGTCGTTTCAACTACGGATGAATGCCAACAGGTCGGCGTTGAATCTATCTTTGTGGGTGTCGGTGAGCCCATGCGGCGCACCGGGGTAGACGATCAGCTTCGCGTTCCTGACGAGCTTTGCCGATGCGCGTCCAGCGGCGTCGATCGGCACGATCTGATCGTCGTCGCCGTGGATGATCAGGGTCGGCACATCGATCTTCCTGAGATCCTCGGTGAAATCGGTCTCGGAGAATGCCTTGATCGAGTCGTACGTACTCTTGTGTCCACCCTGCATGCCCTGCGCCCACCATGCGTCGATCAACCCCTGCGACGGCTTTGCACCGGGTCGGTTGAAGCCATAGAACGGCCCCGCCGGCACGTCCTTGTAGAACTGGGACCGATTGGCAAGTTGTGCGGCACGCAGGCCGTCGAATACTTCGATTGGCAGTCCGCGCGGATTGGCGGCGGTCTTCACCATCAAAGGCGGCACGGCTGAAACCAGCACCACCTTTGAAACGCGTCGCGTACCGTGCCGGCCGATGTATCGGGCCACCTCGCCACCACCCGTGGAGAAGCCCACCAGGATAGCGTCCCGCAGGTCGAGCGTCTCGAACACCGTGGCCAGATCGTCGGCATAGGTGTTCATCTCATTGCCATTCCATGGCTGACTTGAACGGCCGTGGCCACGACGGTCATGTGCAACGGCACGGTGCCCTTCCGAAGCAACAAGGATCATCTGGGATTCCCAACTGTCCGAGCTCAGTGGCCAGCCATGACTGAATACAACGGGGCGACCGGCGCCCCAGTCCTTGAAATAGAGCTGGGTGCCGTCCTTTGCCGTGATGTAGCTGCCTGAAGCCTTGCCGCTTGCCTTTGCGGTGTTCGCCTTTTCTGCCGACGGTGCTGCCGCCGCAGGTCCGGGCAAGCCGGAAGCCACCAGCGCGCCGGCTGCGGCCGCGCTGCCCAACAGCAGGTTACGTCGCGATAGGCCTTGGTCGAGGCTGCGATCTGAAGACATGGTGAGACTCCTTTATTGGCGCGTGCGCGCGTTGCCTTGAATAGGTCTGAGCGTCAGGTGCCTGGTCATGGTGCCGATGCGTGCTGGTTTGAGCAGGCTTCAATGTAGTTGGGCGATGACACAGTCAATAGACACATGTTTATCGTTTTCAACTAGGCCATGCCCTGAATATATATGACCAGTCGTCTATTTAAAATCGCAAAAAAATCTCAGTACAACAAGCGCTTGAGGGTGACTTGCAGAAATCGTCGGCAGGCGTCGCCATTGCGCTCGACCTTGCTGCGCAGGACCGCCCCTTCCCAGGCTTCGATAATGATGGACGCGAGCTGCGCGGAATCAACGTCCGCTGGCAGTTCCTGGCGCAGCCTGGCCTCATCAAGGCAGGCTGTGATGATACCTTCCCAGCGCGCCAGAATGCGCTCCAGAGCCGTTCGGACTTCACCGCTGGTATTGGACAATTCGAGAGAAAGGTTGCCCACCAGGCACCCGAGCCTGAAATCTTGTGCCGCGTGGTCCGCCACCAGCAACTCGAACAACTTTTCGATCCTGGCCAACGGCGTGATGCGCGCGTCATACATCACTTTGCCATGGCGTTGCTCAATGGCATCCCAATAGGCTTCGAGCACTTCGGCGGCAAAGGCTTCCTTGCTGTCGAAATAGCTGTAGAAGGAACCCTTGGGAACATCGGCGGCAGCGACGATGTCCTGCACGCCGGACCCGTTGAAACCGGCGCTGTGAATCACACGACCACCGTCGATAAGCAGCCGGCTACGGATTTCGGGGTTGGGGGGTCTTGGCACGTCGCAATAGTTAGTGAGCAGATGGGAAGGACAATAGACGACTGGTTGACTATTTGTCAAGCGCCCGATGGCGATCGTCTATGCTTTCAGCGCGCGCATCAGCTCGGCAACCAGGCGATCGGCTTCAGTCTGAGTGCGCAGATTGGTAAACCCCATCATCAAGCCACGCCGCCCTGGCGCACCGTACCGCCAGGCGGTCAGCGAATGGACGGCGAATCCTGCCTTGCGCGCACGACGGGCCATCGCCAGATCGTCAAGATCGTCCCTGACGTCGATCAGAAGGTGCATGCCGCCATCCTGCAGGCAAACAGTGAAGCCGTCCGTCTTGTATGGCGCCAGCGCCTCGGCCAGCATTGCGCGTCGTCGCGCGTAAAGCGTGCGCATGCGTTTGATATGCCGGGCGAAGTGCCCCTGCGCAATAAACTCCGCCACCACGGCTTGCAAGAGTTCGGGGCAGCCGCCATGCACCGTGCGCCTGCAGGCCAGATCCATGGTCGGCACCAGACTTTGTGGCACGACCACGTAAGCGAGCCGTAGCCCCGGGTACAGCACCTTGCTAAGCGTGCCGCAATAGATCACCCGGTCGCATGTGTCCAGGCTCTTCAAGGCCGGCAACGGGTGGCCGCGGTAACGAAACTCGCCGTCGTAGTCGTCCTCGATGATCCATGCGCCCCGCTCACCGGCCCAGTCGAGCAGTTCGACGCGACGTTGCAGTGTCAGTGCCACGCCAGTCGGGCTCTGGTGCGATGGCGTCACTACGGCCAGGCGCGCCTCTGGAAAATGCTGACGCCCAAATTCGACGTCGAGGCCATGATCATCCACTGGCACATTCCGGACCTGCAGGTTCAGGCGCCTGAGTGACTGGGCAGTCGGAGGGTAGCTGGGATCCTCAACCCAGGCGCTTTCGCCCGCCAGCCTGAGCGCATCCGCAATCAGCGCAAGGCTGGCCGTATAAGCCGGCACGACGAACACCTGGTGCGGCTGGGCGTCGATGCCCCGTGAGCGCTGCAGGTAAGCGGCCAGCGCTTCTCGCAGCGGGCCAAATCCGGCTGACGCCGGCCTGGTCAGCGAGCCGGCGCTGCGTATTTGCCGCGCCATCAACCTCGTCCATAGTTTTCGCGGGAACTCATCCAGCGCGGGAAGCCCCAGTTGCAACGGCGCGGGGATTCCACCATCCGTTTCGAGTGAAACCTCGGCAAGTTCCTGGTCCGGTGGCGTGCGGCTGGATCCAGCCGCGGCGGCCACGCGGTGGGGGCGCGATGGCGCAATTTGCTCGGAAACGAACGTTCCCGCAGGGCCTCTGGCGATGAGGTAACCTTCACCCAGGAGCCGCTCATAGGCGACCTGAACGGTCCCGCGCGCCACGCCGAGCTCGCCTGCAAACGCACGCAAGGATGGCACCCGCTGCCCGGGTTTCAGTTGCCCTTGCTGGATCGAGGCACGAATCCGAGCGTAGATCTGCTCATGCAGCGGCGCTGCGTTGGATGGGTCCTGAGCCGGTGACTTCGTCATAGCCTGGCAGACGTATCCGGACAGTGCCGCAACGCCGATGCATGGGAACGCGAATCATTGCCGGCGATGGCAACGGATCGGATGTGGGTGTGATCTTGACCTCCGATCATACCCCAGGGCGCGCATCCGCCGGGACCCGGCCCGTGACGGCCTGAGAAAGCAAATGGGCGGAGATTCAGAGTCTCCGCCCATGCCCCTGAAGGCATGGGCGATGATGCGCTGCGCGTGATGTGCATCGATGAGGCCGCCTTCCGCGAAATCCTGAGCCGTCTCGTGAAGTGTCTTCAGCAGTTTGCTAGCCATGGTTCGCCACCTCGATCAGTTTGCCCTGCGCAAAAAAACGCCTGCTGGGCAAGCAGGCGGCAGGGAAGTTTCTCGCGACGGGACGCACCCGGGAGAATGCGGAGCGATCGGGAAGACGCTCCACGGATGCAGTATCGCGCCCGGCGCGTGACCGCTCCATCAGGCATGCCTTAAATCGGCCGTGTAGTTGGCACCCTGCGTGCCGCCTTGCGACTCCAGCCCGTCTGCCAGCTGTTCCAGTTCAGCATGGAAAACCTGCCAGTCCGGACCAATGGCAACCAGCCCCGAGTGCCGGACCGCCTGCTCCAGCCAGCGGCACGCCTGGCTCTGCAGCGCATGGCCCATTACCGACAGCGCCCCGGCCAAGCCGTGCAACCGTTGGGCAAACGCTTCGGCGTCGCCCGCCAGCAGCGCCTCGGCCAGTGCGCGCTGGTCGCGCCGCAGCGCGTCGGCATGCAGCAGTGTGTCGCCGCCTGCATGCTGGCCCGGCGTTGCCCGCGCGGCCATATGGGCGCCGGACAGGTCTTCCAGCAGTAAGCGCAGCGTGCCCAGCCCCACTGGCTTGGTCAGGCATCGGTCGATGCCGGCCTGCTGGCATCGCTCGGCCACATCGGGCCCCACGCTGGCGGTGACGGCAACGATCGGCGTGGCCAGGCCGGCATCGCGCAGGCGCCGCGCCAGCGTGAAGCCGTCCATGCCAGGCATCTGCAGATCGGTCACGACCAGGTCGTAGTGCCGGCCCGATGCCATCAACAGGGCCTCGGGCCCGTCACTGGCCAGATCGACCTTATGCCCCAGGTTTTCAAGCTGCTCCCGCATCACCACCTGGTTGATCGGATGGTCTTCCACCAGCAGCAGCGCCAGCTGCGCGGCAGGCGCATGCTCGCGCGCCGACAGCGGCGCCTGCGTTTCCGTCACCTCCACGCCTGCCGCTGCCGCGATCGCCGCGAGCAAGCCGCGCCATGCATAGGGCGATGCCACCACCGGCGTCTGCGTCAGGTCCGGCACTGCCGGCGCCATGGCCGACACCACCACATCGGCGTCATTGCAGCGCGGCATGGCCTGCTCGTCGCACACCAGGACATCGACCGGCGTGGCCGGCGGCGCGGCGGGGTCATACTTGACCGCCCGTGCGCCATAGAACTGCAGCAACTGCTCCACGCCCTGGTAGAGCTCGCGCAAGGTGACATTGAGGCCGACCGTCAGTCCACGCAGCGCGGTCCGCGGCCAGGCGTCGGCCGACGCCGCGGCACCGGCGCTGGCCAGCGGCAGGCTGACGGTAAAGCAGCTGCCCAGGCCGGGCTCGCTGACCACCCGTATCTCGCCAGACATCAGTTCGACCAGCCGGCGGCAGATCGACAAACCAAGGCCAGTGCCGCCGTAGTGGCGCGTGTCCGGCTGCTCGGCCTGGACGAAAGGCTCGAACAGCCGGATCTGGTCTCGCCCGGCGATGCCGATGCCTGTGTCGATGACGCGGATTTCCACGCTGCCGCCCGCCTTGCGCATGGCCGTGACGATCACCTTGCCTTGCTCGGTGAATTTCACCGCATTGCTGATCAGGTTGGTCAGGATCTGTTCGAGCTTGACCACGTCAGCCATCACCGGCTCTACCAGCGAAGGATCATTGATGCAGAGCAGGCGCAGCTGCTTGCGCGCCGCTTCCGCGGCAAAGCGCCGGGTCACCTCCTCGACGACTTCCTCGACGCGGCACGGTCGCAGCTGCAATGACATCTGCCCGGCCTCGATCTTGCTGAAGTCCAGCACGTCATTGATGATGTAGATCAGCGACTGCGACGCGTGCTGCATCACCGCCAGCTGATCACGCTGGCGCAAATCGAGCCGGGTCATGCCGAGCAGCTCGATGCTGCCCAGCATGCCATTGAGCGGCGTGCGGATTTCGTGGCTCATGGTGGCCAGGAACGACGATTTGGCATGGTTGGCGGTATCCGCCGCGCGGATCGCCTCGCGCAAGCGCGCTTCGCTGCGCCGCGCCTCGGTGACGTCGTTGAGTGCGTACAGCACGGCGGCACGACCTTCGTAGGTAATTTCTACCAGCCGCACCTCCAGGGACCGCATCTCGCCGTTGCGTCCGGCCATGTCCACCTCGAAACGGGGCAGTACCTGCGGCGGGCCTTCAGCATTGGCATGGCCGCCGCTCAGGCGCGCGTCGCAGGCATCTTGCAGCTGCGTCAGCCCGGCGGCAGTGGCCTGCTCGATGATGGCCTTGGCGGCGGTATTGGCCAGCAGCACTTGCCGCGTGCTGCGCTCGACGATCATCAGGCCCACCCCGGCCACTTCAATCACGAAGCGCCCGAGCGCATCGCTTTCCTGCAGGCGCAAGGACTGGCGCTGCGCCGGGCGCATGATGCGGCGGTCGATCAGCCAGATCCACGCCAGGATCAGCATCGACAGCGAGCCGCTCAGGCCCAGCATCCACAAGGCGTTCCTCCGGAACTGGTGCCATACATGGCCCAGTTCGACCACGCCGACCGTGCGCCAGCCCCACGCGTCAAGCTGGTATTCCAGCACGACGACATGATCCAGCAGCCCTTGCCATACCAGCGCCGATCGCACCCTGCCCGGGTGCGCGCCCTGCGCTGCCAGCGATGCCGCGACCGGCTGGCCGAGGGCGCCGGCCGGCATGCCGTCCGCGCTCAGCACCATGCCGCCATCGGTCACCAGCATGAAATCGCCATCGATGGTCTGCCCGTCCGGCAGCATCGGCGACAGCGGGAACTCCATGGCCAGGATCGCGGCCGGCTCGCCGCCGGCTTGCACCAGGGTGGCGAAGGTCACGGTGCGCATGCCGCTGACCCAGTCCTGCGCCGGCGGCAGCACCACCGCCTGGCCCGGGTGGGCGCGCAGGCGTGCGACCAGCGCGTCATTGCGCAGGCGCGCGAGCGTCTCGCGCAGGAAGGTCCGGGGCACGCCATCGCGCTGCATGAGCGCGCGTGCCGGGTCCAGCCGGCGCGGGATGACATAGAGCTGGTCGGCCTGCAGGTCTACCAGGTAGGCGTTCTGCACCTCGCGGTATTGCTGGTTGTTGACGCGGAAAGTGAACGTCATCATGTCGGCCAGGCTTTTCAGCCTGGCGGCCGGCGCCCTGGCGGGGGCAGGCGGGACCAGCAGCGGGCTGTACTGGCGGTCGCCCCGGCGCCGCAGGCGGTCGGTCCATTGCTCATCGCTGACGGCAGCCAGTTCATCGGCCAGGCCGATATCGGAAAGCCGCGTCAGCGATCCCTGCGCGCGCACCGTCAGCGCCTCGGCCCAATGCAGCTTTGCCTGCAATTGCTCGGACTGCGACTGCAGCACCATCTCCTGACGCTCGACCGCCTCGTGCAGGCGATAGCGCAGCAGCACCCCCCAGGACAGTACGGTCAGTCCCAGCACGCAGGCCGAGAACAGGTAGACCAGATAACGGATCTGGCGAATGCTCAACGGCAACGCGGAGCTGCTGTCGATCGACATCAGCCGTTTCATTGAATACCTCGTCTTAACATCGAGACTGTCCGCAGCGTCCGGCCAGTGCATGGGTCGTAGTGCACGCTGCGGCAAGCGGCGTGCCGGGCCTCACAACATGCCGCGCCGGATGGCAAAGGCGGCAAGCTCCACGTCGTTCTCGGCGCCGATCTTGCGCATGACGCTCTGCTTTTGCGTACTGATCGTCTTGACGGTCCGGCCGGTGCGCAAGGCGATCCCGGTAACGGACATGCCCGACAGGTAGAGGCGCAGCACTTCGCTTTCACGCCTGGTCAGCAACTCCGCCCAATCGCCGTCCGGCGGACCGCTGCAGGACCTGCCCCAGATCAGCGTGCAAGCGATTTCCGATACGGAAGCCAGCCCCAGGTATGCCATCCAGACCGCCTTCATGATCTCGTCGACGCCGTCCCTGGCGGTCACGACATTGCGGCAGCCGTCCTTGAGCAACTGCAGTACGGTGGCGCGGTCGGCGACGTTGGCGATCGCGACCACGCGCTGCCCGCCCAGTTCGGCGAGCCGCGTGCCAATTCGCGCATAGCCGGAAGGCTCGCGGTCTTCGGTGTCCCACAGCGGGTAACGCAGTGTCACGACATCACACGAGCCTTGCCGCAGCGCTTGCACCAGGCTCGGTTCGTCGCCCACCACGCCGGCCAGTTCGATGCAGGCGCTGGCCGCGAGCCGCCGGCCCAGCAAGCGACGCATGACAGGTTGCGAGTCCGCGATGATCACCCGGATTTTTTCCATGGCGCCTTAGGCTCCAGCGTTGTCATTCCTGCGTTCAGGATGAACCATGCGCCTGGCTTTCGAAATCAGCCAAGCCTGAAAAAAGCGGGGATATTTCCGAGGGGAGGAATAGCGCACTCGCCGTCGCACGGCAGGAGCCGGCCGGCATCGGCACAGTCAGGAGTGCTGTTCAGCGGAGGGAGGGGAAATGCGACGCGGCCCGGGGACCGGCCCGCAAGGGAGGGGACGATGCCAGGATCAGGGGCCGCCCAGCAGGCCGTTTGTCCTGGCGTACTCGTAGAGTTCGTAGTCGTTGGTCAGGCCCAGCTTCTTCATGGCGATGCTCTTCTGCGCGCTGATGGTCTTGCTGCTGCGGTTGGCCTGGCGTGCAATCTCGATGACCGGGACACCAGCTGCACACTGCCGTATCACTTCCAGTTCGCGGCGCGTCAGGACCGGCCGCTGCGACGGCTCATCCAGGCCACCCGAGGCCAGGATCGCACGCACCGATGCCGGCTGGTAGCTCAGCCCGCTGAACGCGGCACGTACCGCCGGCACCAGCTCCTGGACCGGATCGGTCTTGTTCAGGATCACGGAAATGCCGACCTTCTGGATATTGCGAATCAGCGCCGGATTATCCAGCATGGTCATCACCACGATCCGGGTGGTGGGATAACGGCGGCGCAGCATCTGCAGCATCGGCAGGCCGTCGCCAAACTGGCCGCCCGGCATGGAGTAATCGGTCACGATAACGTCGCAATCCGTGCTTTCAAGCAACTCCACCAATTGGGTGGAATTTGCGGCACTTCCGACGATTTGCGTGCCCACTTCGTTCGCCAGCACCCGGCTCATCCCGTCAAGCACGACGGGGTGGTCGTCTGCGATGATTACCTTGATCATTTAGGATCCCCCTTGTTTTAATCGGCTCTGCGGCCGCCTACCGGTGCGCCGCCGAACCGTGCCGGCATTCAATGCCGGTCATTTTCGCTGATCTGAATATTAGGAGTCTTCCGAAAAACCCAAATTAAGGCATTCCTTAAATAGTATCCGGCCAATCGCGTCGGGCCGCATGCTGGCTGCCCTCATGGTTTTCAGGATCGTCGAAGTATGCGGCAAGATACAACGCCAGGTTGTCGACATGGGCTTGCACGGCTGCCAGCGCCTGGGCGGCATCCAGCTCCAGTTCCCGGCACAGTTCGACGATCTCCTCGCCATCTTCGGCATGCGCCATGGCCCCCCTCATACGATGGGCATGATGGCGGATTGCCTTCAGTTCCCCGCTGGCTGCCGCGGCGGATAGTTGCTTGAAATCCTCGCGCATGGTGCGCTCCAGCAACGCCATGCTGGCAACGTTATCCTCCACGCGGGCGGAGCCAGCCGTGCCCGCGGCCCCTTGTGCCAGGCCAGGCACATGCGCCGGCAGCACGTCGCGCAGACACTCGGCCAGGTCGCCCAGCAGGATCGGCTTGGACAGGTAGCGATTCATGCCGGCCTCCAGGCAGCGCTCGGCCTCACCCTGCGCGATGCTCGCGGTAAGCCCGACGATGGGCAGCGTTGCCCCCTGCGCGCGCAGCCTGCGGCTCAGTTCGTAGCCGTCCATGCCGGGCATGTGGACATCCGTCAGCATCAGGTCAAACTTGTGCTGGCGCAACACGGCAAGCCCTTCTTCGCCACTGGCCGCAAGCGTCGGCCGGCAGCCAAGGCGCTCAAGCTGCTGCTGCATCAGCAGCCGGTTGTAGGGATGGTCGTCGACCACCAGTATCTCCAGCCCAAGCTGCGGCGTGGGGTCGACAGGCGCAGCCAGCGGCGGCGCACTGACCGGCGTCATGCCGGCCGCCTTGCAAAACGCCCGCAGGATGCCCGCCTGATGATAGGCATTGACCAGCCAGCTGCCGGCGATCAGCTGTGGTTCCGCCGGGCCATCGGCGCGCAAAAAGACCAAGCCGGCATAGCCTTCGGGAATGGCCTCGATGTGGCGGGTGGCAACAAGCAACACCATCCCCGGTTCCGGCGCCGGCCCACGGCAAGCGACCGCCCTGCAGCCCATGGCGCGCAGATTGTCGATGGCATGGTTGCGAATCTCGTCATTTTCCGACAGTACGGCCACCGGCGGCAACACCGGCTCCACCTGTTCGCGCGGCCCGGCTTCCGGCAACCTCAGCAATACTCGGAAGACGCTGCCCTTGCCCGGTTCGCTCTGCACGGAAATACTGCCGCCCATCAGGGCGGCCAGGCGTCTGCAGATCGACAAGCCCAGGCCCGTCCCGCCAAAGCGCCTTGCGGTCGAAGCATCTGCCTGCACGAAAGGCTCAAACAGCCGCGCCTGGACCTCTGGCGCAATGCCTGGCCCGGTATCCGCCACCTCAAGCCGGATGCCGATCCTGCCGTCCGCATCGGGCGCTTCGCTCTGGGGCGCGCGCTGCAGGCGCACGATGACATGGCCCTCTGCCGTGAATTTCAGCGCGTTGGCGAGCAGGTTGCCGATAATCTGGCGCACCCGCACCGGATCCCCGATCAGGCAAGGCAAGCCGGGCTGTGGATAGAACGGCAGCGCAATGCCTTTTTGCAGCGCGATCGGCGCCTGCGCGCGAACCGTCGATTCCAGCAGGTCGACCGGATCGAACGGCACGGCGTCCAGTTCGATCTGGCCGGCTTCCGCGCGGGAGTAGTCAAGCAGGTCATCCAGTATCTGCAGCAAGACTTGCGACGAGGACTGGATGGTCGACAGCATCTCGCGCTGGCTGTGTGCCAGCTTTGTCAGGGACAGCAGCTCCAGCGTGCCCAGCATCCCGTACAGCGGCGTCCGGATTTCGTGACTCATGGCGGCCAGGAACTGCGATTTGGCGGCGCTTGCCTCATCCGCCAGCTGGCGTGCGCGCGAGAGCGCGCGGTGCGCTTCGCGTTCGTCGGTGACATCATGGATCGCACACAGCAGTACGTCTTCACCCTCGAAGCGGGTGTGGCGGCCGACAACCAGCAAGTCGCGTGCCCCCCCGTGGTCGGATGGCACCTGCAGCTCCAGCCGCGCGGGCTGGTCACCCCGCCGCGCCAGCATCTCGTCCAGCCATGGCCGGCCCGCCGTGCGCGTGTCGAGCGGCAGCCATTGCGCGGCCAGCGCGTTCTCGACCCGTACATGCGCATCGGCTGTGCGCACCACCCGCAGGCCGACCGGCGCGGCCTGCATCACGGTACGGTTGAAGCGTTCGCTATCCTCGATCCGTTCAGCGTTTTGCTGCATCGGCACCAACACCCGGCGCCGCAGCGTGCCGGCACCGGTCAGCACCGCGAGCACACCAAAGCCGTAGAGCAGAAGCGCAGCCGCCAGCGCCGGGCCATGATCCGCCAGCGCCTGAGACAGCGGATAAGCGTAGGCCGCGCGCCAGCCACGGTCGCGTGCCATGAGGCCAATCATCAGGCTGCCCTGCTCGAACCAGTAGGCGACGTTTTGCCGGCTGCTGCCCAACTCACGCGCCACCCGCTCACCCAGAGCTTGCGGGCGCAGCCAGCCGGCGTCGCTGCCCTGGTACAGCAGTCGCCCTTGCTCATCGAAGAACATTGCCCGCCTGCCTGACGCGGGGTGCGTGGCATCCGGGATGCTGACGTCGTCCATCAGCGCGCGTGCAGGAATGGCCGTCGCGCCATACGCCACGAGATTTCCGCTGGCGTCGCGGACTGGCAGGAAGCAGCTCAGGATCGGGCCCCGCTCGATGGTGCCCTGGTATGGCCCGGTCCACAGCGGTGAGGCGACCGGCGTCTCAGGTTGCGCTTCGCGCGACCGGTTCGCCAGCGCTTTGGCCCAGTTGCTGACAACATCAGCGACCAGCGGCCCGCTCAACGCCAGCGCACCCGGAAGCGCCGGTGTCACGAATGCCTGGCTCCCGTCAGCAGACAGGAAAACCGAGCGCATCCCCTGCGGCGCCTTACCCCAGTATGCGCGCTCGAAGATGGCGAATCGAACGATGTGCGAAATCGTGTCGGGACGCCCCGCCGCTGGCGCGGGCGCGCCCGTCAGCATGGTGGCCTGATTGGTCAGGCCAGGCACTTCGACGGTACGGGCACTGCCTGGAGGCACGCCCGTCAGCATGGCTTCGAGCTGGCCAGCCAGGCGGTCGCTGCGCGCCAGCCGATACTCCGGCCCGGAGATTTCTGCCATGCGCCGGATGAAATACTCGTGCGTAGACTTTACCTCCAGAACCGCGCCGAAATGCAGGCGGCTGGCCGACGCCTGTTCCCAGAGGATGCGCTCAAACAGGCTATGGAGGAACAGGGCAAGGAAGCTGCTGATCACGACGATCAGCAGGGCAACGACAACGGTGAGCAGGCGTCCGTGCACCTGCGTGTTCGCGCGAGACAGCCAGTTGACCATTGGCGACCCTCCTTCTCGGCAACCTGCCTGAGGCCGGTCCGGGCACCGGGCATCAGCAAGTGCCCACGATGGATATGGCAATGCCTCCGGATTATGCATCAACATTGCGGATCGTCGGGGCCGCCATGCCCAGGATGCAGGTGGCCGGCGTGCGCCGGGGAGGCAGAGCCGAAGCTGGCCAGGGGGCATATGCCCCGGCATAAGCGGGGCATGTCAAATCAGGACATGGCGAGTGACGCTGGTGCTGCCTGGCGGCAGCACCAGGCTTCTTGCCGCGCGTGCTTGCGCACGGCAAAAGATCGGACGGAGTCTTTCCGGGCGCCCCGCTTCACAGACCGGTCATGGTGGACGTCATCGCCGCTGTCCCCGCCATTTGATGCGAAGCTGTCATGCCCGGGAGTCAATACGTCATTGGGAGCAATGTCGGTACGCAGCCGGCGGTCGGACAAGATTGTTTCAGGCTCGATCAACGGCACCCCGCGTCCACGATCTGGTAAGTCGTGCCCGCTTCGCTGCCAGCCTTCGGCAAGACATAGTCCAAAGTGCAGCGCTGTGCAGCGCCCTTGCCCCAGCTCACCATCAACTGGCCGGAATCTGCCTTGAGACCGCGCGCAATGACACGACCACCCTGAGCGACGGTACCAATGCTCTGCCCTTGCGCGCCCGTCACCTCCGCGCCAAACGGCAGCGGCTTCCCATCCGGCCCATTGGCACGCAGAATCGCCGCCCGCCCTGGGTTGTCCGTCTCGAACTTCATCTTCACGATCGCACCCGCGGTCGGCGCCACGTTCTGCTGCGTGGTCTTCAGCTCCACGCTCATCGGCAGCCCTTTCGGGTCGATCTCGATCTGGTTGGTGGCGAACGGCGTCAGGGTCGGCACCAAGGCGTGGCCCCAGGGGTCCACGCGCAGGCCGCTGCCGTTGGCCAGGCGCGCGCCCGCGGCATCCTTGGCCTCGATGATGGCCATGGTGTCGCCCATCGTCGGGGTGAACGCCACGCCGCCCGCATAGGCCACGATGCCGCCGCTGATGCCCAGGCCTGCCTGCGAGAAGTTGCGGCCCGTGCTGGCGCTGGCCGTCATGGTAGCCATCGGCGACACATAGCCGACGTTGGCGCCGACAGAAGCAGCATCCCTGGTGTTGCGGCCACCGGTGTAGCCGGCGTTCACGCCATAGGTGAAGGCGTTGTCCTGGCCCAGGGTGCCCGTCACTGTTTCCTGCAGCGACGTGCCGCCCGTGGAATCGTGGCTCAGGCTGGTCATCGAGTACGGCGCGTGCTGGCCCTTGCCCAGCGGGATACCCACGTTGAGCATCACCCGGGTGTCCCACTTGCCTGAGCCGACGTTGAACTGGCGCGACGCTGAGACGCCATAGTTGATGCGCTTGTAGCTGTTGTTATAGCCCGCCTGGAACTGGGTATCGGAACCGCCGCGGTTCCAGTAGTTCTGGGTGGAACCGGACAGGTAGAACGAACCATAGCCTTGCGGCAGCATCTGGTTGATGGTCATCTGCAGGCGTCCGCGCTGGATGCCGCCCAGGAACATGCCAGGGCTCAGGCCGCGCTGGTCCAGGTCGCGCAGCGCCATGGCATCGGTCATGCTCAGGTAGCCGCTGCTGGAATAGCGGTAGGCGGCCACCGTCAGGTTCGTATTGGTCGGTGCCACCCGCTTGCTGTACGACAGCCGCATGCTCTGGCCGCTCCGGTTGGGTGCATTCTGCAGGTTGGTCCAGGCCTGGGTCACGTCGGCGCCGAAGGCACCGAAGTCCGTGTTCAGCGCCCCGCCGCCCATCACCGCGGTGTAGTCCTGCGCCGCGATGACGCCGCCGTAGCCGGTCACCATATTGCTGATGCCGTGCTGCACGGTTGCCTGCATCAGCATCGGCTTGCTCTGGATCGACGTATTGCGGTACTGGCCGACGGTCACGCTGTAGCGCGTGACGCCCGGGCGCAGCGCATTGACGGCTGCGGCGTAGGGCACGCGCGAGGTATGCACGCTGCCATCGGCCTCGGTGACCACCACCTCGAGATCGCCGCCGTAGCCGGTCGGATACAGGTCATTGATCTCGAATGCGCCGGGGGCCACCGTGGTTTCGTAGATGATGTTGCCGCCCTGGCGGATCTGCACGCGGGCGTTGCTGTTGGCAATGCCATGGACCACCGGCGCATAGCCGCGCTGAGATTCCGGGTACATCCGGTCGTCGCTGGCAATCTGCACGCCACGGAAGCCGAAACTGTCGAACATGGTGCCATCGGTGAAGGCATCACCGATGATCAGCTGGCTCCTGATCGGCGCAATCGAGCGCTGCAGGCTGGTCTGCACGCTCTGGTAGCGCGTGCCCTCGACGTCGCCGTGCGTCAGGTTGCCCAGATGGCGGAAGCGCCAGCCACCGAAGTTGAGTCCGGCGTTCACCCCGACATAGCCCTGCGTGGTCGATATCCCGCTCGAATCGGAGTGGTAGACGTTGGCGTTGTACTGCAGGCGCGCCGCGGTCACGCCTTCGTCCCAGTACTTGGGATCGACATAGCCGCGCGCCGAGCGCGACATGGCAATCTGCGGCACCGAGACGTCCAGGCGCTGCTCGCCGTTGTCGAAGCTGGCCGTGGCATCGGGGATCAGGTCGGGCAGCGATACGCAGCCCGTGTCCAGCCGCGCCGACGTCTCCGGTGCCAACCTGGTCAGGTCCACCCCCACGCGCTGGATCGCGGCACGGTCAAAGCACGGCTGCACATTGCGGCTGTCTTCGCCCACCTGGCGCATCGTCACTTCGGCACGGCCCAGCCAGACTTCGTTGACGTACAGCTCTGCGCGATAGTTGCCCGGCAAGGCCACGTTGCCCTTGTTGAAGCGGCTCACGTCGATGCGGGCACCGCCGGGCTGCTGCAGAAAGGTGTCGTTGAATTCCACTTCCGCCACCAGCGTCGGCGCGCCGGTGGGCGCCGCCCACGCGCCTACGCCAGCGAACAAGGACAACACCACCGCACTGGCCGGACGCAGCCGGGACGGGAAGGAAGAGGTCTTCTGGGTTTTCATGGGTTTATGCCGGAGTTCTGGCCATGCGCGGGCAAGACTTGCCCCTGCCGCTTGTTGCGGCATCGTCAATCGGAGACATCAGCTTGGAAATACGCCGGGCGCGGCCCGGCGTGTGGTCAGCGCGAAGCGGCCTGGGCGGCGCTGCTGCCCAGTGCGGCTTCGCCGCTTACGGCGCCGCCGTAGTCATTGATGGCGTTGTAGCGAACCTTGGCCTCGGTGCCTTGCGCAACATCGCCGGTCAGCGGGAACGTCCTGGTTTCGCCCGGGCCGATCATGCCGCCTTCTTCAAACTTCGCGGTCTTGCCGCCGCCAGCCAATTCGAGCTTGGCGAAAGAAACGTGATACTTGCTGGGGTTGCTCGCTTCAAGCGCCGGCTTGCCGCCTGCCTGGGTAACGCGCCAGCGGATGCTGCCAGGGGCGTCGTCGGCGTTGCCCTTCAGGCCCGCGGGGCGGAAGAACAGCTTGATGCGCGAGCGGAAAGCCAGCTGCAGCTTGTTGACATCAGCTTCTTCGGCGGTGGGCTTTGGCGGGATCTCCAGCACATTGAGCCAGAACACGGATTCGCGGTCCTGCGGCAGTGGCTCGCCGGTGTAGAGGATGCGCAGCGTCTGGCCCTTCTTCGGGTCGATGCGCGAAACCGGCGGCGTCACGGTGAACGGGACTTCGATGGATGATGGGGCAGCCCTCGGGTCGCCCTTGTCGATCCACGCCTGCGTCAACGCCGGCGACTGGCCTTCATTGGTCAGCTTGATCGTGGTCTCGGTGTCTTTTGCGTTGTAGATGACCCGCGTCCCCGCTATGACCACGGAAGCTTGCGCGTGCAGCGCGCTCATGAGCCCCAGCGCGATCACGCCGGCGGAAATCAGGGACTTGATGGACGTTTTCATGATGGTTGCGGCGGACTTGACCGGGTGAAGCGGCACACACTTCCATGTTCCGAAGGCGCGGAGCGCGCCGGTAACACGCTCCGCGCCCCGTGGTGCCAGGGCTTACTGGTAAGCGATCGAGTACATCACGGTCGAGTTGGCGGCACCGGCCGTTGCTGCGCCAGTTGCGTAGTACTGTGCGTAGTACGGCAGCGTGGCCGAGCCGCTGTTGATGGCGACGACGCCGGAATTCTGCGACGCATCGGTAAAGCCGGCCTTGATCGGGCTGTTATTGGTGCCGCCGTTCAGCAGGCGGATCTGCACGTTGGTGGCGCCGCCGGCGGCCACGATCAGGTTGCCGGTGGTGGTGTCGGTGGTCGGGCCTGCCTCGAAGAAGGTATGCACATTGCCTGTGTCTGGCGTGCAGTTGGTCAGGGCGATATAGAACGGCGTCTGGCCAGCGGTGTCACCAGCCTGGGCCAGGGTGGAGGCCGAAACGGTCGGCAGTGTCACGGTAAAGTTCTTGCTGCCCGTGCCGTTGCCGTTGATCGTGCAGGTCTGTGCGGTGATCTGGCCGTTGAAGGTGATCTGGCCGTCGGCAGCGTGTGCAAACTGCGCGCCCATGGCGGTACCGGCGATGATCAGAGCAGCGAGGAGCTTGGTATGGGTCATGTTGGGGTGATTCAAATATGTTGATAGGTAGATGGCTTTCGGATCCAACGGATCCCGCCCTGCCCCGTGCCGCCATTGAACCGCCAGATTTGCGCTGCAGTTGCCGGTTGCCCCGGGGACAGCTGAACTATATGTATGGCACTTAATGCCACCAATCAGGCAAGCCTTAGATCGTGCTCGGAATTTTTTCCCTTGCTGCGAAGAGGCGTCGCCGTGGTTCTTATGCGTCATGGCGCATATGTCCGGCTTGCCGGCGCAGGGCAAATGTGCCTGCGAAAAGCTTGGACGGTGAAGGGACAGGCGCCGGATCGATCTGCATCATGGCAGCCGCCTTGAAGCGCAGCATCTGGCCAAAGGGTACACGCCACTTGCAGCGGCTGCATGGCGCAAAGGCCATCTCCGCAGCATCCGTCGCCCCTAATTTGTCTGGGTCTCGGCCACGCCAACAGCGCCGCCACACGTCCTGCGCGGCAGGCAGACCTGCAGCGCCAGCCCGCGCGGCGCCACATTGCGCGCCGACACCGTGCCGCCATGCGCGGCAATGCCCGCTTGCGCAATGCTGAGCCCCAGTCCCGCCCCGGTCGGATGCCCCGGACCGCTGCGCACGCGGTAGAAGGGCTCGAACAGGCTCGCCAGCGCGTCTTGCGGCACGCCGGGCCCGCCGTCGACGATATCGAGCCGGATCGCCGTCTCATCAGCCTGCAGCGTCACGGTCACGGGCGCAGCGGGATCGGTGTACCGGATCGCATTGCGCAGGATGTTCTCGATGGCGCTGCCCAGCCCCGCGGCATCGGCCTCGACGATCAGTGCATCCGGGGGAGTCCAGCGGATCGCCACGCCCCGGGCCGCGGCTTCGAAGCGGGCATCGGTGACGATGACGTCGACCAGTTCCGCCAGATCGATCGGGCCGCGCACTGGTGCCTTCGCATGCAGCCGCGCCAGCTGCAGCGTGCGTTCGACCAGCGCATCGAGCCGCTCCGCCTCGCGCTCGATGCGCGCGAACTGCAGGTCGAGCGTGGCGTCGCGCCGCCGCGCCAGCTCCAGCGACAGGCGCAGCCGCCCCAGCGGCGACCGCAGTTCATGCGCAATATTGCGCAATAGCTGCTCGCGCCAGTCCATCAGGCGCTGCAGGCGATCGGCCATGGCATCGAAATCGCGCGCGAGCAGACCCAGCTCGTCGGCGCGGCGGGCCAGCACGGGCGGCGTGCGCGTGGCCAGCTCGCCGTCGGCAAGCGCATGCGTGGCTTCGCGCAGGCGCCGCACGGGGCCGGTTACATGCCGCGTCAGCGCCCAGCACAGGGGCGCCGACAGGCCCAGCGCGCACAGGCCGAGCGCGAGCACCACGGGCGACAGGTGCAGCACCTCCCAGCGCGACGAATCGAACGGCAGGAACAGCATCAGGAGCTCGCCGCCTTCCGGCAGCGCGATGGGTTGCGGGTCCCACCATGACACGCGCGCGCCGGGCCTGGGCTCATGCGCGACAGCATGGCCGATCAACCCCGCGCGCCACATCGGCACCAGCCGGTCGGCCAGGCGGTTGCGCAGCCGCGCCGGCAACGGGCGGCCCAGCAGTTCCTGCAGCGTGTCGTCGACAATGTAGATGTCCAGCGCCGAGGCGTGCGAATCCATCGCCCGCAGCCAGCGCTCGAGTCCGGGGCGCCCCTGGGTCTGGGCGACCTCGAGCGCATCCTCGGTCAGCGCCGCGGGGCTCAGGCCATCGAGCGTGTCGAAGCGGTACCAGGCCACCGCGGCCGTCAGCGCCATGCCGATGCCAACGATCGCGGCCATGCCCAGCCAGAAGGTCAGGAAGTTGCGCCAGAACAGCGGCAGCGGAAACAGCGCGCGCACGCGGCGGCGCCAGTTCACGGCGCCTGCACCAGCATATAACCCTGCCCGCGCAGGTTGCGGATCAGCAGCGGCGAAGTGATGCCGTCCAGCGCCAGCTTGCGGCGCAGCGCGCTGATATGCGTGTCGAGGCTGCGGTCGTAGCGTTCCGGCACGCGGCCCAGCGCGAACCGGCCGATCTCGGCGCGCGCGACCACCCGGCCCGGCGCCCGCATCAGGATTTCCAGCACGCGCTGCTCGGCCCCGGTCAGCGGCGCCTCGGCGTTGCCGTGGATGGCCAGGCCGGATGCCAGGTTCAGGCGCAGCGCGCCAGCCTCCAGCCACGAGGCCTGTGCGGGCGCGGCAGGCGCGGCGCCGTGGAAACGGCGCAGCACCGCATGCATGCGCGCCTTGAGCTCGCGCGGGCTGAACGGCTTGCTCAGGTAGTCGTCGGCGCCCAGTTCCAGCCCCAGCACGCGGTCGGTTTCATCGCCGTGCGCGGTGAACATGATCACCGGGCGCTGCGAGCGCGCGCGATGCAGCCGGAGCAGGTCCAGGCCGTTGCCGTCAGGGAGCATCAGGTCCAGCAGGGCGACGTCGTAGTCGTTGCGGGCCAGCAGGGTCTCGCCCTGCTGGCGGGTGTGCGCCAGCGTGACGGTGCAGTGATCGGGCTCCAGGTACTCGCGCAGCATTTGCGCCAGTTCCTGGTCGTCGTCGATCAGCAGCACGCGCGCGAGCGGCGTGTGGAAGCACATCAGCATGCAGCTTGCCGGGAGCCTTGCGGGCGTGGACGTGGCCGCCGGTCCCCGGTTCCGTCAAGAAACGTCAAGAAAACAAAAGCTATCCAAAGTGACTGGTAGGCACCTTCATTTCGAATTTTAATATGAGAATGATTGTTATTTACAGAAGACGGGGAAAATGATGAAGTTCAGGCAGGTCGCCGGGATCGGGTCGGCAACAACGGCGGCGGCAGGATTGGCAGCACCGGCGGGCGTACAACAGGGTCAATGGATGCGGATGCTGGCGGCAGTATGCGCCGCCTCCGGCATGACGGGAGCCTGGGCCCAGGCGCAGGCGCCGAAGACGGAAGCTACCCTCGCCACCGTGGTGGTGACGGCGGCCGGCAGTGAGCAGGACATCCGCGACGCGCCCGCGTCGATCAGCGTGGTCACGCGCAAAGACCTGGAGAACAAGGCCTATCGCGACATCAACGATGCGCTGGTGGAAGTGCCGGGCGTGATCGTCAGCGGCGGCGGCGACCGGACCGACATCAGCCTGCGCGGCATGGGCGCCAAATACACCCAGATCCTGATCGACGGCAAGCGCCAGAGCTCGCGCGAGACCCGCACCAACTCCGACTCGTCCGGCGTGGAAAGCAGCTGGACGCCACCGCTGTCCGCGATCGAGCGCATCGAGGTGGTGCGCGGCCCGATGTCGTCGCTGTACGGCTCCGATGCCATGGGCGGCGTGGTCAACATCATCACGCGCAAGGTGCCGAGGACATGGACGGGCGAGCTGCGCGGCGACGCCACGCTGCAGGAGAACAGCGACTCCGGCAATCTCTACCAGGGCAACTTCTACCTGGCCGGCCCGCTCAAGAGCGACCTGCTGGGCCTGCAGCTGTACGGCCAGAGCACGCACCGCATCGAGGACGATATCGACTACGGCTTCCGCGGCCGCCGCGCCGAGAGCCTGACCGCCAAGCTGGCGCTAACGCCCACGCGCAACCATGACATCGTGTTCGAGGCCACCGGCATGCGCCAGCTGCGCAGCGAGACCGTGGGCAAGACCGTGCCGCCGCTGCCGCCCGGCACCGCCTGCCCGCGCAGCGGCTGCCCCACCTCCTCCGAGACCGACTACCGCAGCGAGAAATACGCGCTGTCGCATACCGGCCGCTGGGGCTTCGGCGTCTCCGACAGCTATATCCAGCAGGAGGAATTCGACAACCGCAGCCGCCGGATGAAGATCAAGAACCTGGACCTGCGCACCAGCTGGGCCATGCCGCTGGGCAACCATATGCTGTCGGTCGGCGGCGAATACCTGAACCAGCGCCTGAACGACCAGACCGGCAACCAGATCGCCGGCGGCCCGAACCAGGTCGAGCGCTACCAGTGGGCGCTGTTTGCCGAGGACGAGTGGCGCCTGGCGCAGAGCTTTGCCCTGACCGGCGGCGTGCGCATGGACCATGACCAGAACTTCGGCCAGCACTACAGCCCGCGCTTGTACGGCGTGTGGCATGCGGCCGAGCGCTGGACGGTCAAGGGCGGGGTCTCGACCGGCTTCCGTGCGCCGGACCTGCGCCAGACCGTGGCCGGCTGGGGCCAGACCAGCCGCGGCGGCAATATGTACGGCAACCCGGACCTGAAGCCCGAGACGATGTTGTCGCAGGAACTGGGCCTGCTCTATGACAAGGGCAACGGCCTGCAGGCGGGCGTGACGCTGTTCAACAACGACTTCAAGGACAAGATCACGCGCGTCGCCTGCCCGGCCACGCAGTGCACCGACGGACCCAACCGGTTCGGCGCCAACCCGACCACCTACATGAACGTGGACCGCGCCTACTCGCGCGGGGTGGAAGCCAGCCTGCGCTGGCCGATCGCGCAAGCGTGGTCGCTGACCGGCAGCTATACCTATACCAAGTCGGAACAGAAGAGCGGCCAGTACCAGGGTCAGCCGCTGAACCAGTTGCCGATGCACCTGCTGGTGGCCACGCTGAACTGGCGGCCGAGCGAGAAGGTCAATGCCTGGGCGCGCGTCAACTACCGCGGCAAGGAAAGCCAGCCGATCACGGGGCCGTCTTCCAGCACCGTGGTGGCGCCGTCATACACCTTTGTCGACCTGGGGGCGACCTATGCGGTTACCAAGAACGTGTCGGTGTTTGCCGGGATCTACAACCTCTTCGACAAGCAGGTGAACTACACCGACTATGGGCATGTAGAGGATGGCCGGCGGTACTGGATGAGTGTGGCGGTGAAGTTTTGAATGGTGGCTGCATCAACGCCTTCGGCTGCGCTCCGCGCAAGCCCTCAATGACCGTCAACGCATTTGAGCCTGCGCAGCAGCCGTAGGCGTCCCCGCGATGCGGCTGGCAGCAGGCGGCCTACGCCCTGCACGGGGATCGTTCAATAGCGGGTTAACGCAGGCACTATCCCTGACTCACATGGCGTAGCAGGGTCGAACGGCCAACCACGCCGAACGGCAAGCACCACCGTGCGAACCACCAACGCCGTGGAATTGATTGCCAGCCGCATAGGCGACGCGTTTCTTGGTTACTTCTTGTCGCTCGGACAAGAAGTGACTCGCCGGCTACGCCGGCGAAACAGCCCACGCTAGTCAAGAGCGAAAACCGACCGCATTGAGCAGCAATGCCAAATCCCCCAACGCGATCCGACCGCAGTGTGCCCACCTCAGGTCACCACATCATCCCCCCGGCACGTTGCCGGCACTTCCCCATAGAGAGCCATCAACGCCCCCGCAACCGCATTGGTCCAGCCAAAGCCATCCTGCAACGGATACTCGCCCCCACCCCCGCCCCGGGCCGCCCCTTCGATATGCCGGATGCGATATTTCTCCACCAGCTTGCATTCATGGGTGTAGAGACTGGCCACGGTCGCCAGCCAGCGCTGCGCGATCTCGCGCGCCAGGTCGTCGTGGCCATAGCGCACCAGCCCGCGCACGGCCAGCCATTGCAACGGCGCCCAGCCATTGGGATGGTCCCATTGCTGGCCCGAAGCACATTCCGTGGTGGCCAGCCCGCCGTCAACCAGCAGCCGGTCCTTCACCGCCTGTGCCACGGCTTGCGCCTGCGGCGGCAGCGCAAGACCGAGATAGAGCGGCATCACCGTTGCCGCGGTCAGGCACAAGCGCGGCGCGCCGCGGCACCAGTCGTAGTCGACAAAGGCGCCGGCGGGGTCGTTCCACATGTATTGCAGGATGGCTGCCTCGCGCCGCCGCGCCGCTACGCGATAAGCCTCTGCCGCGGCATCGCCCGCCTGCTCGCACAGCGCGGCGAGGCGCGTTTCCAGGTGCCAGAGCAGTGCGTTGAGGTCGACCGGCAGCATCGCCGTGGTCCGGATGGTGGCAAGGTCCGCGGGCTGGCCGGTGGGCGTGGATGGCGAATCGAGCCAGCGCGAGCTGAAGTCCCAGCCCGATTCCGCCGCGGCGCGCAGGTCGCGGAACACCAGGTGATGCGGCCGGCCGCTGCGCATCGCGGTCTCCATGTCTTCCAGGAAGGCTTCCTCGCGCGGCCACGGGCGGTCGTCCCAGTAGCGGTTCAGCACCGCGCCGTCGGGCAGGCACACCACCCGCCGGTGCGCATGGCCCGGCCGCACGCAGTCGGCACCGTCCATCCAGAAGGCGTATTCCCGGCGCAGCTGCGGCAGGAAGTCGATGGCGCTGGCCAACTGCTCGCGCTCGAGCAGGTCCACCATCAGCGCAAACACCGGCGGCTGCGAGCGGCTCAGGTAGTAGTTGCGCGTGCCGTTCGGCACCAGGCCATAGGTGTCGATCAGGTAGGCGAAGTTCCGCGCCATCTCCACCATCAGGTCGCCGCGCCCGCTGCCGGCCAGCCCCTCCATGGTGAAGTAGGAGTCC
Organism: Cupriavidus sp. FW306-01-F10A; assembly: GCF_058782785.1. Taxonomy (NCBI): domain Bacteria; kingdom Pseudomonadati; phylum Pseudomonadota; class Betaproteobacteria; order Burkholderiales; family Burkholderiaceae; genus Cupriavidus; species Cupriavidus sp. FW306-01-F10A. The sequence goes on from NZ_JBYSYA010000006.1 coordinate 75,709, forward strand.
CAGTAATACAGCTCGCCGAAGCGCCCACCCGGCACCACATAGCGGTGCGGCAGCGGCAACAGCGACGACAGCGGCGGATGGGCCACGGGCTCGCGCGTCAGCACCGGCCACAGGCCATCGATATGTTCGCGCAGGGTGCTGGCCGGGTCTGACACGTAGTGGCTCTCCGGCACGGTGGCGCGGGTGAAATGCGCCTGCACGAAATCAGCCAGACAGAATCCCGGCGTGTCGCGCGTTTCGCGGTAGCGCGCCACGATCTGGTCCGGGTCGCAGTTGGGAATGCAGTCAGGGAAGGTCTTGCTGTCGGCAAACAGGCCGCTGTGCTGGACGTCGACGAACAGCTCGCAGTAGCGCGCCGCGGGCGACAGCATGTCGGCGCAGGCGCAGCCGGGCAGCGTGTGCGGCGGCGGGCAGTCCCGGTCCGTGACCAGCGCCGGCTGCGCCGCCGCATGGACCTTGCCGGGCGCCGCCGATGGCCCCGGCACCGCGCCGGCGCCGTCAGGGGTGGCCGGGGCCGTGCGCGGCACCGTGCTGCCGCCGGCAGTGGCGCCTGACGACGGCGGAATGGCGGGTTCGGTCTCGGGCTTGCCTGTCGGCTGCATGGGCGCCTCCTTGCACCGGGCGCTGCCGGCTCATTTGGATAGGAGCCGCGAAGTGCCGGGTAAGTTCGCGGCCGCCCCCCGCAAAGCGGCCCATGTGTCACGCAGGCGCCAGGGCGCAGGCGTTCACACCTCCTTCTCGCCATGCTGCACCGGTATCGCCGGCGCAGCTTCGCGCACCCCCAGCTGCATGAAGATCCAGGCCGACGCGCACGTGATCAGCCCCATGCAGACAAAGGTGGCATGAAACGCCGGCAGCACCGCCGTGGAATCTCCGCCGAAGCGGTGCTGGAAGGTCGCCAGCAAGGCGCCCGCCGCGGTCACCGCCAGGCTCATCGACAGCATCTGCACCATCGACAACATGCTGTTGCCGCTGCTGGCGCCGGCCCCGCTCAGGTCCTTCAGCGTGACCGTGTTCATGGCCGTGAACTGGATCGAATTGACCATGCCGAACAGCGCCAGCAGCGGGACCAGCAGCCACAGCGGCAACTGCGGCGTGATCAGCGCAAAGGCGGCCATCACCAGCCCCACCACGAAGGTATTGGCCACCAGCACGCGGCGGTAGCCGTGGCGCTGGATCAGGCGCGTGGCCAGGCGCTTGGAGGCCATGCCTGCGGCGGTGACGGGCAACATCATCAGGCCGGCATCGAACGGCGAATAGCCCAGGCTGATCTGCAGCGTCAGCGGGATCAGGAACGGCATCGAGCCGTTGCCGATCCGTGCGAACAGGTTGCCCAGCAGCCCCACGCTGAAGCTGTGGATGCGGAACAGCCGCAGCGGGAACAGCGGCTGCTTGCGCCGGTTGGCGTGCAGCCCGTAGGCGGTCAGCGCGGCCATGCTGGCGATCAGCAGCATCAGCACGGTGGCGTGCTGGAAGCCCAGCCCGGCCAGCCCGTCGAGCGAGAACGACAGCGACAGCATGGCGATGGCCAGCAGCAGGTAGCCGGCGATGTCGAAGGGCCCGATGCCGGTCAGCCGCGCGTTGGGCATATAGCGCACCGTGGCCAGTGCGCCCAGCAGCCCGACCGGCACGTTGATCAGGAAGATCCAGTGCCACGACAGCACCTGCGTCAGCCAGCCGCCCAGCGTCGGCCCGATCAGCGGGCCGATCATGCCGGGGATGGCGACGAAGCTCAGCGCCTGCAGGTACTGCTCGCGCGGGAAGGTGCGCAGCACCGAGAGCCGCCCCACCGGCAGCAGCATGGCCCCGCCCACGCCCTGCACCACGCGCGCGCCGATCAGGAAGTTCAGCGTCGGCGCGTAGGCGCACAGCAGCGAACCCACCACGAACAGCCCGATGGCGGTCTGGAAGATGGTGCGGGTGCCGAAGCGGTCAGCCAGCCAGCCCGAGGCCGGGATGACCACCGCCATGGTCAACGAGTAGGCAATCACCACCGACTGCATCCGCAGCGGACTCTCGCCCAGGCTGTGCGCCATTGATGGCAGCGCGGTGTTGACGATGGTCGAGTCCAGCGTCTGCATGAAGAAGCCGACCGCCACCACCCACAGCATGATGCGGCGGGTGCGGTCGTCGGGCTGGGGTGTGGTCATGTGGCGGGCTCCGGGCCGGCCGGGCCCCGGAATCCCGGTATGCGCCGGCCAAAGCCGACACCTTAAAGGTCTATCGCGGAACAGGCAAATCGATGCGTGGCCAAGCGCCGCGCTGCCCTAGTCCAGGCGCTGGCGCTGGTCCTGGCTGAAATAGGCAAGCCGGTACAGCCGCCACGGTGCCTGCGCACTGTCGCGGCAAAAGCCATAGCGGAAAGTGTCTTCCAGCGCGGGCAGGTCGTAGCGCAGGTCGGTGAACCAGACGCAGGCGACCGCTGCGCCCGGCGGCACGGATGGTGATGCCCGCATCGACGTGATGGCGGACAAGGCCGGATAGACCGCGAACTGCCTGAAATCGGCAAAGTCCGGCCGCACCCAGAGCTGCCATGCCAGCGCCTGCTCAGCCGGCGCCTCCGGCAGCCGCGGCCGCTGGGTCCAGGCCATGCGCCCGGGCGGCTCGTAGGCCCTGGCCATGGCCGGCAGGCGGCCCAGCACCTGCCATTGCGGCACCCAGGCCGGATGCCCGGCCAGGTTGACGTGGGCGACGCGGTAGTCCGTCTCCGCGCGGGCAATCAGTTTCCAGTTGAACGGAGAGAACGGCTGGGGCAGCGCATCCACGCGCTGCGCGTGGATGCCGGCGGCACGCAAGGATTCGTTGCCCAGTTCCAGCGCCCGTTGCCTGAGCACAGCCTGGACGCCGACATAGGCGCACAGCAGCGCCATGCCCGCCAGTGCCGCCCGACCGCGCCACTGCAGCGCTAGCAACAGTGTCAGGACCAGTCCGGACACGACAATGCCGCTCAGCAGCGGATCGATCAGGAAGCTGGTACCAAGGCTGAAGCGCCGTTCGGAGCCGGGATAGAAGATGCGGGTGCCATAAACGGTGATCAGGTCCAGCGCGATGTGGCTGGCCACGCCAAGGCAACTGACGGCGAACGCTTCCCTCCAGGCCTCGCGCCGGCGCGCCGCCAGGCAGAACAGGCCGGCAAGCAGCGCGCCCCAGGCAGGGAGCAGCAGCAGCGAATGGGTCGGCCCCTGGTGCCACTGCGCCAGGAAACGCAGCGGATGGACCAAAAAGCCCAGGAAATCGATATCCGGAAAGGCACCGGCGGCAGCGCCAAGCAGCAGGCGTTCGCGCGTGCTGAGTCGCCGGCCGGGGACCTCGGCCATGGGGATGGCAAACGCTGCCTGCGCCCCCATCAAGGCATGGGTGATCGTGTCCATCCGGACCGGGCTTCCTTGTCGACAGGGCGGCGCCAGGCCAGGCGCTCGGCGCAGCGCAGTTGGCGTTCGAGCCACGCCTGCGTGCGGCCGGAATCCGGCGAACGGTCGCGCAGCCAACAGCCAAAGGTGGAAAGGAAGATTCCGGTCAGCACGACCTCGCCCAATTCGCGGCGCCAGCCGGATTCGGGCAGGCGCGCCGATTCCCGCAGCCATTGCACGGTGCGGCTGATATGCTGCAGGCCCTGCACCTGCAGATGCACGTGCTCCGGCTGCAGCTTGTAGCGCAGCATCTGGGCGGTGAGCTGCCGGTGCGGGGCCAGCGCCTCGAGCCAGGCGAGGATGGCCTGCTCCAGGCGCTCGCGGTGGGACAGGGCGGCCCAGCCTTCACGCGTGGAAGCACGCACGAGCGCAAGGTCGGCCCGTTCGAACCAGGCCTCGGCCAGGTCGTCTTTCTGCCGGTAATGCCGATGGATCTGGTCCAGGCCAATGCCCATGTCGTCGGCGACGTCATGCAGGTGCAGGGCATCCCAGCCGCTGCGCTCGCCCAGCATCAGGGCAACCTCCAGGATCCGGCCGGCCAGGGCTGCATCATCGTTCATGGCTTTGCCATCCTCGGGAATGCGCGTCCGCGCTCTACCTTCCAGCATAGAAAGGCAGCCCGCACGCGGGCGCGGATTTCATTGTCATGTGCACGATGCTGCCGGATCGGCGTGCAGTCGGGGGCCTGCCCGCCTGTGCCCGGTTCGGCACCTGCCTCGACAATTTCCCCACGCAGCCTATCTTTAGGGTGTCAGTCCAGGCGTCATCGGCAAGGGCCGCCGTGCCAGCCAGCACTCGGCGGCGGCCGCGGTGTCGCGTGGACAGAGGCCGTACGCGCATGAAAGCGGATTCTCCCCCGAGGCAGAACTACGAAGATGCCCTGCTCGGCATCGTGCGGGAGATGTCTTCGGCCATGCGCCCGCCGGCAGAGTCCGAAGTGACGGCCGCGCTGGACAGCACGCTCGAAGGCGACCTGGGCTTCGACAGCCTGACGCGCGCCGAGCTGCTGACCCGCCTTGAACACCGCTTCGGCGTCAGCCTGCCGGAGCAGGTGCTGGCCCAGGCCGACACCCCGCGCGCGCTGCTGCGCGCCTTGCTCGCCGCCCAGGACCTGCCGCCCGGCGCGAGCGGCACGCACCTGCGCCAGGCCCGCCCTGCCCCGGCGGCACAGGCGCCCGACAGCGCCGCCACCTTGCCGGACGTGCTGCGCTGGCACTTGCGCAGCCACCCGGAGCGCACCCACATCATCCTGCAGGACGGCGACGGCGCAGACACGCAGATCAGCTTTGCTCAACTGCACCGCGGCGCCGCGGCCATCGCCGCCGGGCTGGTGTCCCGCGGCGTGAGCGCGGGCACGGCGGTGGCCATCATGCTGCCTACCAGCCCCGACTACTTCTACAGCTTCTGCGGCGTGCTGCTGGCGGGCGGGATTCCGGTACCGCTCTACCCGCCGGCGCGGCTGGCGCAGATCGGCGACCACCTGCAGCGCCACGCCGGCATCCTGGCCAACGCGCAGGCGCCGGTCCTGATCACGGTGGCACAGGCGCGGCCGCTGGCGGCCCTGCTCAAGGCCAGCACGGGAACGCTGCATAGCGTGCTCACGCCGCAGGAGCTGGCGGACGGCGGCGGCGCCCCGGTCCATCCGATGCTGCGCACGCACGACATCGCCCTGCTGCAATACACCTCGGGCAGCACCGGCTCGCCCAAGGGGGTCGTGCTCAGCCATGCCAACCTGCTGGCCAACCTGCGCGCCATGGGCAAGACCCTGGCCGTCGGCTCGCAAGACGTCTTTGTCAGCTGGCTGCCGCTCTATCACGACATGGGCCTGATCGGCGCCTGGCTGGGCAGCCTGTACTACGCCTACCCGCTGGTGGTGATGTCGCCGCTTGCCTTCCTGGCGCGGCCCGAGCGCTGGCTCTGGGCGATCCACAAGTACCGCGGCACGCTCTCGGGCGGGCCCAATTTCGCCTTCGAGCTGTGCCTGCGCAAGCTGGCCAATGCCGACCTGGCCGGGCTCGACCTGTCCAGCTGGCGCTTCGTCTTCAATGGCGCGGAGCCGGTAAGCCTGCAGACCATGCGCGCCTTCATGGAGCGCTTTGCCCGCTACGGCCTGCGCCCGCAGGCTGCCGCGCCGGTGTACGGGCTGGCGGAGGCCTCGCTGGGCCTGACCTTTCCGCCGCTTGGCCGAGGGCTGGCGGCCGACCGCATCGACCGCGACGAATTCACGCGCACTGCCGTGGCCGTGCCCGCGGGCGAACACGCGCCCACTGGCGAGCGCGAGACCCTGGAATTCCCGTCCTGCGGCCGGCCGCTGTCCGGCCACGAAGTCCGCATCGTCGACGCCACCGGACGCGAACTGGGCGAGCGGCATGAGGGCCTGCTGCAGTTCCGCGGCCCTTCGGCCACCAGCGGCTATTTCCGCAATCCCGTGCAGACCCGCCAGCTGTTCGACCGCGGCTGGCTGAACACCGGCGACTATGCCTATATGGCGGCCGATGAGGTCTATATCACCGGGCGCGCCAAGGAAACCATCGTGCGCGGCGGCCGCAATATCTATCCCTACGAACTGGAGCAGGCGGTCGGCGCCATCCCCGGCATACGCAAGGGCTGCGTGGCCGTGTTCGGCAGCCCCGATCCGGATAGCGGCACCGAACGCATCGTGGTGATGGCGGAGACCGCAGAGAAGGATGTGCAGGCGCGCCGGGCGCTGCACCGGCAGGCGCTGAAGACCGCCCTCGACGTGCTGGGCATGCCGCCCGACCACATCGCCCTGGTGCCGCCGCACAGCATCCTGAAGACATCGAGCGGCAAGATCCGGCGCGCCGCCTGCCGCGAGCGCTTCGAGCACGGGCGCCCCGGCCGCGGCGTGGAAGCGCCCTGGCTGCAGATCGCGCGCTTTGGCTGGCGCGCGCTGCGGCCGGAGCTGCGGCGCGGCCGGCAGACCGCCGCGGGCCTGTCCTACGCCCTCTATGCCTGGCTCCTGTTCGCAACGCTGGCGCCGGCGACCTGGCTGGCATCGGTTGCGCTGCACCGGCCGGCACTGGGCTGGACGCTCAGCCACCACGTTGCCCGGCTGTTTCTCAGGCTGGGCGCGGTGCCCTGGTTCGTGCAAGGGCTTGAGCACCTGCCGCGCGACCGGCCCTGCATCCTGGTCTCGAACCATGCCAGCTACCTGGACGGTATCGTGCTGGTGGCGGCGCTGCCCACGCCGGTATGCATGGTCGCCAAGCGCGAGCTGCAGGGCCAGCGCATTCCCGGCACCTACCTGGCCAGCATCGGCGCCGACTTCATCGACCGCTTCGATAACGTGCGCGAGCACGAGGACGTGGAGCGCGTGGTGGCCGCGGTGCGCGCCGGGCATTCGGCGCTGTTCTTCCCCGAAGGCACCTTCGGCCGCGCGCCGGGGCTGCAGGCATTCCGCTCGGGCGCCTTCCTGGCGGCCGCGCGGGCCGGCGCGCCGGTGGTGCCGGTCGCCATCCGCGGCACCCGCTCGGTGCTGCGCGACGGCCAGTGGCTGCCGCGCCGCGGGCCGATCGGCGTGGTCATCGGCAGCCCGCTCTGGCCGGACGGCGCAGACTGGCCCGCCGCCATGCGCCTGCGCAACACTGCCCGCGCCGAGATCCTGCACTACTGCGGCGAACCGGATGCGCGGCGCACGACGCACCGGGATGCGAGGCGGGCCTAGTGTGCCGCGCCGCGAGGAACTTGCCATGACATCTGCCGACGGAGCAGGACACTAGCGGCATGGATACCTTTGCCACCGCGCCGATGTGGGCCGGCTTCCTGGTCCTGGTGCTGGGAACGCTGGTCATCGACGTGTTCGTCCTTGGCGGCCGGCACGCGCACCGCGTTTCGACGCGCGAGGCGCTGGGCTGGACCCTGGCCTGGTCGACGCTGGCCGTGCTCTTCGGCATCGCGCTGTGGTGGCTGCTGGCCGGGAGCGCCGGACGCGAGGCCGCAGACCGCAAGGTGCTGGAGTTCTATACCGGCTACCTGATCGAGCTGTCGCTGTCGGTCGACAATATGTTCGTGTTCGCGATGATCTTCGGCTACTTTGCGGTGCCGCCGGAGTTGCAGCGCAGGGTGCTGCTGTTCGGCGTGGTCGGCGCGATCGTGATGCGCGCCGTCATGATCCTGCTCGGCGTTTGGCTGATCAGCGAATTCTCGTGGATCCTTTATGTGTTCGGCGTGTTCCTGCTGTTCACCGGCATCAAGATGCTGTTCGTTTCCAGGCGTACCCCCGATCTCTCGCGCAATCCCATCGTTCGCTTCCTGTGCGCGCATATGCGGATCACCGCGGACTATCGCGGCGAGCACTTCTTCGTGCGCATCGACGGCTTGCGCCATGCGACGCCGATGTTCCTGGTGGTGCTGCTGGTCGAGGCGACCGACCTGGTGTTTGCCGTCGACAGCATTCCGGCCATCTTCGCTGTCACCACCGATCCCTTCATTGTCTTCACCTCGAACATCTTCGCCATCATGGGGCTGCGGGCGCTGTATTTCCTGCTGGCCAACCTGGCGCAGCATTTCCATTATCTGAAGTACGGCCTGGCCATCGTGCTGGCCTTTATCGGCGCCAAGATGCTGGCCGAGCCGTGGTTCCATGTGCCGGTGCACTGGTCTCTCGGCGCCGTCGCCATGACGTTGTTCGTGTCCGTCCTGGTCAGCCGGGCCAGGGCCAGGCGCACGCTTGCGCACGCCGGGGACGAACTGGGCGGCCACTGCGCCCCGCGTGAGCGCAGGGCGGGGAACCGGCGCACATAAGGAGCGATTCCATGAACAAGATCCTGCTTGCGACCGACGGGTCGGCCTATAGCGACGCGGCCGCCCGCTACCTGGTACAGAATCCCCTGTTCAGCCGCGACTTCGTGGTACACGTGGTGCACTGCGAACCGGATGTGGCTGGCGACATCAAGACCTTCATCGACCGGTCCACCCTGGATGCCTGGCATCGCGAACAGAACGAGAAGGCGATGCAGTCCGTGGCCAGCATCCTGGGCGAGGCCGGTATCGCTTGCGAGTGCCATGGCTTCGTCGGCTTCGCACCGGCCCGCATCGTCGAGTATGCGAGCAGTATCGGCGCCAGCCTGATCGTGATGGGTTCGCACGGCCGCGGCGGATTCCTGGATGCCATCATCGGCTCGGTGGCCAGGCGGGTGCTTGCGCACGCGCACTGCCCGGTGCTGCTGGTCAGGAGCTAGCCACAGCAGAGCGCCACCCGGCGCATCTCACAGGGCAGCGCGCAGCCCCAGGAAGAAGCGCCGCCCGGGCGCGGGTTCGAAATACCGCCCGTTGGCCTCGTTGACGATCACAGAGCCGATATAGCGCCGGTCGGTGAGGTTGTCGATGCGGCCGAAGACGTAGAGCCGGGTCGGGCCGATGCGGAACTCATAGCCGGCGCGTAGGTTGAACACCGCATAGCCTGGCGCGGCCTGCGTGTTGAGGTCGTCGGCGTAGACGCGGCTGTCCACGCGCAGCTCGGCCCCCAGCGTCAGCGGCGCTGCCGGCCGCCATGACAGGTCCGCGCCCAGGCTGTGGCGCGCGGTGCCGGGCAGGCGCTTGCCGGCCGCCACGGTCTGGCCCTGCGCGTTGACGAAGCTGTCGCCGAAGTAAGCATCGAGCCAGGTATAGGCCAGTCCTGCCTCGATACGGCTGCCGCCGCCCTTGCCTGGCGTGCCCACCTCACCGAGAAAGCCACCGCGCCAGCCCAGTTCGAAGCCGCGCCGGTGCACGCCGCTGACATTCTGGTAGACGGTGCGCCCGGCATTGTTCGATTGGGGCACCACCTCGTCGTGGCTGTCGGCATCGAACAGCGCCGCCTCCAGCCGCTGCCCCGCCGCCTGCCACTTGATGCCGATCTCGCCCTGGCGGCTGGTGGAGGCCTGCAGCCCCAGGTTGCTGCCGACGCCGCCGGGGCCGTAGGCGACTTCGGTCAGCGTCGGCGTCTCGAAGCCGCGGCCGAGGTTGGCGTAGAGGTTGAGTGAGTCGAGCGCGTGCCACACCACGCCAAGCACGGGGCTGAGGTTGCTGTAGGTTGCGTTGCCACTGTCATCGGGGCTGGCCGCATTGATGAAGTGGTCATCAATGCCAAGCCGCACCCGGCTGGCGCGCACGCCGCCCACCAGTTGCCAGGACGGGTGGAAGGTCCAGTCGAACTGTGCAAAGGCGCCGAGGTCGGTCGCGGTATTGGTCTCGTCGCGGCGCAGCGCGCCTTGCGTGCCGTTCTGGTTGACGTAGCCGTTGCGGCCATCGCGCATGCCGTTGGCTTCGAGCCCGGCGCTCCACAGCAGCGGCAGGCCGGCGGCGGTGGTGGTGCGCCGGCTCCATGACAGCGCGGCGCCGCCGTAGGTGCGGTCCAGGTCGACGATGCCGCCGGCCGAATTCGGCGCGGCACCGCTGAAGCCCAGCCGCTGGTACAGGTTGCGCGTGCCGCCGTACAGGCGTGCCGACAGGCTGTCGGTCCCGGTCAGCTGGTGGTCCACCACCACGCCGGCCTGGGCCTGCTCGACATTCTTGCCGGTATCGAACTGGGTCGCCGCGGGCACCGCCTGGCGCGGGTTGGCATCGGCCTGCGCGCGCGTGAGCCCCAGCGGGTCCTGCGCCAGCGGCTGGTTGAAATAGTTGAACTGGCCGGTCACGCGCGTGCCGCTCGCCGGCTGCGCCACTACCTTGGCATTGAGCTGGTAGCGGCGCGCCGCGCTGTGGTCGCGGTAGCCGTCGGTCTGGTAGGTCCAGGCGTCGAGCGAACCGCCAAGCCGGTCGTTGCCGCCGGCCAGCGCGATGCCCGCCTGCCACTGGCCATCCGAGCCGAAGCCGGTCGACGCGCGCCCGCTAAAGCCATCCCTGGGCGGATCGGGCGTGAACACCTGCACCACGCCGCCCGACGCATTGCCATACATCTGTGCAAACGGGCCGCGCAGCACCTCGACGCGGCTGGCGTTGGCAAGGTCGGCAGTGGAAGCCTGGCCCTGCCCGTCCGGCATGGTGGCCGGGATGCCGTCGACATACAGGCGCACGCCGCGCACGCCGAAGGTGGAGCGCGTGCCAAAGCCACGCACCGCCAGTTGCAGGTCCTGCGAGTAGTTCTGCCGGTCGCGCACCGCCACGCCCGGCACGCCGGCCAGCACCTCGGACAGGTTCACCAGCGGCGTGGCGCTGCGCAGCGGATCGACCGGCACGCTGTCCACCGCCGCCGGCGCATCAAAGCGGCGCTGTTCGCTGCGGGTGGCGCTGACCACCACGTCGGGCAGGGTTTCGGCGGTGGCGGCGGCCATTGCCGTGCCGGGCGGGTCGGCAGCACGCACGCCGGAGCTGGCCAGGACCAGCGCAGCGAACGCCAGCGCGGAGCGGTTCGCGAACGGGATGCTGGGGTTACCGGAACGGCGCTGCTGCCGGACCGCCAAAATCTGCCTGCCGCCTGGTTTCATGGGATCGGAAAGCGGTTGCGGGTTCTGGCGCGGATGTGGAGGCGCCGCGCACAGGTGAATGTGTCGCAACTTTATCGTCTCCACAGCACTATTGCCACGCGCTTGGCCGCGGGGAAAACCCGCGGACGAGATGGAGCCGGCACCGGATTCCGGTTGTTCAGAAAAATTCAACAACTGATTGCATGGACGCTCACGCAGCCCGCCCCACGGCTCCCTACACTGCTTTCACCACCCGCCGCAACCGCACCAGTCCATCACGCGATGCAGCATAAGGGTATTCAGATTTTCGCTACTACCAAGGGGATCCGCCATCATGACCACCGCACAAACCCGCGTCGCCATCGTCTACCACAGCGGCTACGGCCACACCGCCAAGCAAGCCCAGGCCGTTGCGCGCGGCGCCGGCAATGTCGCAGGCACCGAAAGCCTGCTGATCCCGGTCGAGGACATCGACCAGCACTGGGACACGCTGGAACAGGTGGACGCCATCATCTTCGGCGCGCCGACCTACATGGGCAGCGCCTCGGCACAGTTCAAGGGTTTTATGGACGCCACCTCGCGCAATGTCTTTGCCAAGGGCGGCAAGTGGGCCAACAAGGTCGCAGCCGGCTTCACCAACGCGGCTTCGCGCTCCGGCGACAAGCTGGCCACGCTGCAGCAGATCGCGATCTTCGCGGCGCAGCACGGCATGCACTGGGTCAACCTGGGCCTGCCCCCGGGCCACAACAACTCCAAGTCGACCGAAGACTCGCTGAACCGCCACGGCTTCTTCCTGGGCGCCGCCGCTCAGTCCAACGCCGATGAAAGCGCCGACGTGGTGCCGCCGCTGGCCGATCTGCGCACCGCCGAGCACCTGGGTGCCCGCGTGGCCGAAGTGGCGCAGCAACTGGTCGCGGGCCGGCGCGCGCTGGCGGAACTGAAAGAAGCTGCCTGATCCGGCCGCACCCAGACGCATCGGCCCCGCATGGGGCCGATTTTCTTTTCCGGGCAGTCGCGAGCCTGGGCGGTCAGTACAAGACTTCCAGCGCGTCGAACAACTCGCTGTCCTTCTGCGCCGCCGAGCGCGCGCGGCGCCGGATTTCCTGCAGCAGGCAATCGGTGAAGCACTGCGCCGCGGGGCTGCCTACCGCATTGTGGCGCGTGATGATGCCGAGCCGGCTGGTCTCGAACTGCTCGGCCAGCGCAAAGACTTGGACCCAGCTGCGCATCGACTCGGTCAGCAGCAGCGGCCGCGGGCAATAGCTGATCATGCCGGCATTGCGGATCAGCTCCAGCAGCAGCGCGGTGGAGTGCGCGCAATGCAGCCGCGCCGGGTCGATGCGCGCTTCATGCTGCCAGAACAGGTTGCGCATAAAGGACTCGTAGCTGGCCGCGGTGTAGTTGACGACCCAGTCCTGCTCCAGCAGTCCGTGCAGCGACCGCGCATCCGCGCACGGATGCCCGCGCCGCGCGATCACGCACGAGGTGTAGGCAAGCAGCGGCTCGCACTCGAATTCCTGCGTGGACATCGCCGCCGTGAACGGCCCCACGGCAAAGTCCAGCGTGCCTTCGCGCAAGCGGGGCAAGGCCACCGCGGTCAGGCCTTCGAAGATCTCCACCTGCACGCCCGGCATGCGCTCGCGAAAGCGCAGCAGCACGCGCGGCAGGAAAGTCAGCATGACCCAGGGCGTGACGCTGATGCTCAGCCGCCCCACCCCCTCGCCGCGCAGCGTGGCCAGTTCTTCACCGGCGCGGGCGAGCTGCCCGACCACCAGCCGGGCGTGGCCCAGCATGCGCTGCCCCGCCTCGGTCAACGCCACGCCGCTGGCGGTACGCGACAGCAAGGGCAGCCGCGCCTCGCTTTCCAGCTCGCGCAACGCCTTGGTGACCGCCGCCTGCGACAGCCCGACCAGTCGGGCGGCGGCGCGGATGCTGCCGGCATCGGCAACGGCTACCAGCGCCTGGATCTGGTGGAGTTTCATCGTCATGGCGGTTCGGGATGGTGACAACCAATGGTTGTCAGGATAACAGTATTGCGGCTATCGGCACGCACGGGCCCTGCATAAGATCGCCCCACGCAACCCCCCGACCAAGCCTCCGGAGACCCCATGCATCCAGATCCCGTCCTGCCCGGCATCCGCGCCATCGAAGCCGAGATGGTGGACCTGCGTCACCGTATCCACGCCCATCCCGAGCTCGGCTTCGAGGAATTCGCCACCAGCGACCTGGTGGCGGAATGCCTGCAGGCCTGGGGCTATGCCGTGCATCGCGGCCTGGGCGGCACCGGCGTGGTGGGCACGCTGCGTCACAGCGAAGGCCGCGCCATCGGCCTGCGCGCCGACATGGATGCGCTGCCGATCCGCGAAGCCACGGGCCTGCCGTATGCCAGCAAGATCGACGGCAAGATGCATGCGTGCGGCCATGACGGCCACACCGCCACGCTGCTGGCCGCGGCCCGCTACCTGGCCGAGCACAAGCCTTTCCGCGGCACGCTGCACGTCATCTTCCAGCCGGCCGAGGAAGGCATGGGCGGCGCGCGCGAGATGATCCGGGACGGCCTGTTCCGCCTGTTTCCCTGCGATGCGGTGTTCGCGCTGCACAACATGCCCGGCCACCCGACCGGCAAGTTCGGCTTCCTGGGCGGGCCGTTCATGGCCTCGTCCGATACCGTCACGATCCGCGTCACCGGCCGCGGTGGCCACGGTGCGGTGCCGCACCGGGCGGTCGATCCGGTGGTGGCCTGCGCGTCGATGGTGATGGCGCTGCAGTCGGTGGTGGCGCGCAACGTGAACCCGCTCGACATGGCCATCGTGACCGTCGGCGCGATCGAGGCCGGCAAGGCGCCCAACGTGATCCCCGAGAGCGCCGAGCTGCGCCTGTCGGTGCGTGCGCTCAAGGCCGAGGTGCGCGACCTGCTGCAGGCGCGCATCACCGCGCTGGCGCATGCCCAGGCCGAAAGCTTCGGCGCCAGCGCCGAGGTGCACTACGACCGCCGCTACCCGGTGCTGGTCAACGACCCGGCCACCACCGGGATGGCGCGCGAGGTCGCGCGTGAATGGCTGGGCGAGGACGGCCTGATCGACAACATGGTGCCGCTGACCGGCAGCGAGGACTTCTCTTTCATGCTCGAGGAATGTCCGGGCTGCTACCTGATCGTCGGCAATGGCGATGGCGAGGGCGGCTGCATGGTGCACAACCCCGGCTACGACTTCAACGACGCCTGCCTGCCGCTTGCGGCCACCTACTGGGTCAAGCTGGTCGAGCGCTACCTGCGCTGAGCCACGCTGCGCCATCGACAATGACCGGCCAAGAGGCCGGCGCCACCCCACCCCACGGAGACACCGAATGCCCACTTCCCTGCCCGCGCAGCCGCTGGACGGCGCTTATGCCGCGCCCCCGGCCAGCCGCGCCGCACCGCGCCGTCGCGTGATCGCAGCCATCACCATTGGCAACGGCCTGGAGTTCTACGATTTCACCGTCTACAGCTTCTTCGCGGTACTGATCGGCAAGCTGTTCTTTCCCGTGGCCGGCAGCTTCGGCCAGCTGATGCTGTCGCTGGCCACGTTTGGCGTGGGCTTTGTCGCGCGCCCGCTCGGTGGCCTGCTGATCGGGCTCTACGCCGACCGCGTGGGGCGCAAGCCGGCCATGGCGCTGACGCTGTGGCTGATGGGGCTGGGCTCGCTGCTGTTCGTGGTCACGCCCACCTATGCGCAGGCCGGCCTGGCCGCGCCGCTGCTGATCGTGCTCGCGCGGCTGCTGCAGGGCTTTGCACTGGGCGGCGAGGTCGGCGCCTCCACGGCGCTGCTGATGGAGTACGCCGACGACCATTCACGCGGCTACTACGGCAGCTGGCAGTTGTTCAGCCAGGGCGTGAGCGTGCTGCTGGGGGCGGTGGTCGGGCTGTCGCTGACCAACGGCCTCTCGCCTGATGCCCTGCAAAGCTGGGGCTGGCGCGTGCCGTTCGCCATCGGCATCCTGGTGATCCCGCTCGGCCTCTATATCCGCCGCCATCTGGAAGAAACCGCCGAAGCGCCGGCCGCCGGCGCGCCGGGCCATGAACGTGCAGGCCTGTCTGAAATCTTCCGCGGACATGGCCGCGTGGTGGTTGCCGGCGTGCTGGTGACGATCGGCGGCACCTCCGCGACCTATATCGTGCTGCACTACATGACCAGCTACGCGGTGACGGTGCTGAAGATCCCGCTCGGGCTCAGCATGGCCGCCGGCTGCGTCGCCGCGCTGGTGCAGGTGGCCCTGTCTGCGTATGCCGGCAGGCTGTCCGACCGCATCGGCCGCAAGCCCGCCATCCTGTGGTCGCGCGTGGCGATGCTGGTGCTGGTCTACCCCGCCTTCCTGCTGCTCAACGCACGGCCGTCGCTCGGCACGCTGCTGGCCGTGGTCGCGATGCTGGCCCTGCCGCTGGTGCTGAACGTGGTGCCGTCCGTGGTGCTGATCACTGAGTTGTTCCCGCGCCGCATCCGCGCGAGCGGGTTGTCGGTGGTCTATTGCATCGGCGTGCTGGTGTTCGGCGGCTTCGCGCAGCTGATCGCCACCTGGCTGATCGAACTGACCGGCAATGCCGGCGCGCCGGCGCTGTATGTGATCGGCTGCGGCCTGATTTCGCTGGTCGGGCTGGCGATGGTGCCGGAGACGGCGGGCAAGCGGCTGGACTGACTGTGGTGGACTACGCTCCGGACAAGATCCGGCGCGCGCGCTCCAGCACCGGGCGGTCCACCATCTTGCCGTCCACCGCCACCGCGGCGCCGTCGGCAGCGGCGGCCGCGGCCATGACGCGCCCGGCCCAGTGCCGCTCATCGGCCGACGGCGCCAGGCCGTCGTGCACGCCGCGGACCTGGCCCGGGTGGATCACCAGCTTGGCGCCAAAGCCGAAGGTCCGGGCGCGGCGCGTTTCCGCGGCAAGTGCAGCGTCATCGCCGATTGCGGTGCAAACGCCATCCACGGGCGCGGGCAAACCGGCCGCGCGGGAATGAAGCACCAGCCGGCTGCGAAAGTAGTGCAACGCTTCACCGTCGTCCTGCACGTCGAGATCGAACATCAGGTCGATGCTGCCGAACAGCAGCCGGACCACGCCGCCGGCACGGGCCAGCTCGCGCAAGCCGGCGAAGCCGGCGGCGTTCTCGACCAGCGGGAAACAGCGCACACCGGGCAATGCCGCAGCCAGCGCATGGACGCCGGCCGGATCGGCCTTCGGCAGCACGATTTCCGCGACACCCTGTGCGCGGCACCAGGCGAGGTCGTCTTCGTAGTACGCGGTATCGGCGCCGTTGATGCGCACCAGCATGGCGACGCCGGCTGCCGCTGCCTGCTGGCCCAGCGCCGCCCATGGGGCGCCAAGCCCGTCGCGGGCCTGCCCCTTGTCGGCGGGCGCGACCGCATCCTCGAAATCGACAATGACGGCATCGGCGCCGGAGCCGATCGCCTTGGCGATGCGCTCCGGGCGCGAGGCCGGGACAAACAGGTAGCTGCGAGGATTGGCGATCGGCATGGCTGCTCCTTTCAGACTGCGCCGGCCGAGCGCAACGCGGCAATCTGCGCCGCGGTCTGGCCCAGTTCGGCCAGGATGGCATCGGTGCTCGCGCCGAGCGCCGGAATCGGGTCCATGCGTGCCTCGGTCATGCCCGGCGGCAGCAACGCCGGCACCGGGCCCACCGGCGTGTCGACCTGGCGCCAGCGCTGGCGCGCCGCCAGCTGGGGGTGGTCCCAAACGTCAGCGATGGTATTGACCCGCGCATTGGCAATCCTGGCGGCCTCCAGCCGGTCGACCACTTCGGTGGCGGTCAGGCCCGAGAAGCTGTCGACGATGCGCGCGCGCAGCGCAGCGCGGTTCTGGTTGCGCAGGCTGTTGCTGGCAAAGTCGGGATGCGTGGCGAGATCGGGTTCGCCCAGCACTGCCTGGCAGAACACGACCCACTCGCGCTCGTTCTGCAGTCCCAGCATCACGGTCTTGCCATCGCCGGTCGGAAACGGGCCATAGGGATAGATGGTGGCATGTGCCGCGCCCGCGCGCGGCGGCGGCTCGGCGCCATCGAAGGCGTAGTAGAGCGGGAAGCCCATCCACTCCACCATCGATTCCAGCATCGAGATATCGATGCGCTTGCCGCGCCCGGTCTTGCCGCGTTCCAGCAGCGCGGCCAGGATATTGGTATAGGCGTACATGCCGGCCGCAATATCGGCCACCGAGGCACCTGCCTTGACGCCGTCGTCCGGCGTGCCGGTCACGGAGACAAAGCCGGACTCGCTCTGGACCAGCAGGTCGTAGGCTTTCTTGTCGCGGTACGGGCCGTCGCTGCCATAGCCCGAGATATCGCACACGATCAGGCGCGGGTACTTTTCGCTCAGGCTATCGAAGTCCAGGCCCAGGCGCGCGGCCGCGCCGGGCGCGAGGTTCTGCACCAGCACGTCCGCGCGTTCGAGCAGTCCGGCCAGCACGGGGGCGGCCCCGGCGTGCTTGACGTCGAGCGTCAGGCTCTCCTTGGAGCGGTTGGTCCAGACGAAGTGCGAAGACAAGCCGCGCACGCGCGTGTCGTAGGCGCGGGCAAAGTCGCCGCTGCCAGGCCGCTCGATCTTGATGATGCGCGCGCCCAGATCCGCCAGCTGGCGGGTGCAGAACGGGGCCGCGATCGCCTGCTCCAGGGAAACGACGGTGATGCCTTCGAGGGGATGGGGCATGGTGGTATCCGGTTTTGCGCAATGTCCTGACGGCAATCTACCGGAGCGGGCCGCACCTGGGAAATACCGATTGCCGAGGGGATCATAAGTAGAATGAATACCTTGGAATTCTCCCGGAGCCTGCCATGGACCTGCGCGCCATGCGCTATTTCATCGCCATCGTCGACCAGGGCAGCCTGACGCGGGCAGCCGAAGTGGTCTGCGTGGCGCAGCCCGCACTCAGCCAGCAGCTGGCGGCACTGGAAAAAGAGCTGGGCGTGCCGCTGGTCCACCGCGGCGCCAAAGGTGTCAAACCCACGGAAGCCGGCCGCACGCTCTATCGCCACGCCCGCAATATCCTGCGGCAGGTGGAGATCGCAGGCGCCGAGGCCCGGGTGGCCGGCACGGATGTTACCGGCATGGTTGCCATCGGCCTGCCCACCACGGCGGCAGCGGCATTCGGCATGCCGCTGATCCGCGCGGTGCGCGCCCGCTATCCGCAAATCCGGCTGCAGCTGTTCGAGAGCATGAGCGGTTATATCTCGGAGCTGCTGGACCACAACCGGCTGGACTTCGCCATCCTGTTCCGCGATGTGCCGTCGCGCGCGGTGGAACTGGAGCGGCTGGCGAGCGAATCGCTATACCTGGTCGGGACGCCTCCCGTGACGCGCGGGCGCGCAACGGCGCAAGCGAAGTCCCGGGTGCAGGCCGGTGCGGAAGGCGCCACGGTCGCGATCAAGGCACTGGGCGAGCTGCCACTCGTGCTGCCAAGCGGCTCGCAGGGCCTGCGCGAAGTGGTCGAGCTTGCCTTCGCGCAGGCCGGCGTGTCGCTGAACGTGGTGGCCGACCTGGATTCGCTGCCCTTCCTGCTGGCGACCGCGCGCGAGGGCCTGGCGTGCACCATCCTGCCCGCGTCGTCGCTGTCCGACGCGGACAGCGAAGTGCCGCGGCACCTGATCGTGCCGGAACTGCGCCGCACGCTGTCGCTGTGCTGGCCACGCGCGCTGCCGCGCACCAGCGCGGCCGAGGCCGTGGCGGAGGTGCTGCGTGAACTGGTGGCCGAGCGCATTGCGGCAGGCGGGTCGCTCAAGCCGCTCATTCCGCCGCCTGCGGCCGATCAATAAAACTTATGCCCGTAGTCGGCGATTGAATTTCACGCCGGCGCGGCAGTCGGCTAGAGTTGCCACCAGCCTGGGCCGGCATTCACGGCCCCGCAATTCCAGGAGACACCATGCAACGCACCCGCCGCGCCCTGGCAGCCGCCGCTGCCCTGGCCGCCTGCCTGCCGCTGTTCAGCGCCAGGGCCCTCGCCGCCGCCCCCTATCCGACCAGGCCCATCCAGATGATCGTGCCGCAGGCGCCGGGCGGCACCAACGACATCGTCGCGCGCCTGGTCGCCGCGACCCTGTCGCAACGGCTCGGCCAGCAGGTGGTGGTGGAAAACCGCCCGGGCGCCGGCGGCAATATCGGCACCCAGGCAGCGGCCCGCGCCACGCCGGACGGCTACACGCTGCTGATGACCATCAGCAGCACGCAGGCCATCAACCCGTCGCTGTACCGCAGCATCCCGTTCGACCCGGTCAAGGATTTCGAGCCGATCGCCCCGGTGGCAAGCGTGCCGAACGTGCTGGTGGCCAATCCCGCCTTCCCCGCCAAGTCGCTGCCCGAACTGATCGCGATGGCCAAGGCCAAGCCGGACTACTACCGCTATGCCTCCGCCGGCAATGGCACGCTGAACCACCTGCTGGGCGAGATGCTCAACAGCATGGCCGGCATCAAGCTCGAACACGTGCCCTACAAGGGCGTCGCGCCGGCGCTGAACGATGTGCTGGGCAACCAGGTGCCGCTGGCCTTCGCCAGCCTGCCGTCGGTGCTGGCCCATATCAAGGCGGGCAAGGTGCGCGCGCTCGGCGTCAGCTCCGCCAAGCGCTCGCCGTTCGCGCCGGACATTCCCGCGATCAACGAAACCGTGCCCGGGTATAGCGGCGACCTCTGGGTCGGCCTGTTCGCGGTAAAGAATACGCCGAAGGACGTGACCCAAAAGCTCGGCCAGGCCATGCAGGAGATCCTGGCGGACAAGACCCTGCGCGACAAGCTGGCGGCACAGGGCGCCGAAGTGATGACGGGCACGCCGCAGCAGTTCAGCAAGATGCTGGCGTCCGACATGGACAAGTGGGCCCGCATCGTGAAGGCATCGGGCGCGCAGGTGGACTAAGCGCAAAACGGACACCCAGGCGGCACGCCAGCGGGCATGCCGCCACTCCCGCACACCCCCAACCCTATCGGGCAACGAGCGCCGCCAGCTCCAGCACCCACCGGTCGCGACATTATCGCGACAAGACCCCTTCCAGCAGCTTTCCTCAAGAGGTAGTTCCTGCCTTCGGCTAATCGTCGGGCCAGACAGCCCCACGACGGCGAACCATCAGGGCCATCCCTCTTGGTGTTTCCCCTAACTCAAAATGCCTTGGCGAAGCCTGCGGGAGTGCGCTACATTTGCATCAAATAAATCTTTTATTTGATTATTTATTTGATGCGCGCGATACGTCACGCGCCACCAGGAGACAGCGCCCCCCGATGAGTTTCCAAAACCACGCCTTCTAGCGACGGCGGTGATAGGTCGCGATTTCACGCGTAGCGATCTCGTAGACCTTCTCCAGTTGTTCCAGCTGTCCGGCCGCCCTCAGCGCGCCGGGCTTAGGGCCGAATTCGCCTTGCGCGGTCTCGAGCAGTGTCTCGCGCCGCAAGCGGGCAAATTCGTCGCACACCCTTATGCCTTCGTCAGTGGCGAAGTAGTAAATGCCCGTGCGTGCGCTGCCGTATTTGTCGACCAGTTCGGCCTTGAGCAGCTTGCGCAACTCATATTGCATGTTGGGCACGTCCTGGCGGTTGGTCATGTGCAGCAGGTCCTTGATGGTCTTGGGCCGCTCATGCATCCGGATGATGTGCAGCAGGGTATTTTCCTGCCCGCTCAGCGTAATCCCGGTCACGGCCGCCAGGCATTCGGACTGCCACCGCAGGAACGACTGATAAACCCGCATGACGGCGTATTCGAGGTCGGTGATCTCGACGCTGAAATCATCCGTCGCCAGGTGCCAGCGATGTTGTTCGGCAGTACGGTCGATTTTCGCGGATGGCGTGGAGTTACTCGAGGTCTTGGGCATTGTCAGCTCGACGCACGTTGCGTGCGTGGGTTTTTCAGGGCAGTACGGGCGCCGCATTATCCGCGTGCGGCGCATGCTAGGGATTCTACTTGGCCGGGAGATACGCATGAGAAAAATTCTGAACACGAAGGACTTTGTACTGGGCACGTTTGCGACCAATTGCTCGGGTGGCATGTCGGTGACCAAGATCGGCGAGCGCTGGGACAACTCGTGGGAAAACAACGCGAAGCTGGCCCGGATGCTGGACGATGCCGGCATCGACTTCATGCTGCCGATCGCGCGCTGGATCGGCTACGGCGGCGAGACCGACTTCCACGGCTCGGTGCTGGAAACGATCACGTGGGCGGCCGGGTTGCTGGCGCAGACCAAGAACCTGACCGTATTCGCCACCATCCACACCGCGGCCAACCACCCGGCGGTGGTGGCCAAGCAGATCGCGACGCTGGACCAGATCGGCCAGGGCCGCGCGGGCCTGAACATCGTGGCGGGCTGGAACCGCCCCGAGTACGAAGCCCTGGGCCTGCCGCTGGCCGCCGGCCACGACAAGCGCTACAGCTATGCGCAGGAGTGGTTCGACGTCATCAAGCAGATCTGGGAGCGCGACGGCGCCTTCAACTATGACGGCGAGAACTTCCACCTGAAGGGCATCTACGGCCTGCCCAAGCCGTGGCACGGCGAGCGCCCGCCGATCCTGAACGCCGCCGGCTCCGGCGAAGGCCGCGACTTCGCCATCCAGAACGCCAACTTCCTGTTCACGCCGGCGATCGACCTGGCGCGTTCCAAAGTGGAAGTGGCCGAGCTGAAAGCCAAGGCCCGTGCGGCGGACAAGCCGGTGCAAGTGCTGACCTTCTCGCACGTGGTGTGCCGCCCGACCGAGCAGGAAGCGCGCGACTACCTGCGCCACTTTGCGCAGGACAACGCCGACTGGGCCGCGGTGGACAACCTGGTGGCGCTGCAGTTCGCCAACGCGCAGTCGTTCCCGCACGACCTGCTGGCGCTGATCCGCGACCGCATGGCGGCGGGCCACGGCGGCTTCCCGCTGGTGGGCACGCCCGAGCAAGTGGCCGATGGCATCTGCGCGCTGGCCGAAGCCGGCTTCAAGGGCACCACGCTGTCGTTCGTCGACTACGTGAAGGAGTTCCCGTACTTCCGCGACACGGTGCTGCCGATCCTGGAGGCACGCGGCCTGCGCCAGCCCGGAGGGTCGAAAAATGGCGGCCAGTAAGCACGACCGGCTGGCGGCGCTGCAGCAACAGTTCAAGCAGGCAATGCGCGGCTTCGCCGGCGCGGTGACCGTGGTGACGGTGGCCGAAGGCGAAGAGCGCAGCGGCTTCACCGCAACCTCGGTGTCGTCGTTCTCGGCCGAGCCGCCGATGGTGGTGGCGTCGATGAAGGCGAGGAGTTCTTCGGCCGGGCTGCTGCAGAGCACGCGGCGCTTCGGCGTGAACCTGCTGCGCGTGGAGCAGCAGGCGATCGCGCAGCGCTTCACCGGCTTTGGCGGCGAGGCCGGCGCCGCGCGCTACGGCAGCGACGCCTGGACCCAGCTGACCGCAGACGGCGCCCCCGTGCTGGCCGATGCCGTGGTGGCAATGGATTGCGAGGCCGAGGAACTGCTGGAGCGCCACGGGCACATCCTGATCATCGGGCGCGTGCGGGCGGTCCATGTGTCCGAACAGGCCCCGGCGCCGCTGCTCTACTGGCAGGGACGGTACACGCGGCTGGCGCACGCTTCGGCCTGATACGGCGTACACAACAAGGAAACCCCATGAGCAACACCGTGCAACAGCTTGCCGCGGACCTTTCCGGCGGCAAGGCAAGGATCATCGACCTGACGCAGACCCTGTCGCCGGACTTCCCCGCGCTGGTGCTACCCCCCGAGTTCGGGCAGGTGTGGGCGTTCAAGATGGAACGCATCAGCCAATATGACGACAAGGGACCGGGCTGGTACTGGAACAACTTCTCCTGCGGCGAGCATACCGGCACGCATTTCGACGCGCCGGTGCACTGGATCTCGGGCAAGGACCACGCCAACAACACCGTGGACACCATCGACCCGGCCAACTTCATCGCCCCCGCGGTAGTGGTCGATGCCAGCGCCGAAGTGGCGGAGAACCCCGACTGGGTGCTGACGGTGGCGCACCTGCAGCGCTGGGAAGCCGACCACAGCCGCATTCCCGCCGGCGCCTGGGTGCTGCTGCGCACCGACTGGAGCAAGAAGACGGATCCGGCGGAGTTCCTGGGGTTGCGCGACGACGGCGCTCACACGCCTGGGCCAACGCAAGAAGCCGTCGAGTGGCTGATCCATGAACGCAATGTCCACGGCTTCGGCGTTGAAACCATCAACACCGATGCCGGCCAGTCCTACGCCTGGCCGCTGCCCTACCCGTGCCACACGCTGATGCACGGCGCGAACAAGTACGGCCTGCAATGCCTGAAGAACCTGGACCAGCTTCCGCCCACCGGCACGCTGATCGTGGCGGCACCGCTGAAGATCCAGAACGGGTCGGGCAGTCCGTTGCGGGTACTGGCGATCGCGGCCACCTGACAGAGCCGCAGACGTCCACAAGAAATGAGAAAGGAAGGGAGACAATGAAACACCAACGCAGGATCCTGCTGGCCGCCGTGGCGGCCGCCGGCAGCCTCGCCTCCGGCGCCGCGCAGGCCCAGAGCACCGTGCAGCTCTATGGCACGATTGACGCCTTTGCCGGCTCCGTGCGTGCCAGTGGCGATGCCCACAGCACCGCGGTCGTCGACAGTTCCGGCCTGACCACCTCCTACTGGGGCATTGGCGGGCAGGAAGCACTCGGCAACGGCCTGAACGCCGAGTTCACGCTGGAGAGCTTTTTCCGTACCGACAACGGCAAGGTCGGCCGCTTCGACGGCGACGTCATATTCGGGCGCAATGCCTATGTTGGCCTGAACGGAGGCTTCGGCGCGATCAAGCTCGGCCGCAACACCACGCCGTGGTTCGTGTCGATGTTGCTGTTCAACCCGCTGGCGGATTCGGCCGTGTTCTCGCCGATGTTCCTGCATGCCTACACCACGCCGCCGGGCGCGCCGGTCGGCAACTCGGTCGCAGGTGACACCGCCTGGGACAACTCGGTGCTGTACCAGAGCCCCGGTTTCGGCGGGCTGCGCTTCAATGCGATCTACGCCACCGGCGAGAGCACCGGACACCAGGGCAAGCAGAACTACGGCGGCAATGCCACCTACTTCAACGGCAACTTTGGCGCCACGCTGGCGGTGCAGCGCGTGGGGGTCAATGCGCCGGAATTCGCGGCCAGCGGCGCCAGCTACCAGATGGCCTACCTGGCGGGCCTGTCCTACGACTTCAAGGTGGTCAAGCTGTTCGGCCAGTACGCGCGGTCGGACAACAGCTTCAGCACGCTGAGCCGGCAACGCAACCGCACCATGCAGGTGGGCGCGAGCGCCCCGCTGGGGCCGGGCTCGCTGATGGCAACGTGGGTGCGTACCTGGCAGGGCGGCAACGAGACGCTGGGCTCGGCCCGCCGCGACACCACCACGCTGGCCTACGACTACCCGTTCTCCAAGCGCACCGACCTTTACGCCGCCTGGCGCTATGACAAGGTGACCGACCTGAATCCGGGCAACACCTTCGGGCTGGGCCTGCGCCACAAGTTCTAGTGGCAGCCTCGGCGCCTCCAGTCGAGGCGCCGACCAGATTTCCTTCGTCGCTCCAAAAAAATATTTCCACAATCATATGTTTATGCCTAAACTATGTGGAACGACAACAAACGCGTGGCGACGATCGCGCGAAACAGGTTCCCTGGCGGCCTCTCCGGTTCCCTATCCGCCACCCATCAGGAGACAGACAATGACCCCAGCTGGCACCATTCAGCCCTGGCACCCCGCTTCTCGCGCGACCTATACCGTACTTTTCGTATGCTTCCTTGCGATTCTCTTTGAAGGCTATGACGTCGGCGTCATGGGAGCGGTATTGCCCGCACTCGCCGACGACCGCAACTGGAACCTGACGCCGCTGGAACTCGGTGCCCTCAGCAGCTATGCCCTGGTCGGCATGTTCTTTGGCGCCTTCCTGATCGGCACGCTGAGCGAGATGATCGGGCGCCGCCGCATGCTGCTGCTCTGTGTTTCCCTGTTCTCGCTGACCATGCTGGGCGCGTCCTATGCGCCGACGCCGGCCATCTTCGGCGTCTTGCGCTTCATCGGCGGGCTCGGCCTTGGTGGCGTCATTCCCGTAGCCGCCGCCTTGACCATCGAGTACTCGCCGCCGCACCGCCGCAGCTTCAACTATGGGCTGATGTACTCGGGGTATTCCGTGGGCATCCTTTGCGCCGCACTCATTGCGATGTGGCTGTTGCCCAGCCTTGGCTGGCGTGGCGTGATTGGCCTGGGTGCCGTGCCGATGGTGTTGATACCCCTGATGGCGTGGATGCTGCCCGAATCGCTGGAGTACCTGGTGGGGCAAGGGCGAATCGATGAAGCGCAGGCATTGGCCGATCGCACCGGTCATGGCCGGCTGCCGTCACAAGTCCGGCCCGCCAGCAGCGCCGCCCGCGCCACCTGGCGCGACGTGATGTCGAGCATGTTCGCCCGCAAGCAGCTGCGCGCGACGGCGTGCTTCTGGATCGCACTGTTCTTCGGCTTGCTGCTGGTTTATGGCCTCAATACGTGGCTGCCGACCATCATGCGCAAGAATGGCTACGACCTCGGCTCCAGCCTTTCCTTCCTGGTTATCTTCAGCCTCGCTTCCGCGGTGGGCGGCCTGTTCCTGGGCAGCGCGGCCGACAAGATGGGTGCGCGTGGCACCGTCGCGGTCTTCTACCTGATCGGCGCTCTCGCCATCGGCGCGCTGATGTTCCGCAACTCCGTTGTCGTCAACTACCTGCTGGTCGCGCTGGCTGGCGTTGGCAGCGTCTCGGCATCCCTGATCCTTACAGGCTATCTGGCCGGCTACTACCCGGCACACGCACGGGCCGCGGCAACAGGATGGGCCCTGAGCTTCGCGCGAATCGGCGCCATGAGCGGCCCGCTCGTCGGCGGTTACGTGGCCGGCTCAGGCCTGAGTTTCGGCTGGAACTTCATCACGTTCTCCATTGCGGGCCTTGTCGCTGCACTGGCTGTGGCGCTGCTGCCATCGGCACGGCAACCAGTCGTGGCCCGCGCCGTCCAGCAAAGCAACGCATAAAGCGCCTGAAAAGGGAATTCGGCTTCCACGGAAGCCGTCCACGTGACCTCGAGTTCCGCGCATATATATGATTATGCAAATATTTATGTTCAAACTATATTCATCTCGCCACAACGTGGGCGTCAGGAAGAGAAGCCATGGCTGAGCGTTCGTTTGCCGAAGAAGTCAAGAAGTTGCGCCTGGGTTCCGGCGAGGTATTCAGCGGCGAGGGCATCCTCGCGGTCACCAAGGCGCTGCTGGAGTCCGGTGTCGCCTACGTCGCCGGCTACCAGGGCTCGCCGATCTCGCACCTGATGGACGTGCTGGCCGATGCGCAGGACATCCTTGCCGAGCATGGCATCCGCTTCGAGAACAGCGCGAGTGAAGCCACCGCGGCCGCGTCGCTGGCCGCCTCGGTCAACTACCCGCTGCGCGGCGCGGTCACGTTCAAGGCCACCGTGGGCACCAACGTGGCCTCGGACGCGCTGGCCAACCTGGCATCGGGCGGGGTCACCGGCGGCACGCTGATCATCGTCGGCGAAGACTACGGCGAAGGTTCCTCGATCATGCAGGAGCGCAGCCACGCGTTCGCGATGAAGTCGCAGATGTGGCTGCTCGATCCGCGCCCCAACCTGCCGTGCATCGTGCAGGCGGTGAAGGACGGTTTTGACTTGTCCGAGGCGTCCAATACTCCGGTGATGCTGCAGTTGCGTGTGCGCTCGTGCCACGTGCACGGCCAGTTCGTCGCTTCCGAGAACCGCCGCTCGAAGTTCTCCATCCAGGACGCGCTCGAGAACCCCACGCGCGACCTCAGCCGCATCGTGCTGCCCCCGGCGAGCTTCGTGCACGAGCACGAGAAGATCAAGCAGCGCTGGCCCGCCGCCGTGAAGTTCATCGAGGAACGCCAGCTCAATGAGTTCTTCCAGGGCGAGATGGATGACATCGGCATCGCCGTGCAGGGCGGCAGCTACAACACGCTGGTCCGCGCACTGGAGCAGCTCGGCCTGGCCGATGTGTTCGGCGAGTCGAAGATCCCGCTGTACGTGATGAACGTGGCCTACCCGCTGATCGATTCGGAGTGGGAACGCTTCTGCGCGGGCAAGCGCGCCGTGCTGGTGCTGGAAGAAGGCCAGCCCAACTTTATCGAGCAGAACGCCGCCAACATCCTGCGCATGGCCGGCACCACCGCGACGCTGCATGGCAAGGACCTGCTGCCGCTGGCCGGCGAGTACAACACCGCGACCGTGCTCAAGGGCTTGCGCGCCTTCCTGGAGCAGTACGGCAAGCTTGAACCGCTGCCTGAGCCGAAGCCGGCACGCAAGGTGATCCCGCTGGTGCAGGCGCCGGCCGCCACCGTCGACGCCGTGGCTGCCGAGGTGCTGGAACCGCAGAAGCTGGTCGACGAGAGCGTGCATGCGCGCCCGCCCGGTTTCTGCACCGGCTGCCCGGAGCGCCCGATCTTCACCGCGATGAAGCTGGTCGAGCGCGAGATCGGCGAGCACCACGTCAGCGCCGACATCGGCTGCCACCTGTTCTCGATCCTGCCGCCGTTCAACCTCGGCAACACCACCATGGGCTACGGCCTGGGCGGCGCCAGCGCTGCGGCGCTGAACGCGCCCGGCGGCAAGCGCGCCATCTCCGTGATGGGCGATGGCGGCTTCTGGCACAACGGCCTGACCAGCGGCATCGCCAACGCGGTCTTCAACAAGAGCGATAACCTGACCATCGTGGTCGACAACAGCTACACGTCGGCCACCGGCGGGCAGGACATCCTGTCCTCGACCGCGCTGAACGACACCCGTAGCACCGGCCACGCCATCGAGGACGCGGTCAAGGGCGTGGGCGTCAAGTGGGTACGCACCATCCGCCGCACCTATGACCTGAAGGCGATGAAGGCCACCCTCAAGGAAGCGCTGACCACCGGCGCCAAGGGTCCGAAGGTGCTGATCGCGCAGAGCGAATGCATGCTGAACAAGCAGCGCCGCGAGAAGCCGAAGACGCGCAAGGCGATCGCAGACGGCCAGCGCGTGGTACGCGAGCGCTTTGGCGTGGATTCAGACACCTGCACCGGCGATCACTCGTGCATCCGGCTGTCCGGCTGCCCTTCGCTGACGATCAAGCCCAACCCGGACCCGCTGCGCACCGATCCGGTCGCCTCCGTGCTGGACAGCTGCGTGGGCTGCGGCCTGTGCGGCGAGGTGTCGCACGCTGCGGTCCTTTGCCCGTCGTTCTACCGCGCGCAGATCGTCACCAACCCGACCCGCATCGACAAGCTGCGCCAGCGCCTGCGCGACGCCGTGATCGGCTTCCTGCAGCGCCGCGATGCCGCGCGCCGCACCCGCCTTGCATTCTGAACACCAAGTTTCGAGAGGTTCAATCGTGAACGCACCCAACAACCTCAGCGCCAAGCCGATCAAGGTCGCCATCCTCGCCATGGGTGGCGAGGGCGGCGGCGTGCTGGCCGACTGGATCGTGGATCTGGGCGAGCACAACGGCTATATCGCGCAAACCACGTCGGTGCCCGGCGTGGCGCAGCGCACCGGCGCTACCATCTACTACGTCGAGTTGTTCCCGCGCGACCTGGCCGAGCAGGCCGGCCGCCAGCCGGTGCTGGCGCTGATGCCCACCCCTGGCGATGTCGATGTGGTACTCGCCTCCGAACTGATGGAAGCCGGCCGCGCCGTGCAGCGCGGGCTGGTGACGCCGGAGCGCACCACGCTGGTGTGTTCCACCCACCGCGTGTACTCCATCGCCGAGAAATCCGCGATGGGCGATGGCCGCGTCGACAGCAACGAGCTGATCGCCCACGCCGGCAAGGCCGCCAAACGCTTTGTGCGCTTCGACATGGCGCAGGCCGCCGAAGCCAGCGGCAGCGTCATCAGCGCCGTGCTGTTCGGCGCGCTGGCCGGCACCGGCGTGCTGCCGTTCAGCCGCGCGCAGTTCGAAGCCACCATCGAGCGCGGCGGCGTGGGCGTGAAGCCCAGCCTGCGCGCCTTCGGCGCGGCCTTCGCCACGGCCGAGGCCGCCGAGACGCCCGCCGCGGAAGCCGCAAAGCCGCTGGGCGAACTCAAGCCGCAGGATCCCAGGGTTGCGCAGTTGCTGCATCGCGCCCGCACCGAACAACCGGCCGAAAACTGGCCCGTCGTGGTCGAAGGCGTGCGCCGCATGATCGACTACCAGGACGTGGCCTATGCCGGCCTGTATCTGGATCGGCTGGCCGCCGTGCGCCAGGCCGTCGGCAAGGACGACAGCGCCCTGCTGCGCGAAACCGCGCGCCACCTGGCGCTGTGGATGTCGTACGAGGACACCATTCGCGTGGCCGACCTCAAGACCCGCGACTCGCGCTTCGCGCGGGTGCGGGGCGAGGTGCGCGCCGGCGACAAGCAATTGCTGGCGATCAACGAGTTCATGCACCCGCGCCTGGAAGAAATCTGCGAGACCTTGCCGGCCGGAATCGGCCGCTGGCTGATGCAGCCGCATTTCGTGCACCGCCTGGTGCGCCACTTCACCACCTCCGGCCGCGTGGTCACCACCAGTTCGTTGCGCGGCTACCTGATGCTGTGGGCGGTGTCGCGCCTGCGCGGCATCCGCCGCAGCACGCTGCGCTATGCGCTGGAAACCGAGCGCATCGAGGGCTGGCTGGCCCAGGTACTGGCCGCCGCGCGCCTCAATCCGGCGCTGGCGCTGGAAGTGGTGCAGTGCCAGCGGCTGGTGAAAGGCTACAGCGACACCCATGTGCGCGGCCTGACCAACTACCAGACCCTGATGAACGCCGTGATGCGGGCCGGCGCCCGCCTGGCCCCGGCCACGCTGCGCGAGTTGCGCGAGGCCGCGCTGGCCGACGAGCACGGCAAGAAGCTGAAGGAAGCCCTCGCCCGCCACGCGCTGGCGTGACCCACACGGGCCAACCCCTAGCAGGAACCGCAGACCATGAGCACTACGCATACCTTCCGGCGCCAGCACAAGATCCATTTCTCGGAATGCGATCCGGCCGGCATCGTCTTCTACCCGCAGTACTTCGTGCTGTTCAACGACCTCATCGAACGCTGGGTCGACTGCCTGTTGCCGGCTGGCTATCACGGCGTGATCGGCGCACGCCGGCTGGGCATGCCGACCGTGCACCTGGAGGTGGACTTCAAGGCGATCAGCCGCTTTGGCGACCAGGTCTGGCTCGAGCTGGAAGTGGTGCGGGTCGGCGGCAAGTCGATCACGCTGAACTGGCGCTGCACGGGCGCAGACGGCGAGCTGCGCATGTCGGCCACGCAGACCATCGTGATGACTTCGCTGGACACGCACCTGGCGCTCCCGGTGCCCGATGACCTGCGGGGCGCCATCGAACACGGTCCTGCCCCCGCAGACCAGCCTTATCCCGAAATCACCGTCTGAATGCCGACGGACCCGCAGCGCGGGTTCCAAGGGCTCCGGTAGTAACCTGATTGGAAGCAGCCATGAACATTGTATGTATCGGCGGTGGCCCCGCCGGCCTGTATTTCGGCCTGTTGATGAAACTCCAGGATCCCGCCAACAAGGTCGTGGTGGTCGAGCGCAACCGTCCCTATGACACCTTCGGCTGGGGCGTGGTGTTCTCCGACGCCACCATGGACAACCTGCGCGAGGCCGACCCGGTCTCGGCCGAGACCATCGGCGATGCGTTCAACCGCTGGGACGATGTCGAAGTCCACCTCAAGGGCCGCGCGGTGCGCAGCGGCGGCCACGGCTTTATCGGCATCGGCCGCAAGAAGCTGCTGAACATCCTGCAGGCGCGCTGCGAGGAAGTCGGTGTGGAACTGGTGTTCGAGAACTACGTCGAGGACGACCAGGCCATCGCGCGCAAGTACAACGCCGACCTGGTGCTGGCTTCCGACGGCCTCAACAGCGTGGTGCGCAAGCGCTATGCCGACACCTTCCGCCCCGACATCGACACGCGCAACTGCCGCTTTGTCTGGCTGGGCACGAAGAAGGTGTTCGACGCCTTCAACTTTATCTTCGTGCCGACCGAGCATGGCTGGTTCCAGGCACATGCCTACCGTTTCGAAGACGGCACCTCGACCTTCATCGTCGAGACCCCGGAAGAAACCTGGAAGGCCGCCGGCATCGACCAGATGAGCCAGGAAGAAGGCATCGCCTACTGCGAGAAGCTGTTCGCCCCGTACCTGGACGGCAACCCGCTGATCAGCAACGCCGGCCACCTGCGCGGCTCGGCGATCTGGATCCAGTTCCCGCGCGTGATCTGCGAGAAGTGGGTGCACTGGAACACCCTGGCCGGCGACAGCGGCGTGGAGAAGAAGGTGCCCGTGGTGCTGATGGGCGATGCCGCCCACACCGCGCACTTCTCGATCGGCTCCGGCACCAAGCTGGCGCTGGAAGATGCCATCGAGCTGGCGCGCACCCTGCGCAACATCGACGGCTCGCTGGAAGATGCGCTGAAGCACTACGAAGCCGTGCGCTCGGTGGAAGTGCTCAAGATCCAGAACGCCGCGCGCAACTCCACCGAATGGTTCGAGAACGTCAAGCGCTATGAAGACCTGGAGCCCGAGCAGTTTGCCTATTCGCTGTTGACCCGCTCGCAGCGCATTTCGCACGAGAACCTGCGCGTGCGCGACAAGGCCTGGCTGGAAGGCTACGAATCGTGGCTGGCCGAACGTGCCGGCACGGAGGCCGCCGCCGTACCGCCGCTGCTGACGCCGTACACCGTGCGCGGCGTGGAGTTGAAGAACCGCGTAGTGGTGTCGCCCACCGCCATGTATTCCTGCCAGGACGGCGTGCCGGGCAACTTCCACATGGTGCACCTTGGCAGCCGGGCACTGGGTGGCGCCGGCCTCGTGATGGTGGAAATGACGGCAGTGTCGCCGGACGGCCGCATCACGCCGGGCTGCCCGGGCCTGTGGAGCGACCAGCAGGCGGCGGCGTTTGCCGGCATCGTCGGTTTCGTGCACGAGCACACCAGCGCGCGCATCGGCGTGCAGATTGGCCACGCCGGCCGCCGCGGCTCGACCCAGCTCGGCTGGGAGCAGATGGATCACCCGTTGGCCGAGGGCAACTGGTCGCTGATCGCGGCCTCCGCCCTGCCGTACCTGCCGGGCGTTTCGCAGACACCGCGCGCCATGACCCGCGCAGACATGGACCGCGTACGCGATGACTTTGTCGCCGCCACCCGGCGCGCGGCGGCTGCCGGCTTCGACTGGCTGGAGCTGCAGGCGGGCCATGGCTACCTGCTGTCGGGCTTTATCTCGCCGGTGACCAACCAGCGCACCGACGAATATGGCGGCGCGCTGGAAAGCCGCATGGCCTTCCCGCTGGAAGTGCTGCGCGCGGTGCGTGCGGCATGGCCGCAGGACAAGCCGGTGTCGGTGCGTATTTCTGCCACTGACTGGGTCGAGGGCGGCAACAGCGCCGACGACGCGGTGGCCATGGCACGCCTGTTCAAGGAAGCCGGTGCGGACGTGATCGACTGCTCTTCGGGGGAGGTCAGCCCCGAGCAGAAGCCGGTGTACGGACGCATGTTCCAGACCCCCTTCGCCGATCGCGTGCGCAACGAGGCGGGCGTGCCGACGATCGCCGTCGGCGCCATTACCGAAGCCGACCAGGTCAACGGAATCATCGCGTCGGGCCGTGCCGATCTGTGCGCCATCTCTCGCCCGCATCTGGCCGACCCGTCCTGGTTGCTGCGCGAAACCGCGAAGCTTGGCTACCGCCGCGTCGAATGGCCGAAGCAGTACCTGCTGGCCAAGGACCAGCTTGAGCGCAACCTCGGGCGCGCGGCCGCGGGGGCCTGATGGCTTCCCTATGAACTCACCAGAGAGGAAGACGATGTCGAATACCTCGTATGACACCTACCGCGAAAACGTAGCCGGCCGCGCCGATGTGGAAGACACGCCCGAGCTGGTTTCTTACTACAAGGAGCTCGATGCGCTCAAGACCGGCGCGCTCTGGACCGTGGCCAACAAGATCGAGCCGTGGCAGCCGAAGTCCGAATCGGTGCCGGTGCTGTGGCGCTACCGCGACCTGCGTGACCACGTGCTGCGCTCGGTCGACCTGGTGACGCCGGAGAAAGCCGGCCGCCGCGTGATCTACCTGAACAACCCGGGCCGCCAGGACGTTTCGGCGGCGGTGGGCTGGCTCTACTCGGGCCTGCAGGTGATGCATCCCGGCGAGGCCGCCTCGGCACACGCGCACTCGTCGTCGGCGCTGCGCTTCATCATGGAAGGCAGCGGCGCCTACACCATCGTCGACGGCCACAAGATGACACTGAACGCCAACGACTTCGTGCTCACGCCCAACGGCACCTGGCACGAGCATGGCGTGGCGGCCGAAGGCACCACCTGTATCTGGCAGGACGGGCTGGACATCCCGCTGGTCAATGCGATGGAAGCCGGCTTCTACGCCGTGCACCCGGATCTGCAGCAGGCCGTGACGCACCCGGTCGACGACATGCCGGCGATCTGGGGCGGCAAGGGCCTGCGCCCGCATGAGGGCAACTGGAGCAAGCCGTATTCGCCGCTCTACAAGTACGAATGGGCCCCGACCTGCGAGGCGCTGGTGCGCCACAGCAAGGTCACCGACGGCAGCCCGTTCGACGGCGTGCTGATGCACTACGTCAACCCGGTCACCGGCGGCCCGGTGATGCCGACCATCGGCGCCAGCATGCAGCTGCTGCGTCCGGGCGAAGCCACCAAGGCCCACCGCCACACGGGCAGCTTTGTCTACCAGGTAGCCAAGGGCAGTGGCTACTCGGTCATCAACGGCCAGCGCTTCGACTGGACCGAGCGCGACATCTTCTGCGTGCCGTCGTGGGCCTTCCATGAGCACGCAAACGCGTCGGCCAGCGATGACGCCGTGCTGTTCTGCTTCAACGACCTGCCGGTAATGCATTCGCTCGGGCTTTACCGCGAGCAAGCGCTGGCGGAGAACGGCGGGCATCAGGTGGTCCTTTGAACCTCAGCAGTACCTATTTTCCAAATTGTGCAGCCGCACCGATTGCGGCCTTTTCCGGAGTTATCAAACCATGCGTCTCGTAACCTATCGCGCTGAAGTCGCTGCCGCCGCCCGCCTGGGTGCCATCGTCGACGGCAATGTCGTTGACCTCGCCCGCTTCGGCGCCGCCGTCGGCGTGAGCATTCCCTCCACCATGCTCGAGTTCATCGACCTGGGCCCCGAGGCAGTCCGCTCGACCAGCGCGCTGCTGGACGAATACCGCGGCAAGCTGCCGTTCGGCGTGGCCGTGCCGGCCTCGAACGTCAAGCTGCTGGCGCCGATCCCGCGCCCACGCAAGAACATCTGGGGCATCGGCCTGAACTACGTCGAGCACGTCGCCGAATCCAGCCGCAGCCTGGACACCTCGAAGGAACTGCCGAAGGAGCCGGTGATCTTCTCCAAGCCGCCCACCACCGTGATCGGCCCGGGCGACGCGATCGAGCACAACAAGGAAATCACGCAGCAGATGGACTGGGAAGTTGAGCTGGCCGTCATCATCGGCACGCGCGGCAAGGGTGTGAAGGAGGCCGACGCGCTCAACTACGTGTTCGGCTACAGCGTGATGATCGACATCTCGGCGCGCGACTGCCGCCGCGCCGGCCAGTGGATCTACTCCAAGGGCCAGGACACCTATGCCCCGTTCGGCCCGGTCATCGTCACCGCCGACGAAATCGCCGACCCGCACACGCTGGACCTGTCGCTGACCGTCAACGGCGTGACCAAGCAGAGCTCCAACACCCGCCACATGCTGTTCAAGGTGCCGGCGCTGATCGCGGACATCAGCAAGGGCATGGCGCTGGAACCCGGCGACATCATCGCCACCGGCACGCCCGACGGCGTGGGCGCGGGCCGAACCCCGCAGGAGTGGCTGTGGCCGGGCGACACCGTGGTAGCCACGGTGGAAGGCATCGGCGAGCTGCGCCACCCGGTGGTAGCTGTCTAAATCCCGTCATCCCCGCGCAAGCGGGGATGACCGCTGCAAGCGAGGCACACATATGCTCAATCTGCCCAAATTCAAGGCTGCGGCCGTCCAGGCGGCTCCGGTCTTCCTCGATGCCGACGCCACGGTCGACAAGGTCTGCCGCCTGATCAAGGAAGCCGCCGACAACGGTGCGAAGCTGGTCGCCTTTCCGGAAGTGTTCGTGGCCGGCTACCCGTACTGGAGCTGGCTGACCAACCCGGTCGACGCCAGCCCCTGGTTCGAGCGGCTGGTCAAGGCTTCCATCGAGATCCCCGGCCCGGAGATCCGCAAGATCGCGCAGGCGGCGCAGGCCAACCACATCAACGTGATCGTCGGCGTGAACGAACGCAGCCGCACCGGCGTCGGCACCCTCTTCAATACGCTGGTGACCATCAGCGACGAAGGCCGCATCCTGGGCCGCCACCGCAAGCTGGTGCCGACCTGGGCCGAGAAGCTGACCTGGGCCAATGGCGACGCCTCGGCGCTGCGCGTGCACCAGACCAGCGTCGGCCCGCTCGGCTCGCTGGCCTGCGGCGAGAACACCAACACGCTGGCGCGCTTCTCGCTGCTGTCGCAGGGCGAGATGATGCACGTGGCCAGCTATATCGCGCTGCCGGTGGCCCCGGCCGACTACGACATGGCCGAGGCCATCAAGGTGCGCGCCGCCGCCCACTGCTTCGAGGGCAAGGTGTTCACCGCGGTGTCGTGCTCGACCGTGTCGGAGGAGATCATCGAGGCCATGAGCCCGCTGAACCCGAAGGCGCGCGAGCTGCTGTCGCGGCGCAACAGCGCCTTCTCCGGCTTCCTCGGGCCGGACGGCCGCGTCATCGGCGAGCCGCTGATCGACGCGGAAGGCATCGTCTACGCCGACATCGACCTGTCCCGCTGCATCCAGCCGCGCCAGATGCACGACATCACCGGCCACTACAACCGCTTCGACATCTTCGACCTGCGCGTCGACCGCCGCCCGCTGCAGCCCGCCCAGTTCCTGGACGGCGCCAGCCAGGCCTTCGACCTCGACGCCGAGGAAGCGGAACTCAACGCATTCGACCTTTTCGAGAGCAAGTAAATGTCTTTCCTGCTGACGCCCCAGAAGCCGCTGCGCATCGGGCAGATCGTGCCTTCCTCCAACACCACCATGGAGACGGAAATCCCCGCCATGTTGCGCGAGCGCGAGAAGGATTTCGCCGAGCGCTTCACCTTCCACTCCAGCCGCATGCGCATGAAGAAGGTGGTGAAGGAAGAGCTGGAGGCGATGGACCGCGACAGCGACCGCTGCGCCATCGAGCTGTCCGACGCACGCGTGGACGTGCTGGGCTACGCCTGCCTGGTGGCCATCATGAGCATGGGCAAGGGCTATCACCGCGTCTCCGAGGCGCGCCTGACGCAGCGCACCGTCGACAACGGCAACCCTGCGCCGGTGGTGACCAGCGCCGGCGCGCTGGTGGACGGCCTGCACGCCATGGGCGCGAAGCGCGTCTCGGTGGTATGCCCGTACATGAAGCCGCTGACGAAGATGGTGGTCGAGTACATCGAGAGCGAAGGCATCGAGGTCAAGGACTACACCGCGCTGGAGATCCCCGACAACCTGCAGGTCGCCGCGCAGGATCCGGCCGACCTGCTGGAGATCTACAAGCGCATCGACACCACCGGCGTCGACGCCATCGTGCTGTCGGCCTGCGTGCAGATGCAGTCGCTGCCGTCGATCCAGAAGGTACAGGACGAATCGGGCATCCCGACGGTGTCGGCGGCGGTGGCCACCACCTGGCAGATGCTGCGCAAGCTGAACCTGCGCGCCGAGGTCGCCGGCTGCGGTGAGCTGCTGAGCGGCAAATACTGAGCGCCATCCCACGCTTTGGTCGCCCCTGCCCGTGCAGGGACGACGTTTCGCACACGCACATGGACGACATTCATTTCTACGAGCCCACGCGCGGCCATGGGCTCAGGCACGATCCGCTGGCAGCCATTGTCGGTCCGCGCCCGATCGGCTGGATTTCGACGGTGGACAAGGCCGGGCGTGCCAACCTGGCACCCTACGCATTCTTCAACGTCTTCAACTACACGCCACCGGTGGTGGCATTCTCCAGCGTCGGCTACAAGGACACCGTGCGCAACGTCGAGAACACCGGCGCCTTTGTCTGGAACCTGGTGACGCGCCCGCTGGCCGAGCGCATGAACGCCACCAGCGCGGGCGTGGCGCCGGAAGTCGATGAGTTTGGCCTGGCTGGCCTGACGCCGGTACCGTCGCGGCTGGTGTCGGCGCCGCGCGTGCAGGAGAGCCCGGTATCGTTCGAGTGCCGCGCTACCAAAGTCATGCAACTGAACCGGGCCGACGGCGCCATGCTCGATACCTGGATGGTGCTGGGCGAGGTGGTCGGCGTGCATATCGACCGGGCCTTCCTGCCGGACGGGGTCTATGACACCGCCGCCGCACGCCCGATCCTGCGCGGCGGCGGTCCGGCTGACTACTATGAGGTCAGCAAATCGACGCTGTTCCAGATGTGCCGGCCGGCCTGAGGCGCGGCCGATCCCTCAGTTGGCAGGGCGGTGCAGGTGGATCAGCAGCTTCAGCGTGGCGCGCAGCTCGTCGGCCTTCTTCTTGCCGAGCGGCGCCAGCACATGGTCCTCGTGGGCCCGGGCCTGTGCGATCAGGGTGGAGGTCAGCTTCTGCCCGCGCGGCGTGATGCGCACCAGCGTGATGCGCCGGTCGGTCCCGTGCGGGATGCGCTTGACGTAACCCTGCGCCTCCATGCGGTCGAGCAGGCGCGTCACCGTGGGCTGCTTGGTCACCGAGATCTGCGCCAGTTCCCCGATGCTGATTGGCTTGCCGCCGGACAGCGTGGACAGGACGCGCCAGTCTGAGATGGTGAAACCATTGGCTTGCACGATCACGTGGAATTCCCCCGAGATCAGCTGGCTGGCCTGGGCCAGCAGGGCCGGGGTGTAGTTGTCGACGAAATCGTCGTCGGCGGTGTCGATGGGCTGGTTCATGCGGTCCGATGGGCGGGAAGCGGCCTCGTCGGCCGCGCGACGGGCAGAACATACCACGGCAGTCAAGGGCGCGCCAACCGCGCCCGGAACACAAAGAGCAAGCCCAGCATCGCCGCTGCCAGTCCGAGTTGCTGCAGTCCGCCAATCCCCACCGCCCCGCGCTCTCGTTCAACCCACTCGAACCGCGGCGCGTTCCGATATTCATCCGTCGACACACCGCGATAGCTCATGATGCGCGGGACGAAGTACGCGCGCCACTGCACTTCGAAGCGGTCCACCCGTGCCATGAAGCTGGCGTACCGCGGCGCGTCGCTGCCCGCCAGCCGGTCGGCGGCAAGCAGCAGCGACAGCGGCGGCGAGAGCCAGGCCCATCGCTCCGCCTGCGTGAAGCGCACCGCACGCGCGTGGTCGAACGCGGACGCGACCGGCCGGATCCGCGCTGCCTGGTCGAGGTAGCGCGGCATGAAGCTGACCGGCCATGCGTGCTGCCGTGCCGTGGCCGGGGCCCACTGTGGATTGGCCTGATACCACTCTTCCACCAGCTCCGACATCCTGGCTTCCGCGCTCTGCTGCGCCGCGCGGATCTGGACGATTGCCGCCAGCCGTGACGGCATCGGCATCGTGCGATCCGCCAGCGCCGCGACCATCGCAGGCGTGCCGAAGGTGGCGATGGCCCACAGGCCAAGCCCGGCCAGCACCGCCGTGGCGCCGGAACCGGGCAGCAGGTTGAGCGCAGCGCTGGCCGCACTCCAGAACGCGATGAACGCCGTCACGCAAAACAGCCATGCGAGATACGCCGACAGCGTTGCCGCGGGGTCCAGCAGGAATGCCAGCGCGGAAGCGAGCACGGCAATCAGCCAGACCGCGCCCGCCCGAACCGCGATGGCGGCGAACAGCACACGCCCGCCGGCCGCACCCTGCGCCATCGACATCCGCCACGTGCCGTGTTCGCGCTCGCCCTGGACCATGCCTGCGCACAGGCACACCAGCAAGAGCGGCGCCAGCAGCGCGATCGCCGTCGCCAGGTCGAAGGTGCCGTAGCGCTGCAACAGCGGGTTGGCCAGCCGCTCCTCGTTGCGCGCGTCGGTGTGGCGGCTCTCGACAGTGACGCGAATCGACGGCGGCAGCAGGTCCAGCACGCTGCTCGCCAGCGCCAACCCGCCACCTGGCCGCAGCTGCGCCACCGGGGCATCCGACCTGGCGAACCGGAATGCCGCCATCGCGGCCTGCTCCGGAGATGCCGGCGATGCCTTGGCCTGGGCAAGGCGCAATGCCGCCTGCCCGTTTGCTTCCAGCTGCTGCAGCTTTTCATGCCATGCGCGCGCACTGAGACCCGATGCCAGCGCGCACGCGCACAGGGCGGCAGCGAACAGCAGCAGCGCCCAACGGGCACTGCCCGCCGCGCAGAAGCGGCGGCATTGCGCGGCAAGCGCCTGCCTGGTCTGTCTTATGGGGCTCATGGCTGTATCCTGCGAAGAGAGAAGAACAGGCCGGCCACGGCCAGCCCGCACCACCAGAACATGATCGCGATCTCCGGCAACGCTGCCCGCAGCGCGAAGAGCGCCGGCGGCATGGTGTAGGCAAAGGGCCGGATTGCGCGCCAAAGCGCAGCGCCGGCGTACCTGGCATCGAACGAAGTCATGCCGCGCGTGTGGCCGGCATCCCATTCATCGATGACCGTGTTGACGCTGCGCCGATAGCGCTCCGCGGCGGCCTCGTAGTCGCGCTGGTGCGAGAGATCCGTTCCTGCCATCTTCATGGCGAAGTTGCGGACCGCCAGCGTGGGGCTCAGCAGCGCGGCGGCGCGCATCACGTTCTCCTGCGCCGCATAGCGCTGCCACAGCGCATCGAAATGCAGCGCATGGACCCGGTCGGCGTAGGCGTCGCGCTCCAGCCGCCGCAGCGGCGCCGCGCCCACGGGCAGGTCCTCGAGGCGCGTGACGCCATAGCGCGACAGCAGCGCCGCGTCATGGCGTTCGGTGCGGGCCGCCAGGCTGCCGTCGCCCGGCAATCCCTCCGTGTAGTCGCGCTGGATCGCCGCCCAGAACGCTTGCGCCGACGGCAGCGGCACGGCATGCCGCGCACCCGCCGCGCCAATGCCCGGGATCACGAAGACAAAGGCCAGCCACAGGCCCACCAGCACGAACAACGCGCTCCTGCCGTCGGCAACCCAGGCCGACACCGCCAGGCCCAGTCCCACCAGGATCGCGGTGTATAGCAGATAGGCGGCACCCAGGCCCGCGGCCCGCCACCAGACCGCACCATCCAGCGTGCCGCCGGCGCTGGCCGCGATGACCGGGGCCAGCGCCACGGCCAGCGCAAACACGGCAAAGCCCGCGCCCAGCGCCAGGAATTTGCCGGCCACGAGCCTGGCCGGCGCCACGCCGGCGCCGTGCATCATGCGCAGTGTGCCGCGCTGCCGCTCGCCGCTGACGGCATCGAAAGTGACGGCGATCACCAGCAGCGGCAACAGCACCGCGAACACGAAGCCGGCGCTCAGGTCGCCGAAGCGGGTGGATGGCAGCGCATCCTGCGCGGGCTCGAAGCGCGCCACATTGCGCCGGTGCGGCTCCAGCCACAGCGCCTGGCCAAAGTAGTCGCCCAGCCCCGGCTCGATCACCGTCAGCGCGGAGGCCGGCCGGAACACGTACAGGCCGAAGTGCGCGCCGCGATGCGGATGCTTGTCACCCTGG
This sequence comes from Cupriavidus sp. FW306-01-F10A, assembly GCF_058782785.1. Lineage (NCBI taxonomy): Bacteria > Pseudomonadati > Pseudomonadota > Betaproteobacteria > Burkholderiales > Burkholderiaceae > Cupriavidus > Cupriavidus sp. FW306-01-F10A. Next base: position 116,120 of record NZ_JBYSYA010000006.1, read on the forward strand.
TCGTCCCACTGCTGCCGCGTCGCGGCGGCAACCTGCGCCACCTCGCTGGCGACCGCGGCATGCCGCTGCAGCGAGGCCAGGATGGCGACGGCCAATACCGCGGCGCCGATCGCAAGCAGTGCTGCGAAGCGCCCCTCCCTGGCCATCGCCCTGAATTCCTTCACAACCACGGTCCTGATCATGGCGCAACACCCTGCGCGCGCGCATGGGCCAGGTAGGTTGAGGCCAGTGCCTCGTGGCCGACGGTGGCCGCGTCGAACTCGGCCACCAGCACGCCGGCACGCAGGATGCCGATGCGGTCGGCGAGCTGCCTGGCGTTGAACAGGTCATGCGTGGCCATCAGCACCGCCATGCCCGCGTCCGCCGCTTGCCGGACACGGTTTGCCATGTCATCGGCCGCGGCCGGGTCCAGCCCCGAAGTCGGCTCGTCAAGCAGCAGCAATGACGCGGATTTGGCCTGGGCAATGGCCAGGCCCACCTTCTGGCGCATGCCTTTCGAGTATTTCGCTACGCGCCGGCCGTGCGCGTCGCGGGCCAGCCCCGCGCCGTCCAGCAGCGCCGTAGCCTCGGCGCGCGACAGGCCGATGCCGGCAATCGCACAGAAGTAATCCAGGTTTTCCGCGCCGGACAAGTAGGGATACAGCGCGACGTTCTCGGGCAGGTAGGCGACGCGCCGCCTGACCGCAGCCGGATCGGCAACGGGCGACAGTCCGTCGACCAGCACCGTGCCACCGGCCGGCGGGACAAACCCCAGCGTCACATCGATGGTGGTGGTCTTGCCCGCGCCGTTGCCGCCCAGCAAGGCGTAGACGCAGCCCTTCGGCACGGTAATATTCAGGCCGTCCACAACGCGACGCCCGTCGCGATGGACGACCAGGTCACGAATTTCAAGCATGTCGTGTCTCCGTCGAATACGTCAGAAGAAATAGCGTGCCGCCATGCCGGCTTGCCATTTCGGCTGCGGCGCTACCAGCAGCCCCGCTGCGGACCCATACGCGGCCTCGGTCGAGAACCGGTGCGGCTGCAGCACCGCGAACAGCGACAACTGGTATTGCTTCCAGTCGAGCACCGCGCGCAGGTCGAAGCGCGTGTAGGCCGGCATGAAACGCAGCTGGGTCTGCGGCGTTCCCATGTAGTAGGGAATACCGGTAGTCAGATAGGCATCGGCATTGACGGTCAGCTGCGCGCCCTGCAGCCGCTGGCGGTACTCGGCGCCCAGCTTGAGCTGGTGCCGGGGAACCGACAGCCTGGCCCCCGTGTTGGGCAGCGGGTTGTTCGCTTCGGCCTGGATGATCTGCCCGTAGCTGGCGTAGACCGACACCGGGCGGATGGGCCGCCAGCGGGCCTCCAGCTCATATCCCTTGCGCGTCGTGTCGCCGACCGACTTGAACGATCCGTCCGGCTGCCCCACGATCTCGTCCTCATTCAGCGTGTAGTAGGCTGCTGCGGTCACGGTCAGGTTGTTGGCCGGCGTCGCGGTAAAGCCCACGTCGTAGGATTTCACCTTCGACGGCGACCCGTCATAGACCGTGCCGCCGGGCGCGCCCAGCGGGCCCGTGGCCCCGCTGCTGCTGATCTGCTCCGCGGCGGGCGAACGGAAGCCCTGCGCGACGTTGGCGAACAGGTCGAGCCGGGGCAGCACCGACCAGACCGCGCCGAGCTTGGGCGTGGTGACGCCCGAGAAGTAGTCGGTGCTCGCTGCCGGCAGCTTGCGGTTGACGATGTCGTAGTCGAACCAGTCGCGCCGCAGGCCCGCGGTCAGCTTGACCGCTTCGACCGGCTTGAACTGCCCCTGCACGAACAGCCCGTAGGTGAGCAGGTCGAGCTGCTGCGCGTTGATATAGTTCGCAGTGGGCACGCCACGCACCCAGATCCGGCGCTGCGCGTCCCCCCGGTCGCGGCGCACTTCCGCGCCGACCATGAGCGCGGCCCGGTCTCCGAACGTGAAATTGTTGGCCAGCCGGCCGCCGAAGATATTCCGGTCATCCGAACCCACGGTGTGCTGCACGCTGCTGGTGGCAATGCCACGCTCGCGCTCGAAGGCTTCCCCGTACAACGTCGCATACCAGCCGTCCTCGCCATGCGCCGGGGCGCGATTCAGCGCGAACATCGAACGCTTGCCGCTGCCGAAGCCCGGCAGCCCGTATTGCGTGGAGCGCGGGTCCACCTTGCCGGATTGCAGGTCGCTCAGCAGCAGGTAGCCGGCGGCTGTCGATTCGGAGCGATAGTGGTTGAGCCGCAGGCTGTAGACGCCATCGCCGATCCTGGTCGACAGCTTCCAGAAGAAGTTGTCGCGGTCGGTGCTGCCGTCGTACCGGTAGCTATGGGTGCGGTAGATATCGGCCACGAACAGCGACCGGATCGACTCGGACCCGGGCCGCAAGGCATGGCTGCCTGACAGGACCAGTGTTGCGCGCTTGCCGTTGTACCGGTCGAAGCCGATGCCGATACTGGAGGGCACGTCGCCCGACTGCGTGCTGATCGGCACGGCACCCGCCCGGTTCTGGTCGCCATACAACGCGGACACCGGCCCCTTGACGACGTCGATCTGGCCGATCATGTCCGGGGTCAGCCATTCCAGGAATGCAGGCCCATGTCCGGCGCCGGCCTGGCTGGACGGCATGTTCTGCGGCACCCCGTCCACATAGACTGCGGTGTCGGCGCCGTGCGTGCCCTGGGTGGCGAAGCCGCGCATGCGGAAACCGTTGCCCGTGTCGCCCTGGTCGATGTTGTTGGCCACCACCCCAGGTACACGACGGAACATGTTGGAGATGTCCCGGCCGATATTGATGGTGCCCAACTCGTCGGCGGTGACGACCGAGACCGCGGCCGGCAGGCCGGTGCTGTCCGTGGTCACGAGCTTGCGCTTGCCTTGCAGGCTGGTGTCCTGCGTCGCCACCACGCTGACTTCCGGCAGCACCGTATGCTGGCCTTCGGCAAATGCGGCCTGGCTGAAGACGCCCGACGAGAGCGCGAGCAGTGTCCAGGCCAGGGGGCGCGCGGCACCCGTGTTTTCGTTCTTGTTCATGAGGCCTCGCGGCAGCCCGGCGGTATCCGCTATGGGCACCGGGCTTGCCGTACAAAATTCGGACGTGAGGATGCCGCCCGCCTGGCATGACGCAGCGGACGCGCAATCAGATGTAAGGGAAAGGGATGCGGCCGGGGGTTAGCCGGCGGCGCGGGCCAGCGCCGGTGGCGCGCGCAAGGCGGGCGGAGAGAGGAAGCGGGTACGCCATGTCGGCGCGGCGACATCGACCTGCCGTACCCGTGACAGCAGGCGCAGGATGACGCAGAGCAATTGCACCGCGATGGCGGCGCTGATGAAGAGATGCAACCGGGGCGAGCACCACAGGCAATCGCATTCCGTCGTGCCATCGGCAGGCACGCGGTCCGTGTCGGACGTGTCCGGCGTGGCGGCCGCATCGGGGATTGCGCCTGCGCTTGTGTTCGCCACGACAGCCTCCAACCGCGTTCCCGGTACCGCATGCACGTGCGTCACCGCGGCCCACGCCTGCACTAGCAAGAGCAGGAGCACGGCCCAGATGAGACGAACGATGTTCGCATGCTTACGCATTGATGGAGGCGCTGGCTGTGTCGACCGGCGCCATATTAACGCAACTCAATTGCAATTGTAAGTCGATGCCGCGACATATTGCTGCCGCCCGGCACCACCAGCGGCGGCGCAGGTCTGCCTGTCCTGCAAGCCGCTAAAGACTGCACCGTTCCCGCCGTTAAGCAAGAGTTGGCCAGCGAAGACATTGGCAAGACAGGCAGCCGGCACGCCGGCGCCTGCACTTCTGGGGTGGAAACGGGGGACAGACATGCAAAACCTGGGGATTCGCATACGCCTGGGCGCGGCGTTTGGCGCCATGTGGTCGCTGATGGCGATCGGGATCGCGGTGGCCTTGCCGCGGATGCAGGATGCGGCCGATGCGCGGCGCCTGCTGATCGCGTTGGGCGTGGGTGGGCTATGCCTGGCGGTGGGCGCGGTCTGGGCGCTGGCGCGCAGCATCGAGGCGCCGTTGTCCGAGGCCGTCTACATTGCCGAAACCGTGGCGGCGGGCGACCTCAGCCAGGAGTTCGACACCGAGCGGGGCGGCGAGTTTGGGCGGCTGCTGGGCGGCCTGGGAGAGATGGAAGACATGCTCACCGACCTGGTGACACGCATCCGCGCTTCCACCGATTCGATCACCGCCGCTTCGCACCAGATTGCCGCGGGCAATACCGACCTGTCGCAGCGCACGGAAGAGCAGGCAGCGGCGCTGGAAGAGACCGCGTCGAGCATGGGCGAGCTGACCTCGATGGTGCAGCAGAACACCGAACGCGCGCGCGCCGCCAACGGGCTGGCGGCAACCGCATCGGGCATCGCCGCGCGCGGTGGCGAAGTGGTGGGCAACGTGGTGCAGACCATGTCGGCGATCAGCGCCAGCTCGCGCAAGGTCACGGACATCATCGAAGTGATCGAAGGTATTGCCTTCCAGACCAATATCCTGGCGCTGAACGCGGCGGTGGAAGCCGCGCGCGCGGGTGAGCAGGGGCGCGGCTTTGCCGTGGTGGCCGGCGAGGTGCGCACGCTGGCGCAGCGCAGTGCTTCGGCGGCGCGGGAGATCAAGCAGCTGATCGACGATTCGGTGCAGCAGGTGGACAGCGGCTCGGCACTGGTGGGCCAGGCCGGCGAGACCATGCAGGAGATCGTTCAGGCAGTGGCCAGCGTGACCGGGCTGCTGGGCGAGATCACTGCGGCCTCTGAACAGCAGAGTGCCGGGATTGCGCAGGTCAACGAGGCGGTGGCGCAGATGGACACCGTGACGCAGCAGAATGCGACGCTGGTGGAGCAGGCGGCCAGTGCCTCGCACGAACTGGCGGGCCAGGCCACTGAGCTGCAGCGCGTGGTGGGCGAATTCAAGCTGGATGCGGAACCGGCGTCAGCACAGGCGCCGGGGCATGGCGCATTCAGGCAGGTTGCTGCGTTCGGCTGATGTGGGCAGCGCTGCAGCTGCGGCCATGGCCCGCTGACCGCTTGTTTGCCCCCCTCTCCCGCAAGCGGGAGAGGGGGGCAAACCCGCGGGAGGCAGGAGCCTTCAGCAATTCAAGCCGTCACGCAAGCCGGCAGCACCGCCTGCACCGCCGCCGCAAAGCGCTCGACGATGCGGTCAATATCCTGCGGCGTGCAAATAAACGGCGGTGCGAACAGCACGTGGTCGCCGCGCACGCCGTCGACCGTGCCCCCCATCGGATAGACCAGCAAGCCATTCTGCATCGCGGCGGATTTCAACCGCGCATGCGTCTTCAGCGCCGGATCGAGCGTGGCCTTGCTGTCGCGGTCGGCCACGAACTCCACGCCAACGAACAAGCCGCGTCCACGGACATCACCCAGGTTGGGATGGTCACCCAGCGCCTCGCGCAGCTGTGCGCGCAGTTGCTCGCCGCGGGCCAGCACGTTGGCCAGCAGCTTGTCTTCGGCAATGGTCCGCTGTACCGCCAGTGCCGCGGCGCAGGCAGTCGCATGGCCGATATAGGTGTGGCCATGCTGGAAGAAGCCGCTGCCGCCGACGATGGCGTCGTAGATCCTGCGCGTCGACAGCATCGCGCCGATCGGCTGGTAGCCCGCGCCCAGGCCCTTGGCGATGGTGACGATATCGGGCACCACGCCATCCTCTTCGCACGCGAACAGGTAGCCGGTACGGCCCATGCCTGACATCACCTCATCCAGGATCAGCAGCACACCGTACTTGTCGCACACGGCGCGGATGCGCTTCAGGTAGTCGCCCACCGGCGGCACCGCGCCGGCGGTGGCGCCCACCACGGTTTCGGCGACGAAGGCGGCCACGGTGTCCGGGCCGAGTTCCAGGATCTTCGCTTCCAGCTCGTCGGCCAGGCGCTGTGCGTACTGCGGGTCGGTCTCGCCGGCCTGCTGGTCGCGGTAGGCATAGCACGGCGACACGTGGTGCGCCGGCACCAGCAGCGGCAGGAAGGGCTCGCGCCGCCAGGCGTTGCCGCCGATGGCCAACGCGCCCAGGGTGTTGCCGTGGTAGCTCTGGCGACGCGCGATGAAGTGGCGGCGGCTGGGCTGCCCTACTTCGACGAAATACTGGCGCGCCAGCTTCAGCGCCGACTCCACCGCTTCGGAACCGCCGGAGACAAAGTAGACATGGTCGAGATCGCCAGGCGCGGCCTGCGCCAGCGTCTCGGCCAGCGTTTCCGACACCTCGGTGGTGAAGAACGAGGTATGCGCGTAGGCGATGGTGTCGAGCTGCGCCTTGATCGCCTCGATCACGCGCGGATGGCCGTGCCCCAGGCACGACACGGCGGCGCCGCCGGAGGCGTCGAGATAGCGCCGGCCTTCGCTGTCGATCAGTTCGATGCCCTGCCCGGCAACGGCAACGGGCAGCTTCTGGCGCGGATTGCGATGGAATACGTGGGTCATGATGATGTGGTGGTGGGGCCGCGCGTCAGCGGGGCAAAGCGGAATCGGTGTCGGCGGGGCAGCGCTCCAGCACGCGGCCGGAAAACGCGGGCAGTGCGCTGCCTTCGCTGTCCGTCTGCGTGGACTGTTCCCAGACCCTGGCGCCGTTGACCCAGACGCCGTGGATGCCGGTGCTCAGTTGCAGCGGGTCTTCAAAGGTGGCACGGTCCTGCACCCGGTCCGCATCGAACAGCACCAGGTCGGCAAACGCGCCCGGCACGATCCGGCCGCGGTCCGCCAGCCCGTATTGCTGCGCAGCCAGGCCGGACATCTTGTGGATTGCGGTTTCCAGCGTCATCAGCTGGTCTTCGCGCACCATGCGCGCCAGGATGCGCGGGAAGGTGCCCCACTGGCGCGGATGCGGGCGCGGATCGAAGGGCAGGCCGTCCGAGCCGAAGATGGTCAGCGGAAACTGCGCAATGCGCTCGACGTCGCGCTCATCCATGATGAAATAGATCGCCGCCGCGGGGCGCAGCTTTGCCAAGAGCGCGTCTTCGTCCAGGCCAAGCTCCTGCATCAGCTCGTGGAAGTCGCGGCCGCCCGCGGGCGGGTAGCCGGTGGACCAGGTGACCATGGTGCGCGTGGACTGGCGCACGCGGTCCAGCCGCAGCATGGTCGAGGTCGCGGGATAGGGATGGCAGTCCAGGCACAGCGGCTGCAGGCGCGCGGCGTCGGCCAGCAGCCCGAGGGTTTCGACCGAGCGGCCATGATTGCGCTTGCCCGCGACCTTGTGGTGGGAAAACACCACCGGGCAGCCAAGCGCGCGGCCAATGCGCAGCGCTTCTTCGATCGACGGCACGATGTCGTCGGTCTCGTCGCGCAGGTGGGTGGAATAGACGCCGCCGTGGGTGCGGACCGGCTCGCTCACGGCGATGATCTCGGCTTCGGTGGCGGCTGCCGCGGGCGGATAGAACGTGCCGGTCGAGACACCGAAGGCGCCCGCCTCCATCGCCAGCCTGACCTCGTCCCGCATCGCAGCGATTTCTTCTGCATTGGCGGCCCGGTCCAGTTCCGGCATCGCGCGCACGCGCAACGTCGAATGCCCGAGCAGCGGCACCACGTTGACATTGGCCGGCGTCGCGCGCAGCGCGTCGAGCCACTGCGCGAAGGTATCGAAGCGGAACAGCGCGGGCGGCCCCAGCAGGTCCAGCGGCTGCGGCGGCGCGCTGCTGACCAGCGGTGCCACGCTGATGCCGCAGTTGCCGGTGACCACGGTGGTGATGCCCTGCGACACCTTGGGCGTCATGTCCCGATGCACCAGCAGGTAGCCGTCGTCGTGCGTGTGGGCATCGATAAAGCCCGGTGCCAGCACGCGGCCGGCTGCGTCCACGGTATGTTCCGCGGTCATGTCAGCGCAGTCGCCCACGGCGACGATGCGGTCGCCCGCGACTGCCACATTGGCCACGCGGCGGGCTGCGCCCGTGCCGTCCACGACCGTGGCGTTGCGGAAGATCAGGTCGGCGCGCCGGGGCGCGGCTGGTTGCGATGCCATCGTCAATCCTTGTCTCGTCGGCGGTGTTATTGCGGCGTGATGCCGGCCTGCCTGACCACGGCCGCCCATTTGTCGGTTTCACGCGCGGCATAGCCGGCCAGCGCCTGCGGCGTGCCGCCGACCGTCTCGGCGCCCAGCGCGGCGAACTTGTCCTTGATGGCCGGATCCGCCAGCGCGCGGTTGAAGGCGCCGTTGAGCTTGCCCACCACCCCGGCGGGCGTGCCTTGCGGCGCGACCAGGCCGCCCCAGGCCACCCCTTCGAAACCCGGCACGCCGGACTCCGCGATGGTGGGCAGCGCCGGCAGCAGCGGCGAGCGCGCCAGGCTGGTCACTGCCAGCGGCTTGAGCTTGCCGGCCTTGATCAGCGGCAGGATGGTCGGCATGTTGTCGATCAGCACATTGACCTGGCCGCCCATCACATCGGTGGCGGCCTGCGGGCTGCCCTTGTAGCCGATGTGCGTCCAGGCCAGCCCCGCCTTGTCCGCGAGCAGCTGGCCGGTCAGGTGGCCGGACGTGCCCTGGCCCGGCGAGGCATAGGTGACCTTGTCGGGGTTGGCCTTGACGTAGGCCACCAGCTCGGCAAAGGTCTTCACCGGCATCTCCGGCCTGACCGCGATCACATTCGGCACCTTGAACAGCAGCACCACCGGCACGAAGGCATCGGGCCGGTACGGCAGCTTGCGGAAGGTACTCTTGTTGATCGACAGCGTCACGTTGTTGGCATAGCCGAGCGTGTAGCCGTCAGGCGCGGCGCGTTCCAGTTCGGAGATGCCGATCACGCCCGAGGCGCCGGGCTTGTTGTCTATCACGAACGACTGGCCCAGCGACTTGCCGACTTCGGCGCCCAATGCGCGCATCAGCACGTCAGGACTGCCGCCGGCGGCTGACGGCACCACCAGGCGGATCGGGCGCGACGGATAGCTGTCCGCCACTGCCGGGCCAGCCAGGCCCGCGGCGCCCAGCCACAACAGGGTGGCCATGAGCCGTCGCTTTTGCTGCTGCCTTTGCTCTTGCATCTCGTTATCCCGTTCAGTACCTGGGTTGGACCCGGCTACGCGTTTGCAGTATAGGGGCATGGCCCGAGTCAATGCAACATTTGTTTCTTTAATCATTATTATGAAACAAAACCGATGCGACGCCGGCGCGAATGCCTTTGCCGCAACGGCCCCGAACTCCATGAAACAGTCGTTACAGCCATCGGGGCGTCGCACTGCGGCACAGCCCCTGCGCCTCAAGGAAGCGCGCCGCCGCCAGTGCCTGGCTCTCGAGCCAGGGCGCGGCCACGATCTGGATGCCTGCGGGCAAGCCCTCGCCCGCGCACGGCGCGGCCACCACGGGCAGGCCCGCCAGCGACAACGGCCGGGTCAGGTGCCCGGCATCGGCACGCGGGCGATAGATGCGGCGGGTGCCGTTGACGGTGTCGGCGCCGATCGGCGTGGCCGCATAGGGAGTTGAAGGGGCCAGCAGCAGGTCGACGTCATCGAACAGCGCCAGCAGCCGCTGCCGCCACGCCGACTGGTGCTGGCGCGCGATGTCATACCAGCCGCGCGGCATCGCCAGCCCGGCCAGGATGCGCTGGCGCACGAAGGCGCTGTAGCCGCCATGGCGCACGGAGAATCCCATGGCCTGGTGGTTGCGCCCGACTTCGTAGGCGGAGATTACCGAGGCGGCGTCGCGCGCCGTGTCGGCGTCGGGCAGGTCTATGGTGCGCACCGCGCCAAAGGCCGAAGCCACGCGCAGCACTGCCGCCTGCACCGCGGGCTCGGCAAAATCAGAGAAGCCGCGGCCGAGCACGCCGACGCGCAGCGTCGCGGCACCACGGCCTTGCGGATCAGCAGGCGCGTCCACGCCGAGCATGGCCGCATAGGCAAGCGCGAGGTCACCGGCGCTGCCGGCCATCGGGCCGACCGTATCCAGGCTCTGCGCATACGGCACGCATCCGGCCAGGGACAACCGCCCCGTGGTCGGGCGCAGCCCCCAGATGCCGCAGAACGCTGCCGGGGCGCGGATCGACCCATTGGTATCCGAACCCAGCCCGAACGGCACCACCCCGGCAGCCACCAGCGCCGCGGTGCCGGCCGACGAGCCGCCGGTGATGCGCGACGGATCGAGCGGATTGCGCACCGGACCGCCGATCACGTTCTCGCCGGTGGCGCCGCACGCGTATTCGTCCATCGCCGCCAGCGCAACGGGCACCGCGCCCGCGGCGACCAGCGCCTCGACCGTATCGGCATGGCGCGGTGCCGGCGGCTCCTGCGCGCGTGGCGCGGCGCCGGCCAGCGTGGCGTGGCCGCGCACGTCCAGCAGGTTCTTCACCACGAACGGCACGCCCGCCAGCGGCGGCAGCGGCCGGCCCTGCGCGCGCAGCCGGTCCAGCGCGGCGGCCTGCGCCAGTGCACTGTCCGCCAGCAGCGCCGAGCAGGCATTGAGCGGCGCGGCGGCTTCGGCGCGCTGCAGGGCGTCTTGCACCAGGTCGAGGGCAAGCCGCTCGCCGCTGCGTACCTGCGCGGCCATGGCGGCGGCGATCAGCGTGTCAGCAGCCATGCTGCCCCTCCGCTTGCGCCAGCGCCTGGCGCAGGCCCGCCACCATGGCCGCCATGCCGGCCAGCAGCGCGGCGGCCTGCTCGCAATCCTGAGGTGCCACCGGCACCTGCAGGCTCGCGGCGGCTTGCGCCACCAGGCCGGCGGGAGCGTCGTCGCTTGCTTGTGCCATGGTTGCTTGCGCCATCCCTCAGCTCCGCGATTGCATCAGCTGGCGCGGAATCGCCAGGATCAGCACGGCCGCGGCCAGCATCAGCCCGGCCAGCGCCAGCACGCCCAGCGAGATGCTGCCGGTGCTCTGCTTGATGCCGCCCATCAGCACCGGGCCGATCAGGCCGGCCAGGCTGGCCGCGCTGTTGATCATGGCAATGCCGCCAGCCGCGGCGGTGCCGGCCAGCACGCGGCCCGGCAGGCCCCAGAACATCGACAGCGTGGCCATCAGGCCGGAAATGCCGATAGTCAGGAACACCATCGCCATCACCGTGTTGTGCGGAAACAGCGTGCTCGCCCACATGCCAACGGCGGCCACCAGCAGCGGCAGCGCGGAGTGCAGGCGGCGCTCGCCGGTGCGCTCGGCGTGCGCGGCGTTGACGTTCATCGCCACGCACGCGACCGCATACGGGATCGCCGTCAGCATGGCGATCTCAAGCGGCGACGACATCCCGGTCGACTGGATGATGGTGGGCAGCCAGAACACCAGGCCGTAGTTGCCGATATTGAACAGCAGGCAGATCGCCATCAGCATCCACAGGATCGGCGACTTGAGCGCGGCGATGAAGCGGGTGTTCTTCTTCGCGTTCTCGGTGGTCAGCGTGCGCGTGATGGCGCCCGCTTCGGCCGGCGTGAGCCACGGCGCGGCCTCCGGCGACTCGGGCAGCATGCGCAACAGCAGCAGGCCCAGCACGATGGCCGGCAGCGCCTCGATCAGGAACATCCACTGCCAGCCTTGCAGCCCGTGCAGGTCATGCGTGGCCGACATCAGCGCGCCGGAGATCGGGCCGCCCAGCACCATGCCCAGCGGCATCGCCAGGAACAGGATCGACATGATGCGCGACTGCCGGTCGGCCGGGTACCACTTGTTCAGGTACATCACCGCGGCCGGGAAGAAGCCGGCCTCGGTCACGCCCAGCAGGAAGCGCGCGGCGTAGAACTCCATCGGCGTGGTCACGAACATGGTCGCGGCGGATACCAGCCCCCACAGGATCATGATGGCCGCCATGCTGCGGCGCATGCCGAGCCGGTAGATCAGCAGGCTGCTGGGCACCTGGCACAGCATGTAGCCCCAGAAGAAGATGCCGGCGCCCAGGCCATAGACCACGTCGCTCAGCCCCAGCGCCTGCTGCATCTGCAGCTTGGCGAAGCCGACGTTGACCCGGTCCAGGTAGCTGAAGAAGTAGCACAGCACGATAAACGGCACGATGCGGCGCGTGACCTTGGCGAACGCCGTGGCGGCGGCGTCCGGCAGCAAGGCGGCGTGGCCCGGGGACTGCGGGATGGCTGGCTTGGCCAGGGACATGATGGATCTCCTCCTTGTACAGGCGCGCGGGATCCGGCGCCATGGAGATGCCATCATAGCGGAACATGAAACAAACGTTCCACTAACGTTTACGCTGAAACAAACGGTCTTATTCCTTCAAGTGACGCGGAAGACCCGCCCCAAGAAAAAGGGCGGCAATGCATGCCGCCCTGTGGTGCTGTCAGGCTGGTGTGCGTGGCCTGTCCGCCGCACGCTTGCGCGGGGCCTTGCCGCCGCCTCTTGCCGGCGGCGCTGCCGGCTCGGTGACATCCTGCGAGGCGCCGACCATGGTCAGGGCGTTGCCGTGCTCGTCCAGCGTGACCTCGCCTTCCTCATGGATGTCGCGATGGCTGCCGTCGGGCAGCTGGATGCGGTAGTCGACACTGTACGGCGCCTTGTCGACGATGGCCGCGCGGATGGCCGCCTGCACGCGGGCGCGGTCTTCCTCGACGATCGACGCCAGGTAGCGCTCCATGGTCACCTTGAACGCCTGCGGGGCCCAGCCGAAGATGCGGTAGGCCTCGTCGGTCCAGGCGCAGTCGTCGGTCTGGATATTCCAGTACCAGCCGCCCAGGTGGGCAATCTCCTGCGCCTTGGCCAGCAGCGCCTCGTTCTGGCGCAGCGCAGCCTCGGCGCGGCGCCGCTCGGTGATGTCCAGGCTGACGCCGATCATCTTGACCGGGCGCTGGTCGAAGTCGCGCACCAGCGTGGCCCGCGACGAGATCCAGCGCGTGGTGTCCCCGTGCACGACGCGGAACTCCCACTCGTGCATCTCCTGCGCGCCCAGCGTGCGCGCCAGCACCTCGCGCAGGCGCGCAACGTCGGCCGGATGCACGCAGGCCCAGAAGTCGTCCATGTTGCGGATGTGGCGGCCGAACAGCGTGACGTCGTTGGACGAGTAGGTCAGGCCATCGGTCAGCACGTTCCATTCCCAGGTGACGATGCCCGAGACCTCCTGCGCGAACTTCATGCGCGCCTCGCTCTCCATGATCTCCGCCAGGTGCTTCTGGCGCAGTTCCTTGATGTGCGGGTCAGAGGCGGTGCTGGCCTCCAGGTCGGCGATGGCCTGCTCGCCGTAGCGCAGCCACAGCCAGTTGACGCCCAGGAAGCGCGCCAGCGCGAGCAGCCGCTCGTATTCGATCTCGCCGCCGCGGGTCCACTTGTGCACCGCCGACGGCGATACCGACAGCGCCTCTGCCACCTGCTTGAGCATGATCCTTTTGCCTTCCAGCACCCCCTTCAGGCGCGCGGCAAAAGTGTCTTCCGTCATGGGCATCCCCTCCGCTTTTTTTCAACCGATGGTGAATTGAGTTACTCGAACCTTACACCATCCCAGCAAATCGCGCGAATTGATAGCTACAGACCATCAATTTAGCAGACTTCATCGCTTTTTTGAATTGCGGTACCCCTACGCTCCTCACTAGACTTCATCTCACATCACCAATAGTAATTTAATTAACTATTAGTGAATCGATAAAGCACCGAGACCAACGAGGAGACAACCCCATGCAAGAGACCATCGCCCCCGCCTGCGGCACCACCCCGCCGCTGGCCTATACGCTGCCGGCCCACTACTACACCTCGCAGGAAGTCTTCGAGCAGGAGAAGAAGACCATCTTCGCGCGCAGCTGGGTGTGTGTGATGCACAAGAGCCAGGTGGCCGAGAACAACCAGTACGCCACGGTGAAAGTGGCCGGCGAGAACGTGTTCGTGGTGCGCGGCCGCGACGGCGTGTTGCGCGCGTTCTACAACGTCTGCCCGCACCGCGCCCATGAGCTGTTTGCGGATGGCGCGGGCAAGGCCAAGAACGTGATCACCTGCCCGTACCACGCCTGGTCGTTCGGCCTGGACGGCAAGCTGATCCACGTGCGCAACGCCGAGAACGTGCCGGGCTTCTGCAAGGACAACGCCGGCCTGACGCCGGTGCGCGTGGAAGAGTTCTGCGGCCTGGTCTTCGTCAACCTGGACATGGACGCGAAGCCGCTGGCCGAGCTGGCAGGCAGCCTCAACGACGAGATCCGCGCGCGCTGCCCGGATGTCGACAAGCTGGTGCCGGCGCACAAGCTCAGCTACGAGATGAAGGCCAACTGGAAGGTGGTGGTCGACAACTACCTGGAATGCCTGCACTGCCAGACCGCGCACCCGGCGCTGGTCGAGTCGATCAGGATGGAGACCTACAAGCACGAAGTGCGCGGCCTCTACACCAGCCAGGTCGGCCAGACGCGCTCGGGCAGCGACGCCTTCACCTATGACAGCGACGCCCCCAACACCGACTTCGCCGCCTACTGGCTGTGGCCCAACGTGACGCTGAACGTGCTGCCGGGAGATGGCAACTACGGCGTGTTCTACATGTTCCCGGTGGATGCCGACACCACCATCCAGCACTTCGAGTTCTACTTCCGCGACAGCACGCCCACGGCCGAGCAGGAGCAACTGATCGAGTACTACAAGAACGTGCTCAAGCCCGAAGACCTGAGCATCGTCGAATCGGTGCAGCGCGGCCTGAAGTCGCGCGGCTACCGCAACGGGCAGGGCCCGCTGCTGGTCACCGACGACAAGACCTCCGCCATCGGCGAGCACGGCGTGCAGCATTTCCAGCAGATGGTGCTCGACGCCCTGGCCGCCTGAAACGAACCACCGAACCGGAACCGCAGCAATGATCCAGACCCAGCTCTATATCGACGGCCAGTGGCAGTCGCCCATCGACCAAGGCACGCGCGCCATCCTGAGCCCCGCCGACGAGTCCGTGATCGCCCAGGCCGCCGAAGCCACCCGCGCCGACGCGCGCCTGGCCATCGCCGCTGCGCGCAAGGCCTTCGACGGCCCGTGGCGCCAGACGACGATCCGTGACCGCGCCAGGCTGCTGAACAAGATCGCCGAACTGATCGACCGCGACGCCGGGAAGCTCGCCCACCTGGAGTCGCTCAACACCGGCAAGACGCTGACCGAGAGCCGGACCGACATGGGCGATATCGCCGCCACCTTCCGCTACTTCGCGGGGCTGGTCGCATCCGAGTCGGGCGCGGTCAACGAAGCCCCGCACCATGTGATCAGCCGCACGCTGCGCGAGCCGGTTGGCGTGTGCGGCCTGATCACGCCGTGGAACTACCCGCTGCTGCAGGCCGCATGGAAGATCGCGCCCGCGCTGGGCGCAGGCAATACCGTGGTGATCAAGCCCAGCAACCTGACGCCGCTGACCACGCACCACTTCACGCAACTGGTGGCCGAGCTGGACCTGCCGCCCGGTGTGTTCAACCTGGTGACCGGCGGCGCCGAAGTCGGCGCCGAGCTGGCCGAGA
This sequence comes from Cupriavidus sp. FW306-01-F10A, assembly GCF_058782785.1. Lineage (NCBI taxonomy): Bacteria > Pseudomonadati > Pseudomonadota > Betaproteobacteria > Burkholderiales > Burkholderiaceae > Cupriavidus > Cupriavidus sp. FW306-01-F10A. The sequence goes on from NZ_JBYSYA010000006.1 coordinate 131,434, forward strand.
GCCTGGACGTGGACCTGGTCTCGTTCACCGGCGGCGCCTATGCCGGCGAGAGCATCATGAAGGCCGCCACCGGCAACTTCAAGCGCATCGGCCTGGAGCTGGGCGGCAAGAACCCGAACATCGTCTTTGCCGATGCCGACCTGGACGCAGCGGTGGATTACGCGCTCAATGCCGCGTTCTTCCACGCCGGGCAGGTCTGCTCCGCCGGCTCGCGCCTGATGATCGAGGACAGCATCTATGATGCATTCATCAGCCGGCTGGCCGAGCGCCTGCCGCGCATCGTGATCGGCAACGGCTTCCACGGCGAGACCCAGATGGGCCCGGTGCAGTCGGCGCAACAGCACGAGAAGATCCTGGGCATGGTGCAGGCCGGCATTGCCGAGGGCGCACGGCTGGTTCACGGCGGCAAGCGGCCGGCGGGCGACGTCTTCAAGAAGGGCTACTGGCTGGAACCGACGCTGCTGGCCGACGTGACGGCAGACATGAAGATTGCGAAGGAGGAGATTTTCGGGCCGGTGATCACGGCCGAGCGCTTCCGCTCCGAGGAAGAAGTACTGCGTGCCGCCAACGACACCCCGTACGGCCTGGCCGGCGCGGTCTGGACCCGCGACCTCGACAAGGCCAACCGGATGTCGCGCGGCCTGCGCTTCGGCACGGTGTGGGTCAACGACTACCACCCGTACTTCCCGGAAGCGCCGTGGGGCGGCTACAAGGCGAGCGGCATCGGCCGCGAGCTGGCCCGCGTCGGCCTGGACGAGTACACCGAACTCAAGCACAGCTATATCAACCTGGCCCCCAAGGCGATGGGCTGGTTTGGCGCCTGAGCGCAGCTGACTTCGCAATCGCGTGCGCGGCAGGCCCGCCCCCGGGCGCCACGCACGGCGTCAAGCAAACAAGGAGATTGCACCATGCAGGCAATCCATGAGTACGACTACATCATCGTCGGCGCGGGCTCGGCCGGCTGCGTGCTGGCCGCGCGGCTGACCGAGGATGCCGATGTCTCGGTGCTGCTGCTGGAAGCCGGCGGCCCCGACTGGCGCCTGGACTGGCGCACCCAGATGCCGGCCGCGCTGGCGTATCCGCTGCAGGGCACGACTTACAACTGGGCCTACGTGACCGAGCCCGAGCCGCATATGAACAACCGGCGCATGACGCAGGGCCGCGGCAAGGGGCTGGGCGGTTCGTCGCTGATCAACGGCATGGTCTATATCCGCGGCAACGCGATGGACTACGACGGCTGGGCAGAAAACAAGTCGCTGGAGAACTGGAGCTACGCCGACTGCCTGCCCTACTTCCGCAAGGCCGAGACCTATGACAAGGGCGCCAACGACTACCACGGCGGCAACGGCCCGCTGCACGTGACCACGCCCAAGGCCGATATCAGCCCGCTGTTCCGCGCCTTTATCAAGGCCGGCGAGCAGGCCGGCTATGGCCAGACCGATGACCTGAACGGCTACAAGCAGGAAGGCTTCGGCCCGATGGACCGCACCACCACCGCGCGCGGGCGCCGCTGCAGCACCTCGCTGGCCTATCTGGACCAGGCCAAGGACCGGCCCAACCTGACCGTGCATACGCGCGCGCTGGCGGACCGCATCCTGTTCTCCGGCCAGCGCGCCATCGGCGTCTCGTACATCCAGGGCGACCATGTGCGCGAAGCGCGTGCGCGCCGGGAAGTGATCGTCAGCAACGGCGCGATCGCCTCGCCGCAACTGCTGCTGCGCTCGGGCGTGGGCAATGCGGACGAGCTGCGCGCATTTGGCATCGAGTCGGTGGCAGACCTGAAGGGCGTCGGCGAGAACCTGCAGGACCACCTCGAGATGTACCTGCAGTACGAATGCACCAAGCCCGTATCGCTATACCCGGCGCTGAAGTGGTGGAACAAGCCCGCGATCGGCATCGAATGGTACCTGCGCGGCACCGGCACCGCGGCCTCCAACCACTTCGAGGCGGGCGGCTTTATCCGCAGCAGCGATGACTTTGCCTGGCCCAACCTGCAGTACCACTTCATCCCGCTGGCGATGAACTACGACGGCAGCAACCCGGTGCAGTCGCATGGCTTCCAGTGCCATGTGGGCTCGATGCGCTCGCCCAGCACCGGCTTTGTCAAGCTGGCCAGCCGCGACCCGCGCGTGAAGCCGCGCCTGTTGTTCAACTACATGGCGCACGACGTCGACTGGCGCGAGTTCCGCGCCGCGGTGCGCCTGACGCGCGAGATCATCGGTCAGCAGGCGCTGGACCAGTTCCGCGGCCGCGAGATCAAGCCCGGCATGATGATCCAGAGCGATGCCGAAATCGACGCCTTCGTGCGCGAGCATGCCGAGACCGCGCTGCACCCGTCCTGCACCTGCAAGATGGGCGACGCTTCCGACCCGATGGCGGTGGTCGACAACCAGGGCCGCGTGCACGGGCTGTCGGGCCTGCGCGTGGTCGATGCCTCGATCATGCCGAAGATCATCACCGGCAACCTGAACGCGCCCACCATCATGATGGCCGAGAAGCTGGCCGACGTGATCCGCGGCCGCGCACCGCTGCAACGCTCGACGGCGCCTTACTACAAGGCCGCCACCGCGCGTGGCGGGGCGCAGGCAGACGCGGTGCGGCATCCGCCAGCCACTGCGCGAATGCCGATGCCGATGCCCGCCTGACCAGGCGGCGCGGCGCGCGGGCTTCCCGCCAGAACCCCTGACCGACGCATGTGCTGCCGGGACTTCGGTCCCCGGCGGGCAGCGTGCGTCCGGTCGGCGCGCCGCGCACCCACACCACAAAGCCGGCTACCCAGAACAAACCCAGACCGGCTGCAAGGAGGAGACTTCCATGCTGCGCAAATGCTTTGCTTCAAAACGGGCCCTGCAAGGCGCCCTGCCCCTGCTGCTGTGCCAGGCGCTGAGCGCGCAGGCGCAGACCAGTGCCGGGGCCGAAACCACGCTGGCCGTGGCGCCGGTGCCGCAGGTCACGGCAACCGTGCCGCCGGCCGAGGCTGCATCGCCAGCGCCGCTGAGCGCCAACCTGACCCTGACATCGCAATACGTATCGCGCGGCTTCCGCCAGACCTGGGGCAGGCCTGCGGTGCAGGGCGGCATCGACTACGCCCACCCGAGCGGCTTTTCCGCGGGTACGTGGATGTCGAGCATCAGCGACAAGTTCATCGAGGGCGGCACCGTCGAATGGGATCTGTATGCCGGCTACACCGGCACCGTCGGCGATCTCACCTATGCCGGGCAGGTCTACTACTACCTGTACCCGGGCGCGAAACTGCAGTACGCGCAGACCAAGTACAACTACGGCGAGGCCGTCGCGTCGCTGACGTACAAGTGGTTCAACGTCAAGTACTGGCTGACCTATACGCCCGACTACTTCGGCTACAACAGCGCCTCGCTGCTCGCCGGCAATGACCTGCACAGCCGCGGCTCCGGCTATCTGGATATCAACGGCACCTTCGACCTGGGCCATGGCGTCACGCTGCTGCTGCACTACGGCCAGGAGCGCGTGCGCAACTTTGCCGCCTACAACTTCCGCGACGTGCGCGTGGCGCTGTCCAAGGCCTTCGAGGGCGGCTGGACCGTGACCGGCGCCTATACCCGCGGCTGGGGACGCACCGACGTCTACGACAAGTACACCACCGGGGCGCTGGATTCGTCCGGCAACCCGTCCGTTTCCAACCCGCTGAAAAGCACGTTCCTGGTCTCGGTGACCAAGACGTTCTGACGGCAATCTTCAACCGCTGTTTTACCGCTTCCTACCACCATGGCCTCCCTGGGTCTTACCGACGCGACCGGACTTGTCGGCGTTGCCGCCTACGTTGCCGCGCATTTTGCCGTGCAGGTCCTGCACAAATCCCCGACCGGCAGGCTGGCCGTCGTCCTCAACGTGATCGGGCCGAGCTGCATCCTGATCTCGCTGACCGGCGCCTTCAACCTGGCGTCGTTCCTGACCCAGTGCTTCTGGCTGGGGCTGACGCTGCTGGGCTGGTGGCGCAACCGGCGGGCGGGGCATGCGGTGGTGGAAACGCTGGGCGGACCGCGCCCGGGACAGCCCGTGCAGCAGTAACAAAGAGGCGGCCAGGGCGCTTGGCAACGACGATACAAAACTTCCGTTGCCTTGGCTCCCAGCCGTTTCTATACTCACCCCGAAACACCATTGGTAATCTAATTAACCTATGGTGAATCAACAAGAAACCCGCATGCCTGAGACCCGTAACGGGCCGCATGGCAACCCCGGGATGACAACAGGAGACAAGGATGAGAAACGCCCCCAGAATCCCCGCCAGACATTCCCGACCGTCGTAACCCCGGCAGGCAGTACCGCAACGTACCCACCCAGACCGCAGACGGCAGACCGTGACGGAGCGCAGCTCCAGATAAACGGCAACCCGGGAAGCAAGGAGACATCGTGTATTCACAGAAAGACGTGCTGTCGATCGGCGCGCAGGCGCCGATCGCCCCCGCCCAATCGCAGCAGCAAACCCAATCGCATGAACTGCAGCGCACCCTGACCTGGAAGGATGCCTTCTGGGTCACCAGCGGCGTGCCCGCGGGCGTGCTCTTCACCATCGGCGGCGTGTCCGCCACCATCGGCAACCCGGCCTGGGTGATCTGGATCCTCGCCATCCTGGTCGGCTTTGCGCAGTGCTTCGTCTATGCCGAGATCTCGGGCCTGTATCCGCACAAGTCCGGCGGCGCCTCGGTGTATGGCGCGCTCGGCTGGGTGCGCTACAGCAAGTTTGTCGCACCGGTCTCGGTGTGGTGCAACTGGGTGGCCTGGTCGCCGATGCTGGCGCTGGGCACCAGCCTCGCCGCCGGCTACATGCTGAGCGCGCTGTTCCCGCCCGATTCGGTCATCAACACCTGGCAACTGACGCTGGTGGACCTGGGCTTTGTCAGCAAGGGCCTGACGCTGCGGGTGAACTCCACCTTCATCCTGGCCACCGCCTTCCTGCTGGTCACCTTCAAGCTGCAGCACAGCGGCGCTTCCGCCGCGGCCACCACGCAGCGGATCCTGGGCATTGCCTCGCTGACGCCGCTGGTGCTGATCGCGCTGGTGCCGATGTTCACCGGCGACATGCCGTCCACCAACTTCCTGCCGCTGCTGCCGCTGACCCATGACGCCGCAGGCGCCCCGGTGCTGGGCGGCTGGAACGCCGCCGGCATCAGCACCGCCATGGGCGCGATGTTCCTGGCGTGCTGGTCGACCTTCGGCTTCGAGACCGCGGTCTGCTACACGCGCGAGTTCAAGGATCCGCAGAAGGACACCTTCAAGGCGATCTTCTGGTCCGGCGTGCTGTGCCTGTTCATGTTCATCGCGGTGCCGATCGCGTTCCAGGGCTCGCTGGGCCTGTCGGGCATGCTGGAACCGGCCATCGTCGACGGCTCCGGCGTGGGCGCGGCCATGGCCAGGTTCGTCGGCGGCGGCGCGGTGGTGTTCAACGTGATCGTGGTGATGCTGGTGCTGGCGATCCTGCTGATCGTGATGACCTCGATGATGGGTTCGTCGCGCACGCTGTACCAGGCCTCGGTCGACGGCTGGCTGCCGCGCTACCTCTCGCACGTGAACGAGCACGGCTCGCCCACGCGCGCGATGTGGACTGATCTGGTGTTCAACCTGTTCCTGCTGCTGATGTCGAACTACATGGCGGTGCTGTCGATCAGCAACGTCTGCTACATGATCTTCGTGTTCCTGAACCTGCAGTCGGGCTGGATCCACCGCATGGACCGCCCGGACTGGGCCCGCCCGTACAAGTGCAAGAACTGGCTGCTGGCACTGGGCGCGTTCTTCGGCTTCTTCGACCTGGCCTTCGTCGGCGCCGGCGCCAACTTCCAGGGCGAGCACACGCTGCGCAACGGCCTGATCGCCGCGCTGCTGATCGTGCCGGTGTTCGTGTACCGCCACTACATCCAGGACAAGGGCCGCTTCCCCGAGTCGATGCGCCGCGACATGGAGCTGCCCAATGCGCGCGCCGGCGTACTGCCCTACGTGGCGCTGGTCGTCGGCGGGCTGGTGGTGTGGATCGCTGCCAAGCTGACGGTGATCACCTGACGGCTCCGGCAGGCCGGCCCGATGCCGGCCTGCCCCCCTTTCCCGATTTCCCTGCTTTTCCTGAATTCCGAGGTACCGCCATGACTGACACGCTCCGCGTGCGCGTCGGCCGCGTCGAGCCGCTGGCCGCCGGCATCAAGCGCTTCACCCTGCAACCCTGCGACGGCGGCGCGCTGCCCGCCTTCGACAGCGGCAGCCACGTGGTCGTCCATATGGACGGCGGCCGGCTGCGCAATGCCTATTCGCTGACCAGCACGCTGGGCGAGCCCGGCCACTACCAGATCGCGGTGCGGCTGGAAGAGGCTTCGCGCGGCGGCTCGCGCTATATGCACGAGCAGGTCAGCGAAGGCGACGAACTGCATATCGGCGCGCCTGGCAACCTGTTCAGCCTGGACCACGGCGCCGGCCGCCACCTGCTGATCGCCGGCGGCATCGGCATCACGCCGTTCATGACGCATATCCAGGCGCTGGCCGCGCGCGGCGCGGCGTTCGAACTGCACTACTGCTTCCGCAACGCCCGTTCCGCCGCCTTCCTGGACGTACTGCCCGCCACGCTGCAGCCCGGCCAGCTTCACCTGTACGAGAGCGACAGCGGCACCATGCTCGACCTCGCCGCGCTGATCGCCGCGCAGCCTGCCGACACGCACGTCTATGTCTGCGGCCCGGCGCCGCTGAACGACGCCGTGGTCAACGCCGCGCGCGCCGCGGGCTGGGACGCGGGCCGCATCCACTTCGAGCAGTTCCGCAACGAGGTCGACGCCACCGGCGGCGCCTTCGAGGCCGTGCTGCAGAAAAGCGGGCTGACGTTGCAGGTCGGCGCCGACGAGCCGCTGCTACGCGCCATCGAGAAGGCGGGCATCAAGGTGGACTGCATGTGCCGCGAAGGCATCTGCGGCTCCTGCGAAACCACCATCCTGGAAGGGCAGGCCGATCACCGCGACCAGTACCTGTCGGATGCCGAAAAAGCCGCCCAGAAGACGATGATGCTGTGCGTGTCGCGCTGCAAGGGCCAGCGGCTGGTGCTGGATCTCTGACCATACTGAGGTCATTCGCAACCTTTTGGTTGCGTTTCCCCACCCGGTCTCCTAACATGCAACCACAACGTTGCCTATTCATCCCTGAACAAGGAGACCGGACATGGCTTCATCCACCGACCGCATCGAGCGCAGCATCCTGCTGGCCGCACCCATCGAACGCGTCTGGCACGCACTGGCCGACGCCGACACCTTCGGCAGCTGGTTTGGCGTGAAATTCGACGGCGTGACCTTCGCCCCAGGCCAGCGTGCCGTGGGCAGCATCACCTATCCCGGCTATGAATACCTGAAGTTCGACGTAGAGGTCGAGCGCATGGAACCACCGAGGCTGCTGTCCTGGCGCTGGCATCCGGCGCCAATGGAGCGCGGCCGCGACTATTCGGCCGAACCGCCCACGCTGGTGGTGTTCGAGTTGAAGGAAGCCGAAGGCGGCACGCTGCTGACCGTGGTCGAATCCGGCTTCGACCAGATCCCGCCCGAACGCCACATGGAAGCCTTCCGCATGAACAGCGGCGGCTGGGACGGGCAGATGGAAAACATCCGCAAGCATGTCAGCGGCGCAGCCTGAAACCCCGCCCGCGCTCGAAGCGCGCGATGCTGCGACCGTCTTCGCCGCGCTTGGCGACGAAACCCGGCTGCGGCTGGTGGCAGCGCTGTGCGCGGGCGGCGCGATGTCGATCGCGCAGCTGACCGCGGGCAGCGCCATGACGCGCCAGGCGGTCACCAAGCACCTGCAGGTGCTGGCGCAGGCCGGGCTGGTGCGCGACAGCCGCGCCGGCCGCGAGCGCCTGTGGCAGCTCGAGCCCGGCCAGGTCGAAGCCGCGCGCCGGTCGCTGGAAGCGATCGGGCGGCAATGGGATTTCGCGCTGGCGAAGCTGAAGCTGGCGGTGGAGACCAGTCACTAGCCGCCCAGGTGGTTTTCCCCCTTGCTCGCGGGCAATGGACACCCTTTCACTCGCCGCTATACTGGGAGCCCCTCCCATCACAGCGAGAGGAAGCGCGCAGTGGCTGACCACGACCTGTCCAGGCTGAAAATCGACCGGAGCGCCGCCGCGGCCGGCGCCGGCATCCGCCCCCGGCGCAGGTGGCTGCGCTACGCAGTGATCGCGCTGGCCGTGCTGGCCCTGGCCGGCATCGCCATGAAGCTGGCCGGGCCGCAGGCGGTGCAGACCGCCACCGTCACCTCCGCCTATCCCACGCAGAATTTCACCGTGCTCAATGCCACCGGCTATGTCGTGCCGCAGCGCAAGGCGGCGGTCGCGTCCAAGGCGCAGGGCCGGCTGGAATGGCTGGGCGTGCTGGAGGGCTCGCACGTGAAGAAGGACGAGATCATCGCGCGGCTGGAGAGCAAGGACGTCGCCGCCTCGTTCGCGCAGGCGCAGGCACAGGTCCAGGTGGCGCAGGCCAACCTGGCGCTGCAGCAGGCCGAGCTGAAGGACGCCGAGGTGAACCTGCGCCGCTCGAAGATCCTGATCGTGCCGAACGCCATCTCGCGCACCCAGTACGACGCCGACGTGGCGCGCTTTGACAAGGCGCGGGCCTCGGTCAACAGTTCGCGCGCGTCGATCGCCTCGGCCCAGGCCAATGCCCGCGCGGCCGAGGTCGCGGTGGAGCAGACCGTGGTGCGCGCGCCCTTCGATGGCGTGGTGCTGGTCAAGCATGCCAACGTGGGCGACAACATCACGCCCTTCTCTGCCGCCGCCGACACCAAGGGCGCGATCGTGACCATCGCCGACATGGAGACGCTGGAGGTGGAAGCCGATGTCGCCGAATCCAATATCGGCAAGATCCGCGCCAACCAGCCGTGCGAGCTGCTGCTGGATGCGCTGCCGGGATTGCGGCTGGCGGGGCAGGTGTCGCGCATCGTGCCGACGGTGGACCGCTCCAAGGCCACTGTGCTGGTCAAGGTGCGCTTTGTCGACCGCGATGCGCGCGTGCTGCCGGACATGAGCGCCAAGATCGCCTTCCTGTCGCGCGCCGCCTCGGCGCAGGACCGCCAGCCGGTGGTGGCGGTGCAGCCCGCCGCCGTGGTCACGCGCCAGGGCCGGGAGCTGGCCTATGTGGTGAAGGACGGCCGTGCGCATGAGGTGCAGGTCAAGACCGGCGACAAGCTGGGCGAACTGGTAGCCGTGCAGGGCGTCAAGCCGGGCGACGTGCTGGTGCTGTCGCCGGCCGACAATCTCGGCGACGGCGACCGCGTCACCGTGGCCAAGCCGTAGAGAGGACAGCATGAGCGCAGCACCGCTGGTGCAGATCAGCCACGTCGCCAAGTCCTACCGGCGCGGCGTGCAGACCGTGCCGGTGCTGACCGATATTTCGCTCGATATCGGCGCAGGCGAATTTGTTGCGCTGATGGGACCGTCGGGCTCGGGCAAGAGCACGCTGCTGAACCTGATCGCCGGCATCGACCGGCCCGACAGCGGCACGCTGCACGTGGCGGGGCTGGACATCACGCGGCTGCCGGAAGCCGAGCTGGCCGACTGGCGCGCCGCCAATGTCGGCTTTATCTTCCAGTTCTACAACCTGATGCCGGTGCTGACCGCGTTCGAGAACGTGGAGCTGCCGCTGATGCTGACCAGCCTGCCGCGTGCGGAGCGTCGTGCGCGCGTGGAACTGGTGCTGGACATGGTCAACCTGGCCGACCGCATGCGCCACTACCCGTCGGAGCTGTCGGGCGGCCAGCAGCAGCGCGTGGCGATTGCACGCGCGCTGATCACCGACCCGGCCCTGATCGTCGCCGACGAGCCCACCGGCGACCTCGACCGCACCTCCGCCGCCGAGATCCTGGCGATGATGCAGCGGCTCAATGCCGATGCCGGCAAGACCATCATCATGGTCACGCACGATGCGCACGCCGCGGCCGCGGCGGGGTCGCTGGTGCACTTGGAGAAGGGAGAGTTGATCCGTGGCGAGATTGCCTAAGTCGTCATGTACGCACTCAAGCTGATCACCCGCAACGCATTGCGCCACAAGCTGCGCACCGCGCTGACGGTGTTCGGTCTGGTGATCGCGGTACTGGCGTTCGGGCTGCTGCAGACCGTGATCGACGCCTGGTATGCGGGCGCATCGGCGGCTTCCAGCGCGCGCCTGGTCACGCGCAATGCGATCTCGCTGGTGTTTCCGCTGCCGCTGAGCTACGAAAGCCGCATCAAGGGCGTCGACGGCGTGAGCTCGGTGGCGCGCTCCAACTGGTTCGGCGGCGTCTACCGCGATCCCAAGAACTTCTTCGCGCAGTTCGCGGTATCCGACAACTACCTCGACCTCTATCCGGAATTCATCGTGCCCGACCAGCAGCGCGCCGACTACCACCGCGACCGCAAGGGCGCGCTGGTCGGGCGCCAGCTGGCCGACCAGTTCGGCTTCAAGCTTGGCGACGTGGTCCCGATCAAGGGCACCATCTACCCCGGCACCTGGGAGTTCGTGGTGCGCGGCATCATGGAAGGGCGCGACGAGAGCACCATCACGCGCCAGATGGTGTTCCACTGGGAATACCTGAACGAGACCGTGCGCAAGCGCACCCCGCGCCAGGCCGACCAGGTCGGCGTCTTTGTGCTGGGCGTGGACAACCCCGACAACACCGCCGCGATCTCGCGCAATGTCGATGCGGTGTTCCGCAATTCACTGGCGGAGACGCTGACCGAGACCGAGCAGGCCTTCCAGCTGGGCTTTGTCGCCATGTCCAACCAGATCATCGCGGCGATCCGCGTGGTGTCCTATGTGGTGATCGTGATCATCATGGCGGTGATGGCCAACGCCATGGCGATGAGCGCACGCGAGCGCACCGTGGAATACGCCACACTCAAGGCGCTGGGCTTCGGCCCCGGCTTCCTGGCGCTGCTGGTGTTCGGCGAGTCGCTGGCGATCTGCGTGGCCGGCGGCGCGCTCGGCATGCTGGCGACACCGCCGGTGGCAAGCGCCTTCAAGCAGGCCGTGGGCGGCGTGTTCCCGGTCTTCACCGTGTCGCCCCAGACCATGCAGCTGCAGGCGGCCTGCGCGCTGGCGGTGGGCGTTTTTGCCGGCATCGTGCCGGCGGTGCAGGCTGCGCGCGTGCGTATCGTCGAGGGCCTGCGGGCCATCGGCTAGCGCGCGGAGGCTGACGTGGCGATCCCGCTGACCTATATCGCGCGCAACCTGTGGGCCAGGCGCCTGACCACCGCGCTGACCGCGGGCGGGCTGGCGCTGGTGGTCTTTGTCTTTGCCACCATGCTGATGCTGGACGCCGGCCTGAAGAAGACCCTGGTCACCACCGGCGAGCAGAACAACGTGGTGCTGATCCGCAAGGGCGCCGAGACCGAGATCCAGAGCTCGGTCAACCGCGACCAGGCCAGCATCATGGAGATGCACCCGGCCGTGGCCATGAGCGGCGCGGGCCGGCCGCTGGCCTCGCGCGAGGCGGTGGTGCTGATCTCGCTCACCAAGACCAGCACCGGGCAGCCGTCCAACGTGGTGATCCGCGGCATCTCGCCGCCGGGCATGGACCTGCGCCCGCAGGTGCGGCTGGTGGCCGGACGCATGTTCCGGCCGGGCTCGTCCGAGATCATCGTCGGCAGCAGCATCGCCGGCGGCTTTGCCGGGGTGCAGATCGGCGAGCACCTGCGCTTTGCCCAGCGCGACTGGACCGTGGCCGGCCACTTCGACGCCGGCGGCAGCGGCTTCGACTCCGAGATCTGGGGCGACGTGGACCAGCTGATGCAGTCGTTCCGGCGCAATGCGTATTCGTCGATGGTGGTGCGTCTGGCGGATTCGGCGCTGTTCGACCGCTTTCGCGCCGATATCGACGTCGACCCGCGGCTGGCCGACGAGGCCAAGCGCGAGCAGGCCTTCTACAGCGACCAGTCCAAGGCGCTGTCCGGCTTTATCAATATCCTGGGCTTCACGCTGTCCACCATTTTTTCGGTCGCGGCGATGATCGGCGCCATGATCACCATGTACGCCTCGGTGGCCAACCGCGTGGCGGAGATCGGCACGCTGCGCGCGCTGGGTTTCAAGCGCGTCAACGTGCTGACCGCCTTCCTGATCGAAGCCGCGCTGCTGGGGCTGGTGGGCGGCATCGCGGGCCTCGCATGCGCCGCGCTGATGCAGTTCGCGTCGTTCTCGACCACCAACTTCCAGACCTTCGCGGACCTCTCGTTCCGCTTCATCCTGACCCCGGCCATCGCGCTGCAGACGCTGGCGTTCTCGATGGTGATGGGGCTGGCGGGCGGATTCCTGCCGGCGGTGCGGGCGGCGCGGATGAATATCGTGGACGCGTTGCGGGCGCGCTGAGCGAGGGTTTGCTCCCCTCTCCCGCAAGCGGGAGAGGGGGCACGGCATCGGCATTCACGGCCCGGTAGTCGCTGCGCCCCACCCCCATCCTTTCCTTGCCTTATTCCACCCGCGCGTCTACAACCCGTAGTGATGCATGCTCCCCGTCAGGCATTGCCGGCGGCCAGTGCACCCCCGGCACGGCCAGCGGCGCCCGATGGCAAGGTACCCCCGCAACCCTCTCCGCCAGGACGCCCCCGATGAACCTCGACCTGCTGGGCTCGCTGCTGACTGCCGTCGTGGTGCTGCTGATCGGCACGCTGGTCAACCGCAGCGTCGGCGTGCTGTCGCGCTACAACATTCCCGACCCTGTCACCGGCGGCCTGCTGTTCGCGATCATCGCCTCGGTGGCGCTGGCGGCAGCGAACTTCCGCGTGGTGATCGATCCCGGCATGAAGCCGGTGCTGCTGCTGATGTTCTTCGGCGGCGTCGGGCTCTGCGCCGACCTGCGCATGCTCAAGCGCGGCGGCAAGGCACTGGTGATCTTCCTGATCATCCTGCTGCCCTATATCCTGGTGCAGAACGTGGTGGGCGTGGCCATGGCCAGGACGCTGGACCTGCATCCCATCTTCGGGCTGGTGAGCGGATCGATCACGCTGGTGGGCGGCCACGGCACCGGCGCCGCCTATGCCGAGCGCTTTGCCGAAGTCAACAACCTGCAGGCGGTGATGGACCTGTCGATGACGGTGGCCACCATCGGCCTGATCGTGGGCGGCATCATCGGCGGCCCGGTGGCGCAGTACCTGATCTCGCGCTACAAGCTGCGCTCGACCGCGCGCGAGGCCGGCGACACCGAGGAAGAAGCCGCCGCGGTTTCGCCCATCACCACCGTGGGCGCGCTGGCCTCGCTCGCCGGCATCCTGGCCGCGGTGATCGGCGGGCGCTGGATCGCCGCGCAGATGCCCACCGGCGCCATCACCATCCCCGGTTTCCTGTGGTGCATGATGCTCGGCATCGCCATCCGCAACCTGCTGCCCTTTGCCGGCGTGCGCTTTGACGACCGCGCCACCGACCTGATCACCAATATCTGCCTGTCGCTGTTCCTGGTGATGACCATGATGGCGCTGGACCTGGCCGAAGTGGCGCTGTCCGCCGGACCCTTCCTGCTGATCATCGCCATGCAGGTGGTCTTCATCATCCTGTATGTGGTGCTGGTGTGCTTCCGCTTCATGGGGCGCGACTACGAGGCCGCGGTCACCTCGGCCGCCTTTATCGGCTTCAACATGGGGTCGACCGCCACCGCCATGGCCAATATGCGCGCCATCACGTCCCGCTACGGGCCGGCACCCACCAGCTATTTGATCACGCCGCTGGCAGGCGCGTTCTTCGTCGACCTGATGAACGCCTTCGTGCTGACCATGCTGCTGGCGTTGCCGCTGATCGGAGGCTGACATGCGCCGCGCCCTCTTCACCCTCCTCATCGCCTTGCTGGCCAGCGCCTGGCTGGCAGGCTGCGGCGGCGGCCCGCCCGCCGACGGCATCCGCGCCGGCATCAACGAGCGGCTGGCGCAGGCGCTGCCGCCGGGCACGGTGGAACTGGCCGGCCTGGACCGGCGCGGCTCGCAGGCAGACACCAAGGCCCCGGCCGGTGAAACCCGCCGCGTGGTGTACTTCGATGCGGAACTGAAACTGCTGCGCGACTACGACTTCGGCGCCTGGGACTCGCCCGGCGTGGCCGGGCTGGTGTCGGCGCTGGGCGCGGGCCCGCGCGGCATCACCGGCATCACCAGCGGCGGCAACAAGGCCGGCGACATCATCCGCGCGCATGGCACGGCGCTGTACCGGCGCGACGGCGAGCGCTGGGTCGGCGTGCTGCCGGCCGGCTACCGCCCCGCTGAAGCCCCGACCGTCGCCACCGATGCGCAAAGGGGCCCGGCGGCGATCCTGGACGCGATGCGCAAGGTGATCGAGTCCGTGCAGAAGGATGCCTCGCCGGCACAGCGCGCCGTGATCGAGCAGGAGCTGACCACCGCGCACGCCAACATCCGCGCGCGGCTGGCACGGGTCAACGAGGGCTATGCCATTGCCGCCGGCGCCGAACACGGCCAGTACCTGCGTTTTGCGAAGGCGCTGGTGGACGGGGCGCGCGTGCGCGCGATGCCGCTGGTCACGCACGGCGGAGAAGAGAACCTGCGGCTGCTGCGCGCCGGCAAGGTCTCGGTGGCGCTGGCGCAGGGCGATGCGGCGCTGGAAGCCTACGAGGGCAAGGGCGTGTTTGCCGCCGACGGCCCGCAAGCCTCGCTGCGCGCCATCGGCAGCCTCTACCCCGAGCCCGTGCACGTGCTGGTGCGCGACGCCGATCCCGCCCGCTCGGTGTCAGAGCTGCGCGGCAAGCGCATCGCCGTGGGCGAGCGCGGCTCAGCCTCGCGCGTGACCGCGCTGCGCGTGCTGGCTGCGCATGGCCTGACCGACAAGGACTTCAAGGCCGAGGAAGTGGGGCTGGGCACCGGGCTGGTGGCACTGCGCCAGAACCAGGTCGACGCGGTGATCCAGGTGATCGGCGTGCCGGCCGACAGCATCCGCGACGCGCTCGGCGAAATGCCGCTGCGGCTGCTGCCGCTGGACGAACGGGTCATCACCGCGATGGTCGGGCAGAAGGCGGGCTATTTCCGCGCCACCATCGCGCCGGGCACCTATCCCGGCCTGCACACGCCGGTGCGCACCATCGCCACGGCGGCGATCCTGGTGACCGGGCCGGACCTGTCCGATACCGAAGTGGCCGAGCTGACGCGGCTGGTCTACCGCCACGGACGCGACTTTGTCGCCCGCGGCAGCGCCCAGGGCGCGCAGATCGCCGTGGCAACGGCGCGTGAAGGGCTGATGATCCCGCAGCACCTGGCGGCGGCCAAGACGCTGGACGCGCTGGCGACGCCCGGCATTCCGCCCGCCAAGCCCGGCGGAACGCCCGCGAAGCCCGTTGCAACGCCTGCGGCTTCGGGCGCCCGTGCGCAGTAAGGCCCGGCGGGCGGGCCGCCGATCAGCCCGCCGCGCTCGCCAGGCCTTCAGCCAGCCGGCAGCGCCGGTCCAGGAAATCGCTGGCGTGGCCGTTGCTGCCGGCCGCGCTGTCGACGGGCTGGTCGATCACGACAAAGCCTGCCCCGCCCTGCCGCTCCCGCACATAGGTGACAAAGATGCCGCGGTCCGGCGGCGCTGCGGCGGCGACCCCCTTGGTGCCGTCACGCACAAGCTGGAAAGGGTCGACCGCCAGCACCGGCGCGCTGGCCGGCACAAAGATCGCGCGCATCGGCTTGTCCTCGATCCGCAGCGTGGTCCAGCCGGTGCCGATCGGCCCGGCCGCGCCATTGGCCACGGCGCGCGCGGCCGCGCTGATGCAATCGAGATGGATATGCAGCTGGTCCTGGCTGCGCGAGGCGCGGGAATTGATCGCCAGGCCCAGCATGTCGTCGGGCACGGCCTTGCCAAGCGAGCGGCCAACGATGCCGCGCTCGGCCCAGCCGAAGGCCCAGGGGTTGGCGCCTGCGCCGTCCCAGGCTCTGGCGTCGTCGATGCCGGTCACCGTCCGTGCCGGGATCACCAGGTAATGCGACTTGCCGATCGCGTCCTTGTAGAGCACCAGTCCCTGGGACCGGTCCACTTGCGCGCAATCGGGATGAGCCGCCGCTGTACTGCCAAGGCAGCGCTGCTGCACGTTGCGCCACAAGCCATCGCGGCCGCCCGACAGGACGCCGACGACGTTTTCGGCGGTGCAGCCGGCCAGGGCCAGGATGGCCGCCAGCCACAACGCGGGGGCACCGCGCCAACCGCGGGCCGGCTTCAGCGCCGGCACGAAACTCCGTAGAAAGTCCCGGCGCGTGGATTAGACACCACATAGGCGTGGCGCTGCGCCCAGAACTGCGCGGTACGGAAGGCATCGGCCTCGCGCTCGCTCCAGTCCGTTGCAAGCAACGGCAGGGCTTCGGCATCGGTGGTGAGATAAACCCGCGCCTGATAGCGGGCGGATTGCAGCGTGCCGGTACGGATGGTGCGGATCGTGACGTGGAGGGTCATAGGCAGCTTCTCGACTAGGCGACTACCAAATCATAACCACTTCCGTGTGTTGGATTGGTGAAACCGTTGCGAATGTGCTAAGGCACCACAGATCTGTCAGGATCCGGCTCCGGCGACGACATACCCGCATCCTCATGCCTTCGGGAGAAAAACATGCCGGCCAACCCGCTCCGCAAGTCCGCCATCCTTGTGCTGACCCACCTTGCCGCGCTGGCCGTGGGCTTTGCTGCGGGCATCTATGTCTTGCCGATCCTGACAGAACAGGCTGGCGCCAGTGCGGAGCAAGTGCAGGCTGTGTCACAACAGTCGCGCTACACCGGCACCTTCCGCAAGGACTTGGCGGGCAGTGACGCGCTGCACTGGGTCAGCGGCCGGCTCCATGTTTCGCCGCAGGCGCTTGCCTTTGAAGGCAGCGTTGCGCCGGGGCCGGATTATCGGATCTACCTGGCGCCGGAGTTTGTCGACAACAAGGAGGCCTTCCTTCGGATCAAGGATCGGTCGCTGCAGGTTGGTGAGCTGAAGACCTTTGGCAACTTCACCGTGGCGTTGCCGGCTGGCGTGGATCCGGCGCGGTATGGGGCGGTGGTGATCTGGTGTGAGAGGTTTGGGCAGTTTATTGGGGCGGCGGGGTATCGGTAGTCATCGCCATACGACCGGCTTGTCGCTCTTGGCGGGCGTGGGCTGTTTCGCCGGCGTAGCCGGCGACCTACTTCTTGTCCAAGCGACAAGAAGTAGGCAAGAAACGCGTCGCCTATGCGGCTGGCAATCAATTACGCGGCGTCGGTCATATGGGCGGCGGTGCTTGCCGTTTGGATGTGGTCGCGGTTCGACCCTGCTACGCCATGTGAGTGTGGGACAGTGCCTGCGATAACCGGCTTTTGAACGATCCCCAAGTCGGGCGGTGGCCCGCGCTCTCGAGCGATATCGCATCAACGCCTTCGGCTGCGCACCGCGCAAGCGCCCAATGACCGTCAACGCATTTTGAGCCTGCGCAGCAGCCGTAGGCGTCCCCGCGATGCGGCTGGCAGCAGGCGGCCTACGCCCTGCATGGGGATTGTTCAATAGTGGGTTAACGGAGGCACTGGCTCACACTCACATGGCGTAGCAGGGTCGAACGGGCACCCACGCCGAACGGCAACCACCACCGTGCGAACCACCAACACCGTGAAATTTATTGCCAGCCGCATAGGCGACGCGTTTTTTGGTTACTTTTTGTCGCTCGGACAAAAAGTGACTCGCCGGCTACGCCGGCGAAACAGCCACGCCCGCCAAGGGCGACAACCGACCGCATGGCAACAATAGAAACACGCCGCAACCAAGGGCGGGGACCAGAGAAAAAAGGGCCGATCAAACCAACCGGCCCAACGAACCCCGCAATGCAATCCGCAGGTGTCGATATGACAGTTAATCGCCCACCCATGCAGGCATCACAACCTGCCAGGCGGGCATCAGACAGTTACGCTCAGAAGCGATGACGCAGACCAACGGTAGCACCGGTCTGGTTCTCACCAGCCACCACCGTACCAACCCCATTCAGCCCCAGCGCCGACCCCGACTTGTTCTTCGAGTACCCAACATTCAGGTACACATCCGTACGCTTGGACAGCGAGTAATCCGCCGACAGCACGAACATCCACGGATCGGCATCGCTATTGCGCGTGTCGTTGTAGTAGGCCGCGCCGGTCAGCTGGAAGGCAGGCGTGAAGCGGTACTGCGCGCCAGCCCAGTACACATTGCTGCGGGTCGAAGCAGCGCTGGCGCTCGACACGCCGTCGTCCTTCAGCCAGCGATAGCCGGCAAACACCTTGGCGCCGCCGAAGGCATAGGCCGTACCCACCGCGGCGCGCTTGGCGGCACGGTCCTGCAGCGCCACGGTGGCGCCCTGGTACTGGTCGTAGGCAGCGCCGACCGAGAAGCCGCCCGCGGCGTACGACAGGCCGCCGCCGAAGTTGCGCGCGACCTTGGGCTCGCCCGCGACTTCGCCGTTGTTGTCGCGGCCGAAGCTGTAGAAGCCGGTGGCGGTCAGGCCGCCGAACTTGCCGGTGTACTTGATGGCATTGTCGGCACGGCCGTTGAAGGCCGAGTCAACGCTGTTCAGCGAGTAGCGCGGGCCCACGCCCATCGGGTCGAAGGCGCCGAACAGGTCGTACAGCGCGTTCTGCTGGCGGCCCAGCGTGACCGCGCCCCAGCCGCCCTGCAGGCCGACGTAGGCCTGGCGCCCGAACAGGCGGTTGCCCTGGCCCGAGGTGCCGGTATCGATGTCGAACCCGCTCTCCAGCACGAAAATACCCTTCAGGCCGCCGCCCAGGTCTTCGGTGCCGCGCAGGCCCCAGCGCGAGCCGGACAGGTTGCCGGAGTTCAGGCGCGTTGCCGTACCCTGGGCGCCGTTGCTGCCCGGCACGTGGCTGATCACTTCGACGCCGGCATCGACGATACCGTAGAGCGTCACGTTCGACGCGGACTGGGCCGACACCACCCCGGATACGGCCGACGCGGCCGCTGCTGCCGTCATTGCAAGGAGAGCTTTCTTCACTGTGATTTCTCTGTGTTCTGTTTGAGGCACGACACCGCGCCGGACCCAGGCCGGGTCGGCAAGGCCAACCCGGTCCGCCGGGCAACCCGGCAACGGCGCATCGTCCGCACAAAGTGCGGCTCCGGCATTGTCGTGGCGCAATATGAAAGCTTTGTGACCCTTGCTTCGCAGCAACAAGTGGCGGATAACCCTCGAATGGGGGTTTTCCCTGTAACCAAGGGGAACGTTTTGGTAGGATGCATGCTTTTCCGACGACGGTAATGCCAGTGCTCCGTGCCGCCATGTGCCTGTGCCTCGACCGCTTCGCCTCATGAGGCTGGCTGAGATCAAGACCCGGCTTGCCCCGCTGCTCGCCTCGCTGCAGGCTTCATTGCCTGCCCCCCTCCAGCAACGCCTGTCAGGCATGGCCGCGCGCCTTGCACGCGCCGGCCTGACCCGGCCCGGGTCGCTGCGCCCCACGCGGCGCGGCGTGCTGGTGGGCCTGGCCGCCATCCCCGCGGCCCTCCTGCTCTATGTGCTGGTCCTGATCCCGTTCACGCCGGGCATCAGCGATATCCGCAAGGCCAAGTCCGAGCAGCCGGCCCAGGTACTGTCCGCCGACGGCAAGGAACTGGCGGTGTTCAAGTGGGCCAACCGCGACTGGGTGCCGCTGTCGCAGATTTCACCCAATGTGGTGGCTGCGCTGATCTCCACCGAAGACCACCGCTTCTACCAGCACCATGGGCTGGACTGGCGCCGGCTGGCCTCGGCCGCGGTGCATACCTTCTCCGGCGACCGCCAGGGCGGGTCCACCATCACCCAGCAGCTGGCGCGCAACCTGTATCCCGATGAAATCGGCCGCGCGCCCACGTTGACGCGCAAGCTCAAGGAAGCCATCACCGCGCTCAAGATCGAGGCGCTCTATACCAAGGACGAGATCCTCGAGACCTATCTCAACACGGTGCCGTTCCTGTACAACGCGTTCGGCATCGAGATGGCGGCGCGCACCTACTTCGACCGCCCGGCGCGCTCGCTCGACGTGCTGCAGAGCGCCACGCTGATCGGCATGCTCAAGGGCAACAGCTACTACAACCCGGTGCTCAACCCCGAGCGCGCGCTCGACCGGCGCAATATCGTGCTGGGCCAGATGGTCAAGCGCGGCAAGCTGGATGCGGCGCGCTACGAGCAGCTGAAGAAGCGCCCGCTGCGCATCGACTTCGAGCGCCAGACCGAGCCGCCCGGCCCCGCGCCGCATTTCGCGCAACAGCTGCGCAAGTGGCTGATCGGCTGGGCCGACCGCAATGGCTACGACATCTACGCCGACGGCCTGGTGGTGCATACCACCATCGACGCCCGCCTGCAGGCCATGGCCACGCAGGCCGTGGTGCAGCAGGGCAACCGGCTGCAGGCCATCGCCAACGCGGCCTGGGCGCCGCGCGCGGGCTGGGCCGCCAACCTGCCGCTGGTGCAGGCCTTCGTGCGCGAGACCCCAGAGTACCGTGCCGCCATCGCCGCCGGCACCGCGCCGGAAGAGGCGCTGCGCCATCTGATGTCCGACCATGCCTTCATGCGCGCGCTGCACCAGCAGAAGACGCGCATCCAGGCGGGCTTCCTGGCCATCGATCCGCGCAACGGCGAGATCCGCGCCTGGGTCGGCAGCCGCGACTACACCCAGGACGCGTTCGACCACGTGCAGCAGGCGCGCCGCCAGCCGGGCTCGACCTTCAAGCCCTTTGTCTACGGCGCGGCCTTTGAAGAAGGCAAGACCCCCGACGACACGCTGGTGGACCAGCCGGTGGAAATCGAACTGGCCGGCGGCGAGGTCTGGCGCCCCACCGATGAAGGCCGCCCCACCGGCCGCGCCATGACGCTGCGCGACGGCCTGGTCTATTCGCGCAACACCATCACCGCGCAGCTGATGCACGAAGTGGGGCCGACGCGCGTGGCGCGGCTGGCGCGCGACATGGGCGTGCGCGACAGCCAGCTCGACGTGGTGCCGTCGCTGGCGCTGGGCACCAGCCCGGTCACGCTCAAGGAGATGGTGGCCGCCTACGGCACCATCGCCAACGCCGGCGACTATATCGCGCCCACCATGGTGACGCGCATCGAAGACCGCCAGGGCAATGTGCTGCAGGTGTTCCGGCCGGCGCGCGCCGAGCACGCGCTGCCCGCCGCCACCACGCAAACCCTGCTCGACGTGATGCGCGACGTGATCGACCGCGGCACCGGCGCCAGCATCCGCTCGCGCTTCGGCATCCGCGCCGACGTGGCCGGCAAGACCGGCACCACCCAGGACAATGCCGACGGCTGGTTCATCCTGATGCATCCGGAGCTGGTGGCGGGCGCCTGGGTCGGCTTCAACGACAGCCGCGTCACGCTGCGCAGCGACTACTGGGGCCAGGGCGCGCACAGCGCGCTGCCGATGGTGGGCGACTTCTACCAGCGCGCGCTGCGCTCGCGCATCGTCGACGGCCGCGCGCGCTTTGCCGAGCACGAAGAGACCAGCCTGTTCGCATCGCTGGGAACGCAGCTGCGCGGCTGGTTCAGCCAGCTGTTCACACGCGACAAGGCCAGCGAGACTCCGGCGCCGCGCCCGGCACCGCGTCGGCCGGCGCTGCCCGCGCCGGAGGCTGATGCCGCACCGCCGGCCGGTGCGGCATCGTCTGCCGCGGCGGATGCCGGCCCGGATGAGCCCAGCCTGGCGCTGGACCGGGGGGAGACGGTGATTGCGGTGCCGCAGGACATGAGCGCGGGCAGCGCTCCGGTTGCGCCACCCCCTCAGGCCGAACCAGCGCCTAACGCCGCCCCTGCCTCCCCGGCTTCCGCAAATCCGCCCGCACCGCCTGCGCCCCCAGCGCCCATCACGCCCCTCGCGCCAACCGTCATCACCCCAGCCAACGGCAGCAACTGAACGCCCCTCCGGAGAGCGCGGCGCGGGGGCTACACCAAGCCGATATCCCGCCCCCGCACCCCCGGAAACACCTGCGCCAGCCGCACCTCATCCAGCCCGTACAACCTGCGGAAGACCCCGCCCAGCACCGCCCGGTACTCATTGCGCACCGGCCAGTCGCGGTTCTGGTTGAGCGTGGCCGGTTCTACCGCCACCTGCTCACCGGCGATGCGGCCCCCGCGCACCGCACCGCCCGCGGCCCAGTAAACCGTGCCGTGGCCGTGGTCGGTGCCGCGCGTGCCGTTCTCGCGGAAGGTGCGGCCGAACTCGGACAGCACCACCACGGTGGTCTTGTCCCATACAGGACCCATCTCGGCAGCGAAAGCAGACAGGCCGCGGCCGAGGTTGTCGAGCAGGCCGGCCAGTTGCCCCTGCGCGCCGCCCTGGTTGACGTGGGTGTCCCAGCCGCCCACGTCGATAAAGCCCAGGTTGAAGCGCTCACGCATCAAGCCCGCCATGCGCCGGGCCTCGACCTCGAAACCACGCGCGCTGAGCGAGCGGCGGTTGGCGGCCTGCATTTCCTGCATGCGCGCGGCCATGGTGCCGGCGTCACTGCCTGACCTGCCGGGCTGCGGCTGCGCCTGGCGCGCCACCGTTTCGCGCAGCTCGAAGCCTTCATCGATCAGCGATTCGAAACGCGTGCCACGGTACATCTGCGCCAGCAGCTTCGCCT
Organism: Cupriavidus sp. FW306-01-F10A; assembly: GCF_058782785.1. NCBI lineage: Bacteria > Pseudomonadati > Pseudomonadota > Betaproteobacteria > Burkholderiales > Burkholderiaceae > Cupriavidus > Cupriavidus sp. FW306-01-F10A. Next base: position 153,948 of record NZ_JBYSYA010000006.1, read on the forward strand.
GGCGCGCATCGAACGGGGTGCGGCCGCTGCCCTTGAGCGAGACATTGGGCACGTCGCGCGGACCGGACAGCACCATCGGCAAGCCGTCGGTGAAGGCCACGGGCGCGGCCTGCCCGCCCATGGCCTGCGCCAGGCGGTTCAGGAAGCCGCTGCCGCGCAGCGAGGCCACGGACTTGCGGTCCTCGCCTTCGCCGGGCAAACCGGCCTCGATCCCGTCCTGGGTCTCGAAGTGGCTGCGCGACAGGTCATGCGTGCCGGCGAACGGCACGAAGGCCAACTGGCCGCGCTGCCACAACGGCAGCATGGTCGCGGCCAATGCCGGGTGCAGCGCCCAGTCGCCGATGCCGCGCGCGGCGCTGTCGGCGGCAAAAGCCGGCGCCAGCGCCACTGCCGCGTTGGGGTCAGCGTCCGTACCGGCCGCGGGCGGGCGGCGGATGGCGATATTGGGCCGCGCGGCATAGTAGAAGTCGCTGCCCGCCGGCACCAGCACGCTGGCGGCGTCATAGCCGCCGCGCAGGAACACCAGCAGGAAGCGCGCATCGGCCTGCGCCGGCAGCGCATAGACACGCGAGGCGATGGCGGGCAGCGCCAGCCCCAGCGTGGCGCCGCCCATTGTTTTCAGCCATTGTCGGCGTTGCATGGTCTGCTCCCTGTCAGCGCTGCATCCACTCGGGTGAACCGAGCAGCACGGTATTCCATTCGGCCTGCGATTCCGCCTGCGCCAGCGCGGCGCGCGTGGCGGGGCCAAGGGTGGCTTCGATGGTGTCGAAGTACAGCTTGTTGCCGATCATCGGGAAGCGCGCGCCGCTCGGCCTCGCGCCATCGCCGGCAAACAATCCCGCCGGCCCCGAGCCGATCGCGCGCGCGATCTCGAAGCGCCGCACCATCTGGCCCGAGCTGGCCCACGCGCTTTCCGACGACGGGTAGCCGTCCGGCGCCACGTGGCCGTAGAGCGGCTCGCCGAGCTGGTTCAACCAGTTCATCACGGGGCGCAGGTTGGTTACGGGACGGCCTTCATAGGCGAGCCGCATCGACGACACCACATAGACCATCGGATCCTTGAACTTGCGCGTGGGCGCCGCCAGTTGCCGGTCCAGTTCCGGCGCGAGGAACAAGGTGCGCAGCACTGCGGCGATATCGCCATCGGTGCGCGTGAAGGTCTGCGCCATGCGCTCGACCAGCGCCGGCGGCGGGTTGTCGGCGATGAAATAGGCGGCCAGCTTGGCGCTGATAAAGCGCGCGGTGGCCGGCTCGCGCGCCAGGATCGACACTGCGCGCGCCACCTCGTCGAAACCGGCCGGCTCGATGCGCTGGCCCAGCAGCGTCTTCGCACCGAAGTCATGGCGCGCGGGGTTGAATTCGAACAAGCCCTCGCTGCGGTACAGCCCCGCGCGCGCCGGCGGCAGCCGCGGCGGCGGCGTGCCGCGCAGGTTGACGCCCACGCCGGTCAGCACGCGCGCCAGCTCCTGCACGTCCTGCTGGGTGTAGCGGGAGCCGCTGGGGCCGCCCGATACGCCCATGGTATGCAGCTCCATCAGCTCGCGCGCGTAGTTCTCGTTGATGCGGTTGGCGCTGCTCTGGGCGTTGTCGAGGTAGACCAGCATGGCCGGCCCGGTCACGCTGGCCATCAGCAGGTCGCGGAAGCGGCCCAGCGCGTGCGGGCGGATGGCGCGCTCTTCATAGTCGGCCAGCAGCAGCCGGACCTGGCCCTTGCCCGAGTAGACGTTGAAATGGTTCATCCAGAACCACGTCATCTGCTCGCGCAGCTGCGCCGGAGAATACAGCGCGCGCAGCAGGTGGCGCCGCGCGGCATCGGCCACGATCTCGCGGCCCTGCGCGTTCAGCGCCTGGCGGGCCTGCTGCTTGCGGTCGTCGTCGGGCGACGCGTCGATGCGCTGGCGCGCGTCGCGTGCGGCCTGGATCTGCGCGGCGGCATCGGCCTGCAGGTTGGGCAAGGCTGCGATGGCAGCCGCCAGTTCGGGCGGATCGGCCAGCGGCAGCGTCAGTTGCCGGTCGAGGAAGCCCTTGCGGCCCAGCCGGCGCAGGTCGCCAAGGGTGGCCTGGTCAGCGCCGTAGGTGACGGTGTTGAGCCAGCGCAGGTCGGTGGCGGCGGTGCTGCCGCCAGCCTCGGCCGGCACCTGTGCGCAGGCGGCCAGGCACGCTGCCAGTGCCAGTGCCGCGGCGGCCCGCCAGGCGGCGAGCCGGCCCGGGCCGGATTGTCTCGAATGCTGCGCCGGATTCATGCCTTGCTCCTCGCCCTGTTCGATCAACATCACTATGTTACGTGGCAAGCGCACATTGGTTGACCCGGAGGCGCCGCCGGAGTGTTACCAATGCTTTCAGCATGCCGATTGCCGGATTTGCCAAGACAGCGGCGCGCTGCCTGGCTAGCCTTGCGCTCTGTCCCTCCGATCCCGCCCCCGGCGGAAACGCCTGCTTGCATGTCGCGCCCCCTGTCCGCTGCCGCCTGGCTGCCCACCGTTGCCTTTGTCCTGATCTGGTCCACCGGCTTTATCGTCGGCAAGGCCATCGTGCCGCTGGCCGATACCAGCCTGTTCCTGCTGGGCCGCTTTGCCGTGGCGGCGCTGATGTTCGTGGCCTGGTCGCTGGCCGCGCGCGCGGCCTGGCCGCCGCTGCGCGAGGCGCCGCGCCACCTGCTGGCCGGCGCGCTGATGCAGGGCATCTACCTGTGCGCCGGCTACGGCGCCGTGGCCAGGGGCCTGCCGCCGGCGATCATGGCCCTGCTGGGCGCGCTGCAGCCGCTGCTGACCGCGCTGGTTGCCATTCCCCTGCTGAAGGAGCTACCTTCCAGGCGGACGTGGCAGGGCCTGGCGCTGGGTGCGCTCGGCGTCGCGCTGGTGGTCGCCCCGGCGATGCCGGCCGGCATGCACCCGGCCGCGCCGGCGCTGTCGCCCTGGATCGTGCTGCTGGGCGTGCTGGCCATTGTCTCCATCACCATGGGAACCCTCTTGCAGAAATCCGTCATCGCCGCCTGTGACCTGCGCGCCAGTTCCGCCTGGCAGAACCTGGGCGCCATGCTGGTAGCCGCCGCGATGGTGGCGATCCAGGCCGCCGACGCGCCGCTGCACTGGCATGGCGGCGTGGCGCTGTGGGCCGGGCTGGCATGGGCGGCGATCGGCCTGTCGGGCGCCGGCACCTGGCTGCTGGTCAGCCTGGTGCGGCGCGGCCAGGCCGCCAATGCCGCGGCGCTGATGTTCCTGGCGCCGCCGCTGGCCGCGCTGCAGGCCTGGCTGCTGTTCGGCGAACGGCTGGATGCGGTGCAGGCGCTGGGCATGGCGGTGGCCGGCGCGGGCGTCTGGCTGTGCCAGACCCGTGGCAGGTTGCGGCATGCCGAAGCCCGCTGAACCCCACGCCTCGCCGCTGGTCGAGCACCGGCGCTACCGCCCGCAGCCGGACGGCCACCAGCACGGCTACCACCAATTGCTGTTCGGCCTGGCCGGCGCCACCGAGCTGGAGATCGACGGCCACGTCTATCGCGTGGACGACCGCAGCGGCCTGATCGTGCCGGCCGGCAGCCATCATGAATTCCTGGGCTTGGACGGCAACCTGCAGCTAGTGGCGGACTTCCCGGCGCGCTCGGTGGCGCTGCCCGCGCGGCTGATGGCGCGCCCGCGCACGTTCCCGCTGGACGGCGCCTTCGGCAGCCGCGTGCGCGCGCTGTCGGCGTGGCGCGCCGCCGCGGCAGCGCGCGGGCCGCAGACCGACTGGCAACTGGCGGCCACGCTGGCCGCGGCGCTGGCGGACTGCCTCGGCATGCCCGGCGACGAGCAGGTATTCCCGCTGATGGCCGTGGATGCCTACCTGCGCGCCAACCTGGCCGCGCCCCTGCGCGCGGCGGAAGTCGCCGGGCATTTCGGCTGGAGCGTGCGGCGCTTCCAGACCCTGTTTGCCGAGGCCTTCGGCGATACCCCGCACCGCTACCAGACCCGGCTGCGGCTGGACCGCGCGCTGCAGCTGCTGACGCAATCCGCGCTGCCGCTGGCCGAGGTCGCGCTGGCGTCAGGCTACCCGGACCAGACCACCTTCACGCGCAGCTTCACGCGGCGTTTCGGGCAGCCGCCCGGGGCGTGGCGCGCGGCCGCACGCGTCCATCCCGACTGACGCCCGTTCGTTGCGCGCGGGCCGGCTTCGCGCCGACGCGGCTGATGCCGCCGGCGCACAGTAAGTATGGGGCAGAGATGCGACGCAGAGCATCATGGCCGACGGAGCTGCGCGGGTCTGCGCGGAGTCGGAAATGCTAATGAGCAGGACATTCGCTACCGCATGGGCACAACAGTTTCAATACGCCCGAGAAGCTTGCGCTCGTGCAAGCCTGGCGTGAAGCGGGGCCGTTGTTCACTCACCGTGAAAAGGCCGCACTCGCATGGGCCGAGTCGGTCACCCTGGTGGCGGACACACACGTGCCCGAGACGGAATTCCAAGTCGCGGCCGCGGCGTTCAATGAGAAAGAGCTCGCTGACCTCACGATGGCTATCAGCCTGATGAACGCCTATAACCGGCTCGCCATCAGCTTCCGGCGCGCCCCCGAATCCGCACTGGCCGCGAAAGACTGGTGCTTGTCGTCCCTCGGATGAGGGGTCAAGGCAGTTGAGAAGCGCGCCTTAAGGCGCGTTTCCCTTTTTGAGGCACGACATCACCACTTCGCTGCGGTTCGCAGCCTACTCATTCCATTTTGAGCCCTACCGTCCTGGTCATGGCCTGGTAGGTCGGCCACGTGCGCGCGATGAAGCGCTGCAGGGCTTCGCCGGTCAATGGCGTGTCCTGGCTGCCAAGCTGCTCCCGCACATTCCTGACCGCCTCCGATTCCGTGACCGACTGCCGCACCAGCGTGGCCAGGCTGTTGACGATGCCGGCTGGCAGCCCCGCGGGGCCCAGCAGCATATTGCATTCGGCCAGGTTGGCAAAGACCGGGTCGGATATGCCCTCGTCCGCCCACGTCGGTATCCCGGGCAATTTCGCGCTCCGCAACCCGGAGATCAGCAGCAACGGCTTCAATCCGCCGGAAGCCAGCCCGCCGGACATCCCGAGCAGCGAGCCGGCGCCGATATCGATATGGCCAGCCAGCAGGTCGCCGATCATGGCACCGGTGCCCTTGTAGTTGATGATGTCGAACTGCGCTCCGGTCAGCTTCTTCAGCTGGGCCACCATCAGCTGCCAGCCCGAGCCGATGCCGTAGTTGCCGACGCTGACCGGCCGCTTGTGCGCGAGGGCGAGCAATTCCTTGAAGGTGTTGGCCGGCAGCCCCTTGGTCGCCACCATCACGCCGACGCCGGTACTGATCGACGCCACCGGCGTGAGGTCGCGCGACGGATCGATGGGCGGCTTTTTCAGCAACACTGGCGCCTGCGCCAGCTGGCTGTGCAAGGTGCACAGCAGCGTGCTCCCGTCTGGCTTGGCGCGCGCCACCGCCTCGGCGGCAATCATGCCGATGCCGCCGGGCTTGTTTTCCACCACCACCGGCACCTTCAGCCTGGTGGAGAAAAACTCCGCGAATGCACGCGCGGTGCTGTCGTTGGAAGAGCCCGGCGCCTGCGCCGCGATGATCCGGATCGGGCGCGAGGGCCAGTCGCTGGCAAGCGCATGGCGTGGCAGCAGCCAGGGCAATGCAGCAGCTCCCGCCGCTGCGCCGAGCACCCGACGCCGGCGAAGGTCGATGGTATCCACGGGCAAGTCGTTGCCCGGACGAAAAGAAGAACGCATGGGTATTCTCCGGAATGCTTCAAGCCTGCGCCCGCGATGGCTCGCGGACACCCGGGTGGCCGGCGCGGCATGCCGCTACATGCCGCTACATGCCGATCTGGTCGGCCCGCTGTACCAGGTTCCTGACGATGCGGACCGAGGCGATGTCGATCATCTTGCCCTCGTACTGGACGGCGCCCAGTCCTTGCGACAGGGCTTCGTCATAGGCACGGATCATGTCGCGGGCACGCGCCACATCGGCGGCGGTCGGCGAGAAGACGTCCTGCGCGAGTTCGACTTGCGACGGATGGATGGCCCACTTGCCGACCATGCCTAGAATCATGGCGCGGCGCGCTTCCTCGCGGAACGCGTCGGGGCTGCGGAAGTCGGCGAACGGGCCATCGACGGCGTCGAGCCGGTGCGCGCGCGCGGCAATCGTCAGGCGCTGGCGCTGGTAGTGCCAGATGTCGCCCGGATAGCCGCCGCTGCCGCCAATGTCGCGCATGGATACGCCCTGGCTGGCCGAGTAGTCGCCCATGCCGAAGATCAGGCATTCCAGCCGCGGCGTCGACGCGGCAATGGCCTCGACGTTCATCATTGCCTCCACCTCTTCGATCAGCACGTCGATGCCGATGCGGTGGCGCAGGCCAAGCTTCTTCTCCATCATCGACAACAGCTTGTCGACAAACTGCACATCCGCCGCCGACATGGCCTTCGGCAGCATGATGACATCGAGATTGCGGCCGGCACCCTCCACCACTTCGATGATGTCCTCGTACGCGTACTCGGTGGTCAGGTCGTTGATGCGCACGCAGCGCGTGGTGCGTCCCCAGTCCAGCCCGTTGAGGGCGTCGACGATCTTGCGCCGTGCCGGGCGCTTTTCGCTGGGTGCCACCGCGTCTTCCAGGTCAAGGAAGATGAAGTCCACGCCCATGCCCGCGGCCTTGGCCATCATCTTCTCGCTCGAGCCCGGCACGGACAGCTGGCAGCGGCGCAGCCGCTTGGCTTTTTCCTGCATGATGTTGTCTCCTGCTTGTTGTACTAGTGTTGTCTGTAGTCGTCACGGCGTGGCGCCACCGCCTACTGCACCACGCCGTCCGCGCGCAGCGCGGCGATCTCGCCGGCATCGAAGCCGAGGTCGGCCAGGGTGCGGTCGGTGTGCTCGCCGGTCATGGGGGCCCGATGCCGTACGCCTCCGGGCGTGGCGCTCATGCGCACCGGACTGCCGGCGATGGTCAGTCCGCGCGCTGCGCCTGGCTGCTCGGCTTCGACCAGCATCCCGCGGATGCGGAAATGCGGATCGTCGAAGATGTCTGCGGCATCGAATACCGGGCCGAACGGCACCTCGCCGCCCAGCATCTCGGCAAGCGCGCGCTTGGTGTGGCGCACCGTCCAGGCGGCGACCGCCTGCTCCACCTCGGCCCGGTGCCGCACGCGCGATTCGTTGGTGGCAAAGCGCGCATCGCCGGCCCATGGCGGATTGCCCATCCGCTCCACCAGCAGCCGCCAGAAGCGGTCGTTCGGCACCCCAAGGCTGATAAAGCCGTCACTGGCCGGAAAAAGCCCGAACGGGCAGAGCAGCGGATGCCCGTTGCCCTCGGGTCCCGGCGCCTGCGCCGAGGCGCTGTACTGGAACACCATGCGTTCGCACACCGCCAGCACGGCATCGACCATGGCCACATCCACGAACTGGCCACGGCCGGTGCGCTGGGCGTGCCAGCACGCCGCTGCGATGCCGTAGGCCAGGAACATGGCCGGCACGATGTCGCCAACGCCCGGGCCGATCTTGGTCGGCGCGCCGCCGCGCTGCGGGCCGGTGATCCCCATGATGCCGCCCATTGCCTGCGCGACGGGATCGTAGGCGGGCCAGCCCGCGTAGGCGCTCTCGCCGCTGCGCGGGTCGCCGAAGCCGCGCAGCGCCGCGTACACCAGCCTGGGGTTCTCCTCGGCGAGCCGTTCATAGCCCAGCCCGAAGCGCTCCATCACGCCGGCGCGGTAGTTCTCGACCAGCACGTCGGCGCTGCGCACGAGCCGCAACAGGGTCTCGCGCCCGGCGGACTGCTTCAGGTCCAGCACCAGCGATTCCTTGTTGCGGTTGATCGAGCCGAAGTAGCCGCCAAACCCGCCGGACTCCATCCGCAACGCGCCCTCGAGGTGCGGGCCGTTGCGTCGGGTCTGGTCGCCCCCGGGCGGCTCGATCTTGATCACGCGCGCGCCCTGGTCGGCGAGCATCATCGAGCAATAGGGGCCCGCCAGCATCTGGGTCAGGTCGAGTACCACCATGCCGTCGAGCGCGCCCTTGGGGCGGCCATCTGCATGGCCATCCATGCTCCCCTCTGCGCTCATCGCCCGCCCCAGTGGCTCTCGCGCTTGATCAGCGCGGTGCGCTCCGCTTGCACGCACAGCTTGTCGTCCTGGTTCACGCCGTAGTGCCGGAAGCGGACGATGCCGGCATCCTCGCGGTCGCCGTCCTCCTTGCCCAGCACCTCGGTGAAGGCGTAGAGCGTATCGCCGTGGAAGACCGGATGCGACAGGCGGATCTTGTCCAGCGTCAGTTCGCGCAGGCATTGCTCGGCAGTGTCCTGCGCCGCAAGCCCGAGCACCATCGACAGGTTGATCCCGCCAAAGACCACGCGCTGCGCGAAGATGCCGCCGGCGGCACGCCGCATGGCGTCTTCGTTGAAGTGCCCTTCGGCCGTATTCATGACCATGTTGGTCAGCATGACGTTGTCCATCTCGGTCACGGTCTTGCCGCGCGCATGGCGGATCAGCATGCCCGCTTCGAAGTGCTCGAAGTATCCGTCGGGGCTGGTGAGTGCGCAGAGCTTCATGCCGCCTCCTTCGACTGTCGGACCTGCCCGCCGAACGCGCGGCTGGCGATCATGCCCTCGACCTCGGACTTGCCAAGCAGGCTGTTGGCGATGATGCGTTGCTGGATCTCGGAAGTGCCTTCGAAAATCTTGGTGAGGCGCGCGTCGCGCCAGTAGCGCTCCACCGGGAACAGCCTGGTATAGCCCGCGCCGCCGAAGATCTGCAGCGCCGACGAGGTCACGCGCTCGGCCATCTCCGAGGCGAAGTACTTCACCATCGACGCCTCCTTGTCGCAGCGGCGCCCGCTGTCGATCTCGTTGCAGACGAAGTAGAGCAATTGACGCGCGGCCTCGATCTCGGTGGCCATGGTCGCGATCTTGAAGCGGATCGCCTGGTATTCGGCGATCGGCATGCCGAACTGGCGCCGCTCCAGTGAATAGGCGATCGCGTCTTCCAGCGCGCCCTGCGCCAGGCCGATCGCCCGTGCGGCGGTATGCGCGCGGGCGCCCTCCAGGCCCTTGGCCATCAGCAGGAAGGCCTTGCCTTCCGGACCCATCAGGTTGCGCTTCGGCACGCGCACGCCGTCGAGCGCCAGCTCGAAGGTCTTCCAGCCGAAATACCCGATCTTGGGGATCGGCGAGCCGGTCATGCCAGCGGGGAAGCCGCCCCGCTGCTTCTCGATCATGAAGCACGAAATGCCTTCCCAGCGCTTGTCGGGCGATGGCGGCGCCGAGGTGCGCGCGAACAGGATCAGGTAGTCGGCGCCGTCGGCAAAGGTGCACCAGTACTTGTTGCCGGTCAGCACCCACTCATCGCCATCCAGCACGGCGCGGCACGAGATCGACGCCAGGTCGGAACCGGTATCCGGCTCGGACAGCGCGCTGGCATTGAGGAAGTCGCCACGAACCACGCGCGGCAAGTATTCGCGCCGCATGTCCTCGGGCATCGATTTCATGATCCAGCCGCCCTGCGCACGGGCCACGATCGAGGCCACCGACATCCAGCCGCGCGACAGCTGCTCGCAGATCAGGCAATACTCGAAAATGCCAAGGCCCAGGCCGCCGTACTCCTCCGGGATCGTGATGCCGAAGTAGCCCATCTCGGCCATCTTGTCGCGCAGCGACATCGGGATCTCCGCATCCGGGCCGTCCAGCGCGTTGGCAACCGGCAGCACCTCTTTCATCGTGAAATCGCGCGCCGCATCGCGGATCATGCAACGCGCTTCCGTCATGTAACCCAGACCGTCTCCTGACATGCTTATCCCCTCATCCTGACCAGATTGGTACGCTTGAACTCGATCACTACATCGCCCTGCTGATTGGTGCCATGCGTGTGCCACGTGACGATGCCGTAGCCGGGGCGGTTGCTGGCCGGCCTGCGCGACACCACGACGGAGCTGGCATAGAGCGTCTCGCCGGGGTAGACCGGCCGCAGATAGGCCAGCTCGTCGACCCCGAGAAAGGGGCCGCCGCCCTCGGACAGGTCTTCCACCGACAGGCCGAACACGGTGTTGAACACCAGCAGCGGATTGACCGGCACGCCCGCGTGGCCGTTGGCCTGCGCCACCGCCTCGTTGGTGTATTGCGGGTTGTAGTGCAGCGTCAGCACCGAGAACATGGTGTTGTCCGACGCGGTGACGGTACGGCCCCAGTGATGGTCGAAGCGCCGGCCCGGCTCGAAATCCTCGTAGCGGTTGCCGCGGGCGCGCAGCCGGGCTTCTGCTTTCAGGCGGGCGACGACCGGATCGGCGGGGATCTCGGGAGCGCGCTCGATGGCGGGATGGGTGGATGTCATTGAATTGCCTCAAACAAAGGTTCGACGGAAGGAAGCTGGTCCAGCGTGTCGACCACCGACACCAGCTTCGCGAACTTGGCCGCGCCGATGCGCGGCACGACGATGGCCTGCGCCTTGTCGACCAGGCGCCGCCACTGCATGGCAAGGTCCGCGGCCGGCACCGCGACATTGGCCTGCGCGCGCAGCGTGCGGCCGTCGCGCGTCAGGATCTCGACCGTGGCGGCGTTGCGGTCCGGGCCGGGCACCACCTGCAGGGCGGTCCGCTGCCGCGCCCTGACATAGCGTGGGGCGAGCGCGGTCTCGGGCGAATACAGGGCGAGCGACGCAGTGGGCGCACCGTCCATCGCCAGCGCCGCAAGATGCTGGATCGCGAACTTGATCTCCAGGCCGGTCTGCGGGTTGGCGATATCGCACACGCCACGATGCGCACCCGACACGAAGATGGTCATCGACTCGAGCGCATCGAGGTCGATACGGTGCTCACGGCAAGCCTGGCGCACGGCTTCAATGGTGGAGTGCGTCAGGTAGCAGGACGCATGGAACTTGAACAGGGTGCGTTCGATCGCCATGCCTGCGCGGCGCTCGAAGGTGGCCGGGAACGCCGGCGCAGCGGGCGCCTGGGTGCGGCCAAAGCCCTGCTCGCACTCGATGCCGCTGGCGTTGGCAGTGAACCCGCGCGCCGCCAGGCGGGCCGCCATCACGCCATTCATGGCGGCCTTGCCTGCATGCAGCGGCTTGGCCATGGTGCCGAACATGCATTTGAGCCCGGCTGCCTGCGTCGCGGCGAGCCCGAGCGCGTGGGCCGTGCCCTCCGGGTCGAGTCCACCCAGCCGCGCACAGGCAGCGGCGGCGCCCAGCGTGCCGGTGGTGCCGGTCGGGTGCAGCCCGAGGCGATACTGCTCGGCGCCAACCACTTCTCCGACCCGGCTTTCGACTTCATGCCCCAGTATCAGCGCGCGCAGCAGGTCCTTGCCGCTGGCGCCGGCGGCCTGCGCCACCGCCAGTGCGGCAGGTGCCACGGGCACGGTCGGATGGCCGTGCATCGCCGAGGCGACGTCGTCAAAGTCGAGAGCGTGGCCGGCAGCGCCATTGATCAGCGCGGCCTGCGCCGGATCGGCGCGCAACGGGCTGCCCACCAGCGCGCACGGCAAATCGCGCGAGCCGGCATATTCGGCGACGAGCATTTCGACCAGCGGCTCGCGGGCGGCGGCGAGGGTAACGGCGATCCAGTCGAGCATGGCGTGCCGTGCCCAGGCGAAAGCCGGCGCGCCGAGCTCGGCATCGTCGACCGTGCTGATCCAGCCGGCCAGCGCCCGGGTGAAGCCGGTGCTGTCCGCTGTCTTGTCGATGGTATGGTCAGGTTCCACTCGGAAGCATCGCCGCGTTGGCCGGCGCCGTGTTGTTGTCGATGGAGCGAGTATTGGCGAACGCCGACGGGCCCGGCATCACATATGTGATGGATGCCGACGCCGGGGCATCGATCACATATGTGATGGAAGCCGGTGCGTGCGGGATCGAAACTCTTGTCCGCGGCCATTCGCGGCGCACGGCGCCGCGCCATGGCCACACTGCCCTCAACGCTTCACGTCCACGTCGCCACCGGCGACGCTATATCTCATGACCATGAACAAGACCGAGCCCCGCCGCTCCGTGCTGTATGTGCCCGCGACCAATACCCGCGCCATCGAGAAGGCCCGCAACCTGCCCTGCGACGTCATCGTGTTCGACCTGGAGGACGCCGTGGCGCCGGCCATGAAAGGCCAGGCCAGGGACAACCTGGCCAGCGCCTTTGCCACGCAGCCGTTTGCGGCGCATGAGACTGTGATCCGGGTCAATGCGCTGGGAACCGCCGAATTCGATGCCGACCTGCGCGCTGCCGCCGCCTGCGGGGCCGATGCGATCCTGCTGCCGAAAGTCGACACCGGTGCAGACCTGGAACGCTTTGCCGAGGCGATCGACGCCATTGCCAATGGCGCTGCCCCCAAGCTGTGGGCCATGATCGAAACGGCTTCCGCGATCCATCACCTCGATGGCATCCTGCAAGCCGGCCAGCGCCGGCAGGTGCAGCTCGACTGCCTGGTCGTGGGCACCAACGATCTCGCCAAGGAGACCGGCGTGTATCCGGGCGACAACCGTGCGTATCTGCTTCCCTGGCTGATGTCGGTGGTGCTGGCGTCAAAGCGCTATGGCACGGACGTGCTCGACGGTGTATGGAATGACTTCGGCGATCGCGCCGGCTTCGACAATGAAGTGCTGCAGTCGTGCAGGATGGGCTTTGACGGCAAGACGCTGATCCATCCGTCGCAGGTGGATCCGGCCAACGCGGCGTTCACGCCGTCGGATGCCGCCATCGCCGAGGCGCAGGCGATCGTCGCGGCCTTCGCGCGGCCCGAGCATGCCGCGGCGGGTGTGATCAATCTGGCGGGGCGCATGGTCGAGCGCCTGCACCTGGCGCAGGCCACGCGCCTGCTGGCGCGGCTCGATGCCGTCCGGGCGCGCAGGGAACGGCCCGGCCGCTGATTTCGCGCCGCCGCGGCGGCGTTCAGCAGTCCTGCGCTACCGCCAGCACGGCGGCCAGCAACTTCTTGCGGCGTGCGTGCAAACGCGCTACCGGGCCGCCGGTGCCGATGCCGAGCCACTGGCCGCGTATCGGCGTGGCCACCAGCGTGGCGATCACACCGGCCCCCGGCGACGCCAGGCTGGCCGACTCGTAGTAGCCTTGCCGGCGCGCCTGCTCCACCTCGCGCATGATCTCGTCAGTGCGTACCGGCGGCTCGCCCGGGGCCACCTCGGCGCTGTAGCGGCGCAGCAGCCGCCCGATCTGTTCGTCTTCCATCCGGCTCATCAGCATGATGCCGATCGCGGTGCGATGCATCGGCCGGATGGTGCCCGACGATACCGACAGGCGCAAAGCATGACTGGATTCGATGACGGACAGGTATTGCAGCATATTGCCGCTCTGGCGGCCCAGCAGCACCGTCTCGCCGGTCTCGCTCGAAAGCCGGCGCAGGGCGTCGTGGACCGAGGCGCCGGTACCGTGCATTCTCGTGGTCCACCCGCACAGGAACGCGACGCGGACCGACGGGCAATAGGTTCGCATCTGAGCGTCGAACTCCATGTAGCCGCGCGCCACCATGGTCCGCAGCAGCATCGACACACTGGACTGCGGGATGCCGAGGCGCTCGGCGATCTCGCCGACGCGCAGCGGCCGGCGCACCCGCTCGAACAACTCCAGCAGATCGAACACCCGATTTGCCGACTTGACCATGCCGCTGTCCATAGCAGTCCCTCCCTGGCCCGCGCGCGTCTCCGGCGCTGTCTTTGCCATGCTTCGGACCGGCCGGCGTCTCCCAAGTGCTTGCCTTTCAGCCCACCCTCAACATCGCCATGGCGATGGTTCTTCTACACCAGCCACTCCCCGATCATCCGCAGGATTTCCGCCTTCACGGCTGCAGGGTCCATGGAGGCCCGGTTCAGGCGGTGCACGGAGATACCGCGCAGCAGGCTCATCAGGATGAAGGCCGCGGATTTTGCGTCCACGTCCGCCCGGATCTGCCCAAGGGTTTTCGCCTCGTTGAGCTTGTACTCGACGTAGGCCATGTTCTTTTCGTTGTAGTCGTGGACAAAGCCGTGCAGCGGCGAGTCGGCAACGGACGAGTCAAGCACGATGAAAAACATCGCACGGATACTGTTGACCGCGTTTTCCGGCCGCTGGGTGTAGGCGTCCACCAGCGAATAGATGCCGTGAATGCCGCGGGTATCGCTGCCATCCTTCTTGCGCTGGGCATTGAATTCACGCGAGAGCTGTTCCAGGCATTCCTCCAGCAGCTTTTCCTTGGAGCCGAAGTGATTGTGCGCCAGGCCGCGGCTATAGCCCGCCTTGGTGCCGACTTCATTCATCGTCAGCCCGGCGAGGCCTTTTTCAGAAATCAGCTCGATAGCGGCCTGCACCATACGGCTGACAGACTCCTCACGCCGTTGCTCCTGGGTGCGACTGGTTTGCTGTTTCATAGGTAGTGAACGTTTTGTCGCCCGCGGCCCGCCCCGCATGGTCCGGGGCTGCGCCTGGCGCGGGCTCGCCGACCGATGCACGGATCGGCCGGCTATGTCTCGAAGCAGTGGTAATGGTCCATGGCGCCGTTGTGGCTTGCGTTGAACAGGGTTTGGATCCATTCACGCGGAGCTGCACGGCAGCTCAAATTGTACCGAAGCGAAAGGGCCACGTTCCAGAACTGCGTCGACACAAGCCCCTGCGTGCGCAGTTTCCGGCGCAGCAGTAAGGCCAGGCGCTCAACTCGGCCGGATATTGGCTTTTTCCGCCACACGCTTGAAGCGCAGGTATTCCGCACGCTGGAATTCCCCCAATTCGCCGAGCGCCTTGTTCAAAAAAGTACCCGCGCGCTTGGACTGGTATGCCTTTGCCGCCTCGGTCCCTTGCGCGGCGGAAATCGCTGCGGCAAGCGCCTTGAGCTTGTCCTGCGCGGTGCCGGCCTTCATCGAGAAGGACGACCACACGTAGGATTCAAAGTCCGTGTAGCCCAGTTCCTTCATCGTCGGGGCATTCGGCAACAGCTTGTCGCGCGCCCCGCCGGTGATGGCGAGCACGCGGAGCTTCTTGGCCTTTTCCATGGGGGCGATGCCGGTGATGTCGTTAAGGGCGATGTCCAGCCGGTTGCCGATCAGGTCCGTCACCATGGGCGCTCCGCCCTTGTAGGGCACGGGCGTGGTCTTGATACCCGTTACCTGCGCCAGCCACTCGCCTACCAGGCGATAGCCTTCGGAATAATTGCCGATCGAGATCGGGTTGCCCGTGGCCTTGTAGCGGGCCACCACATCCGCAATGCTGTTGTAGGGTGAGTCGTTGCCGGCCACAAAGGCGGCGGCGGAGATCGCCAGGCCGTGCAGCGGCACCAGGTCCTTGAACGGGTCGTAGCCCAGGTCCTTCACCATCACCGGGTTCACCGCGATCAGCGAGTTGCTGCCCAGCAGGATGGTGTTGCCGTCCGCCGGTTCCGCCAGCACAGTGCGCACGGCGATGAGGCCGCTGGCCCCCGGCTTGTTCTCGACCACGATGGAGCGTCCCAGCGCCTTGGAGATCAGCTCCGCGTAAAAGCGCGCGCCCTCGTCCGAGCCGCTGCCCGCCGTGAAGGGCACGATGACGCGAATCACCTTGCCCTGCGCCCGGGCGATGTAGGGGAAACCCAACGCTGCCGCGCCAGCCAGCAGCGTGGCGCCAAATTGTCTCCGTTGCATGGTGCTTGTCTCCTGTATATCGAAATGGATTGGCCTTGGCCGGATTCAGTCTTCAAAGACTGGCAGCCGCCTTTCGACCATGGCCTTCACGCCCTCGGCCATGTCCGGCCCCGCAAACTGGGTAGCCTGCTCCGCGCTCTCGCGCGAGATGGCATTGCGGATGTGGCTGAGCGAGTCCGCCTTCAAGGTTTGGCGGGTGGACTGCAATGCACGCGGCGATGAAGTGGCCATTTCCCGGGCCAGTGCCATCGCGGCGGTGCGCACCTCCGCCTTGGGGACGATGAAGTCCACCAGCCCCAGCTCACTGGCGCGGGCGCCATCCACGCGGGCGCCGGTGTACAGCAACCACGCCGCCATCTGCTTGCCGATCAGCGAAGGCAGGGTGTACGAGAGCGCGAAGCCAGGGTGAATCCCGAGCCGGTTGAAGTTGGCCGAGAACCGGGCCTCTGCGCATGACACCCGGAAGTCCGCCGCGAGCGCCAGGCCAAGGCCGCCACCCACGGCCGCGCCCTCGATGGCGGCCACAATCGGCTTGCTGAAACTGAAGATGCGCAGTGCCTCCAGGTAGATGGGATTAATGCGCGAGGCGCTACGCGGCGCCTCAGCGCCATTGCGCCGCGAAAAATCCGCCCCCGCGCAGAACGCGCTGCCGCCCGCCTGCAGCAGCACCGCACGGCAGGTCTTGTCGGCCTGCAGCCGGTCCAGCTCGTCGGCAATCCGGGCAATCATTTCCACATCAAAGAAATTGTGCGGCGGGCGGTTCAGCTCGATGATGGCGACATGGCCGTCGCGGCTGGTCAGGATGGCCTGGTTCGGCGTCTCAGACATGGGTGGCGGTCCTTTCTGCATGCGTGGGTCGGGCTTGGGGGTCAGCCGGCGTTGCCGGGGCATCCGCCGACGGCAGGGTGCGCGCGGTCAGGTGCGGCCAGAACTGATCCGAGCCTGCCTGGATGAACGCCTGGCCGAGGCGCTCTGCCCATTCGGTGCTGCTGCCGGCCTCGGCACGCCAGGCCCACAAGCGCCGGGTGGCAAAGTTCAGCGGGTATTCGTGGGTAAAGCCAATGGCGCCATGCACCTGGTGCGCAATCGAGGCACCCGTGCGCACCGCGTCGCTGGCCGTCACCTTGGCTACGGCGGCGCTGAATTCAGCCTGGGGCGCGCTGTCCTCCTGCATGGCGGGCAGATCGCGCAGCGCCGTGGTCGCAGCCGCGTAGCTGCAGGCCACCTCGCCGGCCAGCACGGCAAGCTGCTGTTGGATAGCCTGGTTCTTGCCGATGGGCTTGCCAAACTGCACGCGGTCCTTCACATACTGCACCGCCAGGTCCAGCGCGTATTCCAGCGCGCCGGTCAGCTGCGCGGCGGTGGTGGCAGCGTAGAACACTTCCAGCGGCCGGCTCAGCCCGGAAATGCCAGCAGGCAGCACATGCGCCACGGGGGCATGGTCAAGCACCACCGTGTCGGCCGGCAGCGATGCGGCATCGGCCTTTGGCTCCACCCGCACGCCAGTCCCCCTGGCATCCACCAGGCAGACGTGGCCTGCCGCCTCCACCACCAGCCAATGGGCATGGCGCGCCCACTTCACCGCTGTCATCGTGCCGGTGAGGGTGGCGGGCGTCCCCGCCTCATTGCCGGTCAGTGCCAGTGCCCGCGTCTGCGCGCCGGCGGCCAGCGCGAACACGCCGTCGGCCGCCAGGTCCAGCCCGCTGCGCGATGCCAGGTACTGCCCCACCACCGCCTGCGACAGCGGCACCGGCGCCTGGGTATAGCCGACCTGGTAGAACAGGGACAACGCTTCCGGCCACGAGGCCTCGATGCCGCCATGCGCCTCACGGCAGAGAATCTTGGTCATGCCGGCGTCGGCGATGGCTTGCCACAGTGCGCCGGCAAATTCACCGGCCTCGACAGCGGTCAGCAGCTCGCGGCTCACCTCGTTGGCCAGCAGTCGCTTGACGGTTTCTTCAATCATGTTGTCGCTCATCGCAGCCCCAGTCCTTTCGCAATAATTCCGCGCAAAATCTCTCTCGTCCCTCCTCGCAGCGAGAACGATGGCGCCGCCAGCGTCACCAGGTTCAGCACCTGGTCGAACTCGCTTCCATCCCCCAGCCGGTCGGGGAATACCTCGTAGGCAATGTCGGGCAGCGACTGCTCCAGCAGCGCCCCCTGGTCCTTGACGATGGAGGCGGCCAGCGACGGGTCCTGCCCCTCGGCCATCATCAGCGCGATGCCCTGCGACATCTGGCGCAAGGTGGCATAGCGCGCGATCACCTTGCCGATGGCCACGGCCTGCTGGCGGTTGCCTGCCTGCGCCGCATCGAGCATCTCCAGCAGCAGTTGCGTGCTGCTCAGGAAGCGCTCCGCGCCCGATCGCTCGTACTTCAGTTCATTGATCACCTGGCTCCAGCCCTTGCCCTCCTCGCCCACCAGGTGGTCATCGGGCACGAACACATCGTCGAGGATCACCTCGTTGAAGATGCGCGTGCCGAGTTGCGAGACGATGGGCCGCACCGTCACGCCGGGGCGGTCCATCTCGATGAAGATCTGGCTCATGCCGGCGTGGCGGTCATCGCCACGTTCGCTGGTGCGCACCAGGGCCACCATGTAGTGCGCATGGTGCGCGCCCGAGGTCCACACCTTGCGGCCGTTGATCTTCCAGCCGCCTTCAACCTTGGTGCCGCGGGTACGGATGGAAGCGAGGTCCGAGCCCGAGTCCGGCTCGCTCATGCCGATGCAAATGAAGGCCTCGCCCCGGCGGATCTGCGGAATGATTTTGGGAGCAAGCTGGTCGCGGCTGTAGCGGATGAGCAGCGGCCCCATCTGGCGGTCGGCGGCCCAGTGCGCGCCCATCGGGGCACCTACGGCCAGCAGTTCCTCCAGCATCACATAGCGCTCCAGCATGCTCTTTCCGCCGCCGCCGATGTCGGTTGGCCAGGTCATGCCGAGCCACCCCTTTTCGCCCATCTTCCTGGAGAAATCCGGGTCGCGGCCGGCCCAGTTGTGCGCCCGCTCGACGCGTGAATACTTTGTGATGTGCTCCCTGGCAAAGGCTCGTGCCTCCTGCCGGAGCGCCTCGCATTTGGGTGGCAGGTCCCCGACCGTGATGTGCAACGTATCCATGTTTATCCTTACTTGCTTGCTGACAAGCAAAACTATAGAGTGGATACAACGAATCTGCTCTAGGTAATAACGATGAGAAGCGAGGCAACCATGAACGCAAGCGACATGACGAACGACCAGAAGGAGCCGGACGCCACCGCTCCCCGAGGCCCTCTTGCCGGTATCCGCGTACTGGATCTGACCGCGGTGGTACTGGGTCCCGTCGCCACCCAGGTGCTGGCGGACTATGGCGCCGAGGTGATCAAGGTTGAACCGCCCGAGGGCGACCTGATGCGTGCGAACGGCGTGAGCCGCACGCCCGGCATGAGTTCCACCTTCATGAATATCAACCGCAACAAGAGTTCGGTGTGCATCGACCTCAAGACGGAAGAAGGCAAGGCGCAGCTACGCCAGCTGATCGGCCGCTGCGACGTGCTGGTGCACAACATCCGCGTCAAGGCGATCGAGCGGCTGGGGTTCGGCTACGATGCGGTGGCGCAGATCAACCCGGGCATCGTCTACTGCGCCGCCACCGGCTTTGGCGAGGGCGGCGCGTTTGCCGGCCAGCCCGCATTCGACGACATCATCCAGGGCGCCTGCGGACTGGCCCATCTGGTGGGACACGAAAGCGGCGTCCCTGACTACCCGCCCACCCTGCTGGCCGACAAGATCGCGGGCCTGGCCACGGCCAACGCCATCCTGGGCGCGATCGTCCACAAGGTCCGCACCGGCGAAGGCCAGTACGTCGAAGTGCCGATGTTCGAGACCATGGTCGCTTTCACGATGACGGAGCATCTGGGCGGCCACGGCTTTCAGCCGCCCATTGGCGACGCCGGCTATGCGCGCCTGCTCAAGGGCGGCCGCAAGCCCTCGCCCACCAGGGACGGGTACATCGCCCTGCTGCCCTATACGGAGCAGCACTGGAAGGCCTTCTTTCACCGCTTCGGGCGCGGCGAATTCATCGAACAGTTCAACATCAGCAGCCGGATCGAGCGCAACAAGAACATCCAGGCGATCTATGCGGAGCTGCGCAACATTACCGCGCAGTACACCACAAAGGAGATGATGGACGTGTGCCGCGAGATGGATATCCCGGTCGCGGAAATGTATTCCATCCACACCATCCAGACCCATCCCCAGGTACAAAGCACCGGGCTGTTCCAGACCATGACGCACCCCACCGAAGGCGACGTGGTAACCACCCGCCCGACGGCCCTGTTCTCCAGGACGCCTGCTTCCATCCATAAGCCTGCCCCTCGTCTCGGCGAGGATACCGAGCGGGTCTTGGGTTCCAGGTCCGTGAAATGTTCGAATTGAAGCCGAACCTGAAAAACACGGCCAGGCTGCCGCCCATTGATCCCAAAGTGGAGAAAGCGTCTAATCATCCAGAGAAGGGACCTGAAGTGACGAGGTCAATATGCATTGCACAAACTGCGGTTCCGAGAACCCTCCTGACGCGAGGTTCTGCAAGGATTGCGGATCGCGACTGGGCCGACGCTGCCCGCACTGTGGCCACGACTCGGGTTCGGCCGACAGGTTTTGTACCGCATGCGGCGCATCGCTGACCTTACCGACTGCCGGCCCTTCCGATGAAAACCAGCCGACGGCGGCGCCCGCTCCCATCGACTACACCCCACGCCACCTGGTCGAACGCATCCTGGCGCAGCAGGCGGCAATGGAAGCCAGCGGCGCGACCGCCGGCGAGCGCAAGACCATCACGGCGCTGTTCGCCGACATGGCGGGCTCCACGGCGCTGATCCATGACCTGGACCCGGAAGAAGCGCGCCGCCTGATCGATCCCGTGATCGCGCTGATGATGGAGGCCGTGCACCACTACGAAGGCTATGTCGCCAAGTCGCTGGGCGACGGCATACTGGCCCTGTTCGGTGCGCCCATCGCGCATGAAGATCACCCGCAGCGCGCGCTGTATGCGGCGCTGCGGATGCAGGAAGCGATGCGCCGCCACGGCGACCGCATCCGCCTGGAGCAAGGCATACCGCTCCAGATCCGGGTGGGCATCCACACCGGCGAGGTGGTGGTGCGGTCCATCCGCCGGGACGACCTGCATACCGACTACGATCCGGTAGGACACACGATCAACATCGCCTCGCGGATGGAAAGCATCGCCACGCCGTCTTCCATTCTGGTCAGCGAGGCGACCTGCAAGCTGACGGAGGGGTATTTCGACTTCAAGGCCCTGGGCGCGACCCAGGTGAAGGGCATTCGGGAGCCGCTTGCCGTGTATGAGGTGCTGCGCCTGGGCGTGTTGCGCACGCGCCTGCAGGTGGCGCAACGCCGAGGCCTGGCGCAGTTCGTAGGCCGCGAGGGCGAGCTGGCGCAATTGCGTGACGCGCTGGAGCGGGCCAAGGCGGGACACGGGCAGATCGTGGGCGTGGTCGGCGAGGCCGGGGTCGGCAAGTCACGGCTGTTCCATGAGTTCAAGGTGCTGTCGCAGCGCGGCTGCATGGTGCTTGAGACCTTCTCGGTGTCGCACGGCAAGTCGTTCGCGTACCTGCCGCTGATCGACCTGGTGAAGAACTATTTCCAGATCGAGCCGCTCGATGATGAGCGCAGGTGCCGCGAGAAGGTCGCAGGCAGGATGCTGATGCTGGACCGCACGCTGGAAGAGCTGCTGCCTTACCTGCTCTTCCTGCTGGGCATCAGCGAGCCGGGTTCGGCATTGCCGAACATGGATCCCCGCATCCGGCGCCAGCGCACGTTCGACGCGATCACGCGCCTGCTGGTCCGCGAGAGCCACAACCAGCCGCTCGAGTTGGTCTTCGAGGACCTGCAATGGCTGGACAGCGAGACCGAGGCGTTCCTGGATGTCCTCGCCAGCCACCTGCCAGGTGCCAGGATCCTGCTGCTGCTCAACTATCGGCCCGAGTACCAGCATGGCCGGCATCAGCTGGACGGCTACACCGAGCTCCGGCTCGATCCGTTGGGCCAGGCCGAGGCCCAGGAACTGCTCGCCGCGCTGCTTGGCGACGATCCCGCGCTGATGCCGCTCAAGCGGCTCATCCTGGACAAGACCGAGGGCAATCCTTTCTTCATGGAGGAAGTGGTGCAGACCTTGTCCGAGGAGAAGGCCCTGCTCGGCGTACCTGGCCACTACCGCATCGAGCAGACCCCGATCGCGCTGCATATTCCCACCACGGTCCAGGGCGTGCTGGCCGCCCGCATCGACCGGCTGCCCAGCGCCGAGAAAGACTTGCTGCAGAGCCTTGCCGTGATCGGCAAGGAGTTTTCCCTGAGCCTGATCCAGCGCGTGGTCTCCCAGCCGGAGGAACAGTTGCAGCCGCTGCTGGCCAGGCTGGAGGCCGGCGAATTCATCTACGAGCGGCCCGCATTCCCGGATACGGAGTACATGTTCAAGCATGCGCTGACCCAGGAAGTCGCCGGCAGCTCGCTGCTGACCGAAGAGCGCACCGCGCTGCACCAGCGCACGGCGCAGGCAATCGAAGCCCTGTTCCAGCATCAGCTGAAGGATCACTACAGCGAGCTGGCCCGGCACTACAGCCTGAGCGGCAATGAGCCGAAGGCGGTCGAGTACCTGCAGTGCACCGGCCAGCAGGCAGTGCAGCGCTCCGCGTACCACGAAGCGATCCGCCACCTGAATGCCGCGCTGGAATTGCTCCAGCGCCAGCCCGATTCGCCCGAACGCGCCCGCCAGGAACTCACGCTGCGCCTTGCCATCGGGCCGGCGCTGATCGCCGCCAGGGGCTTTGCCTCGTCCGAGGTCGAAGCCACTTACAGCCGTGCCCTGGCGCTGTGCGGCGAGGTTGGGGAGACCCCACAGCTCTTTCCCACGCTAGTCGGCCTGCGCACGTATTTCTCCCTGCGCGCCGAGCATCGCAAGGCTTACCAGCTGGGCAAGCAACTGCTTGCCCAGGCCAGGAAGTCGCAGGACCCGGAGCTGTTGGGCGAGGCCCATGTCTCGCTCGCCACGACCTTGTATTACTGCGGGAAGTTCAGGGCCTCCGATGGCCACCTGCGAGATGCGCTCGCCCTCTATGGCGCCAAACCGGATCACGTCCATGTGAATATGCATGGCGTCGACCCGGAGTCACGGGCGCTATCCTTTTCGGCATTGGTCCTGTGGAATCTCGGCTATCCGGACCAGGCCTGCAAGCGAGCACGGAATTCGCTCACACTGGCCCGGCAGCTGTGCCATCCCTTCAGTCTCGCGCATGGCCTCTGCCTGGCGGCCGAGCTGCACCAGTTCCGCTGCGACCCAAGGCTCACGCTCGAGTGCGCCGACGCGGCCATCGCGCTCTCAGGCGAGCAGGGCTTCCCCGTGTGGCTTGCCTGGTCGACCTTCCTGCGCGGTTGGGCGCTGGCCGAGCAAGGGCAGCATGAGCAAGGCATCGCGCAGATGCGCCAGGGGCTGGCGGCGTACCGCGCCACGGGCGCGGCGCTGGGGCAATCGCACTTCCAGCAATTGTTGGCGCAGATCTACGCACGCATGGGACAGGTCGATGCGGCCCTGGACGCGCTAGCCGAAGCGCAAGACGCGGTGCAAGGGACCGGTGAGCACTATTGCGAAGCTGAGTGGCATCGGATCAAGGGCGAGATGATCCTTCACGGCTGCCGTTCTGATGGCCTTCTGTCTGAAGATGACGCGCAAGCGTGCTTTCACCAGGCGATCGCGGTAGCCCGCAAGCAGAATGCCAGGTCGCTGGAGTTGCGGGCCTCACTGAGCCTTGCACGGCTCTGGCAACGCCAGGGCAGGCCCGAGCCGGCCAGGCAACTGCTGGACCAGATCCGCAGCGCGTTTACCGAAGGGCTGGACAGCGCGGACATGCGCGACGTCGTGGCGGCATGCCGTCGATGACGATTTCGCGGCCAGGGGCGCTTTGCGCCAGTGTTTTCATTCTGAATCTCCTGATTTCCACTCAGGCCGCGTTGGCGGCCAGTGCGGGATAGTCGGTCAGCCCGCGTGCGCCACCACCAAACAGCGTGTCGCGGTCAGGGGGGTTGAGCGTCGCGCCAGCGCGCAGGCGCTCCGGCAGGTCGGGGTTGGCCACGAACGGCCGGCCGAAGGCAATCAGATCGGCCCATCCCTCGTTCAGCGCGGCCTGCGCACGTTCCGCGGTGTACTTGCCGGCGTAGATCAGCGTGCCCCGATACACCTCGCGCAGCCGCTGCCTGAATGCGGCTGGCATATGCGGCGCATCGTCCCAGTCGGCCTCGGCGATATGGATGTAGCCCACGCCCAGCTCGCCGAGCAGCTTTGCCGCGGCCGTATAGGTGGTTTCCGGATCGGCGTCGACGCAGCCATTGAGCGTGGTCAGCGGCGCCAGGCGGATACCGACCCGGTCCTTGCTGCCCGTGCCCTCGATCAGCGCCTGCGTCACCTCGCCCAGGAACCGCAGGCGGTTTGCGAGCGAGCCGCCATATTCGTCGGTACGGTTGTTGGCTTCCGAGTCGATGAACTGGTTGACCAGATAGCCGTTGGCCGCGTGCAGTTCCACACCGTCGAAGCCGGCCGCCATCGCGTTGCGCGCGGCCTGGCGGAATTCGTCGACGATGGCGTGGATCTCTTCCACCTTGAGCGCGCGCGGCTGGGATGCCTGCACGAAGCCCGGCTTGCCATCCGGTTCGGCAACGAACACGTTCACACCGTGCGCCTGGATGGCGGACGACGACACCGGCGCGTGGCCATCGAGCAGGCTGACATGGCTCAGGCGGCCCACGTGCCAGAGCTGCGCGAAGATGCGCCCGCCCGCTTCATGCACGGCAGCGGTGACCTTGCGCCAGCCGGCGACCTGCGCCGGCGTGTGGATGCCGGGCGTCCACGCATAACCCTTGCCGAGCGGCGAAATCCAGGTGCCCTCGCTGACGATCAGGCCGGCGCTGGCGCGTTGCGCGTAGTACTCGGCCATCAGTTCGTTCGGCACGTCGTCGGGCCGGCTTGCGCGCGAGCGCGTCATCGGCGGCATCACGATACGATTGGGCAGCGAGAGGGCACCCAGCGAATGCGGCCGGAACAGCGGATTGCGTGTATCGGACATCATGGCCTCCTCAGTCCCAGGCCGGGGCCAGGCCCTCGGGGCTGACCTCGCGGCCGTTGCGCTCCAGCGCGGCGATCTGCGCCATGTCGTCGGCGTCGAGCTTCAGGTCGCGCGCCAGCAGGTTGCTGGCCAGGTTCTCGCGCCTGGTCGACGACGGAATCACCGCATAGCCGAGTTGCAGCGCCCATGCCAGCGCAACCTGCGCGACGGTAGCGCGGTGCTTGTCCGCGATCAGCGCCAGCACCGGGTCCTTCAGCACCTTGCCGTAGGCCAGCGTCATGTACGACGTCACGGCGATGCCCTGCTCCTTCAGGAACGCGGTGAGCTTGTGGTTCTGCAGATAGGGGCTCAGTTCGATCTGGTTGGTGGCGATTTCGCCCTTGCCGACCGCATCGAGCGCCTGCTTCGTCAGCGCGATATTGAAGTTGGAAACACCGATCTGCCGCGTCAGGCCCAGCGCCTTGGCTTCGGCCAGCGCCGCCATGTATTCGGGCAGCGCCACGCCATTGCCCGGCGCCGGCCAGTGGATCAGGGTCAGGTCGACGTAGTCGGTGCGCAGCTTGTCCAGGCTTTCGCGCAGGCTTGGCACAAGCTTGCCGGCGGCGTAGTTCGCCGTCCAGATCTTGGTGGTCACAAACAGTTCGTCGCGCTTCACACCGGCCTCGGCGATAGCCTGGCCGACGTCGGCCTCGTTGCCATAGATCTGTGCCGTATCGACGGCGCGATAGCCCAGGTCCAGCGCGTTGCGCACCGAATCGATCACGGCCTGGCCGGTCAGGCGGAAAGTACCAACACCAAATGAAGGAACGCTCATGGTGCAACACCTCTGAAGGAAACTCGAATGCACGCAGTTTGCCGCCCTTACCTTTGCGGATAAAGCCGTGTATAAGGGAAATTCATTTGATTTAAAATCAACAATGAAGACGACCATCGACGAACTGCTGGCCTTTGCCGCCGTGGTGGACACCGGCTCGATCACGGCGGCCGCCGAGCAGCTCAAGCTGACGGTCTCCGCCGCCAGCCGCACCCTGGGCCGGCTGGAGGAAAAGCTGCAGACCACGCTGCTGCGGCGAACCACGCGGCGGCTGGAGCTGACCGAGGAAGGGGCGGCATTCCTGGAACACGCCCGCGCCATCCTGGCGATGGTTGACGAGGCGGAAGAGCAGATCGCGGCGCGCCGCCTGCGGCCGGTTGGGCGCTTGCGGGTGGATGCGGCAACGCCGTTCATGCTGCATGTGATCGTGCCGCTGCTGGAGGGCTTTCGCGCCAGCTACCCGGAAGTGGAACTGGAACTCAACTCGAACGAAGGCATCATCGACCTGATCGAAAAGCGCACCGATGTGGCGTTCCGCATCGGCCAGCTGAAGGACTCAACGCTGCATGCGCGCCCCATCGGCACCAGCCGCATCCGCATCCTGGCCAGTCCCGGCTACCTGAAGCGCCACGGCACGCCCACCAAACCGGCGCAGCTCGCGCAGCATGCGCTGCTGGGCTTCACGCAACCGGAATCGCTGAACGACTGGCCGCTGCGCGACGACGACGGCAGCGTGCTGCATATCAAGCCAACCATCGCCTCGTCCAGCGGCGAGACCCTCAGGAGCCTGGCCCTGAACGGCCAGGGCATTGCCTGCCTGTCGGACTTCATGACGCGCGACGATCGGCAGGACGGGCGGCTGGTGCAGCTGTTTGCGAAACAGACCCTCGATGTGCGCCAGTCGATCAACGCGGTCTACTATCGCAACACCGCGTTGGCGTCCCGCATCACCTGCTTTGTCGAGTATGTGGTCAAGGTGCTCGGGCAGAAGGCATTCGAGAGCTAGTTTTCATATTTGATGCAAAATCAAAAGTATTTGACTGATACACGGCTTAATCTGCAAAGATGAACCAGGCAAACTGCGCTCCATCGAAACCCATTCCCTGGAGCACACATGAGCCCCCTCTTCAAGCCCTTTGCCATGGCCGAGCAAACGCTATCCAACCGGATCGCCATGGCGCCGCTGACCCGTTCGCGCAACCCGGACGGGGTGCCCAACGATCTCAACGCGCTCTACTACGGCCAGCGTGCCGACGCCGGCCTGATCGTGACCGAAGGCACGGTGATCTCGCCCAGCGCGCAGGGATTCCTGTTCAATCCGGGCCTCTACACGCCGCAACAGGTTGAAGGCTGGCGCAAGGTGACCGACGCGGTGCATGCCAAGCGCGGAACGATCTTCACGCAGCTCTGGCACGTCGGCCGGGTGAGCCACGTCTCGATCCAGCCCGGCGGCATCCAGCCGGTCAGCGCAACCGGCCAGGTTGCGAAGAACACCAAGGCCTGGGGCTATACCGCCGACGGCACGCCCGGTGCGGTCGACGTGTCCGCGCCGCGCGCGCTGGCCAGCGGTGAGGTCTACGGCGTGATCGCCGATTTCGCGGAAGCCGCGGCCAATGCGATCGCCGCCGGCTTCGACGGCGTGGAACTGCACGGTGCCAATGGCTACCTGATCGAACAGTTCCTGAACCCGACGGTGAACGACCGCACCGACGAATTCCGTGGCGACACGCTGGAAGGCCGTACCCGCTTTGTACTGGCTGCCATCGACGCCGTGGCAGCCCGGATCGGCGCGCATCGCACGGCCATCCGCCTGTCTCCCTATGGCGGACTGGGCGACATGGCCGAGTACCCCGAGCTGGAGCAAACCTATCTCCACCTGGCCGACGAACTCTCGAAGCGGAACATCGCCTACGTCCACCTCATGGACCAGAGCACGCGCGGCAGCTCGGCCACGCCGGCGGACTTCCTGGCAAGGTTCCGTCGTCGCTTCACGGGTGCGCTGATCCTTGCGGGTGGCATGACACGCGCACGCGCCGAGCAGCTGATTGCCGATGACCTGATCGACATTGCCGCCTTCGGCGAGCCGTTCATCGCCAACCCCGACCTGGTTACCCGGCTTGAGAACAACTGGCCGCTGGCCTCGTCGGACCGCGCGCACCACTACGGTGGCGGCGCCGAGGGCTACACGGACTATCCCGCCTACGGCGGCGCCGCCGCAGCCTGAACTGCGCCAGACCACATCGCGCAGCTTCACGCGGCGCTCAGGCCATCGAGCCACACGATTGCGCGCACGGGTATCGCCGCTCCCGTCGCCAGCAATTTTTCCTGATTTTCACCACGAATTCAGCAACAAATATCCCGGCTATCTGATTAACCTGCCCGCTATTTTCCGTTTGCGGCCCGCGCGGACGAGAAAATAGCTGCTCCCGCCGGCCCCACGAAGGCCGGCGCGGCCTTTCAGATGACACGGAGACAACGACACATGAGTGCAAGCGCAGAACATCTGCAACGCGGCCTGGGCGAACGCCATATCCGGCTGATGGCGCTGGGTTCGGCCATCGGCGTGGGCCTGTTCCTTGGCGCCGGCAATGCCATCAAGATGGCCGGCCCCGCCATCATGCTGGGCTACCTGATCGGTGGCGCGGTGATCTTCCTGATCATGCGCGCGCTGGGCGAGATGGCCGTGCACAACCCTGTGGCCGGCTCGTTCTGCCGCTACGCGCAGGACCACATGGGCCCGCTGGCCGGCTACCTGACCGGCTGGAACTACTGGTTCCTGTGGCTGGTGACCTGCGTGGCGGAGATCACCGCCGTTGCCATCTACATGGGCATGTGGTTCCCCGACGTGCCGCGCTGGATCTGGGCGCTGGCCGCGCTGGCGGCAATGGGCTCGGTCAACCTGATGGCGGTCAAGGCCTATGGCGAGTTCGAGTTCTGGTTCGCCATGATCAAGATCGTCACCATCGTGCTGATGCTGATCGGCGGCGGCGCCATGATCGTGTTCGGCTTTGGCAACGGCGGTATCGCCACCGGCATCTCCAACCTGTGGGCGCACGGCGGTTTCATGCCCAACGGCGCCTCCGGCGTGCTGATGTCGCTGCAGATGGTGATGTTCGCCTACCTCGGCGTGGAGATGATCGGCCTGACTGCCGGCGAGGCGCGCAATCCGAAGAAGTCGATTCCTGACGCGATCAACTCGGTGTTCTGGCGCATCCTGATCTTCTATGTGGGCGCGCTGTTCGTGATCCTGTCGCTGTACCCGTGGAACGAGATCGGCGCCCAGGGCAGCCCCTTCGTGCTGACCTTCGAGCGGCTGGGCATCAAGACCGCCGCCGGCATCATCAACTTCGTGGTGCTGACCGCGGCGCTGTCGTCGTGCAACGGCGGCATCTTCAGCACCGGGCGCATGCTGTACAACCTGGCGCAGCAGGGCCAGGCGCCGCAGGCCTTTGCCAAGGTCGACCGCAATGGCGTGCCGCGCCGCGCGCTGCTGGTGTCGATCGCCGCGCTGCTGTGCGGCGTGCTGCTCAACTACCTGGTGCCGGAGCAGGTCTTCGTCTGGGTGACGGCGATTTCGACCTTCGGCGCGGTCTGGACCTGGGCCATCATCCTGGTCACGCAGATCCAGTTCCGCCGCAGCCTGTCGGCGGCCGAGCGCAAGGCGCTGGCCTTCCGCATGCCGTTCTGGCCCTATGGCTCCTACATCGCGCTGGCCTTCCTGGCGCTGGTGGTGGCGCTGATGGCCTACTTCCCGGAGACCCGCGTGGCGCTGTACGTGGGCCCGGGCTGGCTGGTGCTGCTGACGGTGTGCTACTACGCGCTGGACATGCGTTCGCGCGGCCCGGTCAGCTACCGCGCCTGACCTTGCCGTAGCCAGCGGGGTGCGCCGGCCGGCGCGCCTCGCTACAATGGCTCCCGGGCAATCCAACGCCAGGGGGCCGAATGTCCGAAACCACTGAGGTTGCTGGCAACGCGGCGGCCGCGCCGCCGCGCAACAGCGCCGCCGATGCCGAGGCCCGCGCCATCGCGGTTGCCGATACGGTCGCGCGCACTGCCGTCGAGCAGGCCGACCATGCCATGCGCCACTGGACCGACCCCACCGCGGGGCCGGTGCGCATCGGCTCCGCGCAGCACCTGCAGATGTTCTGCAATATGCTGCTGCAGACCCACAACCCCTACAAACCCGCCGTGATCGACTGGCCGAAGCTGTCGCCGGAGGCCCTGCACCGCGTCACCTCGCTGCCGATCTGGGATATCGCCGTGCAGACCGAGGGCCGCGCCTCGATCCGAGTCAAGACCTTTGCCCAGACCGTCAGCGACCCGCTGCTGCGCAGCGCGCTGGAAATGGACGGCGGCGAAGAGGCGCGCCACAAGGTAGTGCTGTCAAAGCTGGTCGAGGCCTACGGCATCGCGCTCGCGCCCGAGCCTGACTACCCGCCCCCGGACGATCCGGAATGGGGCTGGCTGGTTACCGGCTACAGCGAGTGCATCGACAGCTTCTTCGCCTTCGGCCTGTTCGCCGCGGCCAGGCGCTCCGGCTTTTTCCCCGCCGAGCTGGTCGAGACCTTCGAGCCGGTGATCCAGGAGGAAGGCCGCCATATCCTGTTCTTCGTCAACTGGGCCGCGTGGTACCGGCGCAACCTGCCGTGGTGGCGCCGCCCGCTGTTTGCGCTGAAGGTGGCGCGGGTGTGGGCCTTCCTGGTCTGGGAGCGCATCGGCATCGCGCGCGGCATCGACACCGACGGCGTGGCCCAGGACGCCAACTTCACCATGAACGGCTCGGCGGCGCTGGGTGAGGCGCTGACGCCGGGCGCGATGATCGACCTGTGCCTGGCCGAGAACGACCGGCGCATGGCCGGCTACGACGCGCGCCTGCTGCGCCCGGAAACCGTGCCGCGGCTGGCCCGGCTGGCGCGGCGCTTCGTCAAGTAGGGCCGGCCCATGCACCTTGCGTTGGCGTTGTCGCTGCTGTCGCTGGCGGTCTGGCTGGTGCTGATCTTTGCCCGCGCCAGCTTCTGGCGCGTGCGCAAGCCGGCTGCCGCACCGGATCCCGCGGCCTGGCCGGAGGTGGTCGCGGTCATCCCCGCCCGCAACGAGGCCGAGGTGATCGGCCGCGCCGTGGCCGGCGTGCTGGGCCAGCGCTACCGGGGCCGGCTGGCGCTGGTGGTGGTGGACGACCACAGCCAGGACGGCACCGCCGATATCGCCCGCGCCGCCGCCGCGGCCACCGCGCGCGCGCGTGGGCTGACCGTGATCGGCGCACGCGAGCTGCCGGCCGGCTGGAGCGGCAAGGTCTGGGCGCAGTCCGAAGGGCTGGCCGCTGCCGACCGCATCGCCGCGCAGGCCCGTTACGTCTGGCTGACCGATGCCGATATCTGGCATGGCCCCGGCGTGCTGGCCGCGCTGGTGGCGCGCGCCGAGCACGAACGGCGCGACCTGGTCTCGCTGATGGTGCGGCTGCGCTGCGAATCCGCCTGGGAACGGCTGATCGTGCCGGCCTTTGTCTTCTTCTTCGCCAAGCTCTACCCCTTCGCCCGCGTGCGCGATGGCCGCAGCCGCGTGGCCGCCGCGACCGGCGGCTGCATGCTGGCCAGCCGCGCGGCGCTGGCGCGCATTGGCGGCTTTGCCGCCATCCGCGGCGAGCTGATCGACGACTGCAGCCTGGCCGCGCACATCAAGCCCGGCGGCGCGATCCGCCTGGACCTGGCCGACGACAGCGTGTCGTTGCGGCCCTACAACGACTGGCGCAGCCTGTGGGACATGATCGCGCGCAGCGCTTATACGCAATTGCGCTACTCGCCGCTGCTGCTGGCGGGCGCGGTGTCGGGGATGGTGATTACCTATCTGCTGCCGCCGGTGCTGGCGCTGGCCGGAGGCTGGCGGCTGTGGCCGGCATGGCTGGCGTGGGGCGCGATGGTGCTGGCCTACCTGCCGATGCTGCGCGAATACCGGCAGCCGGCGTGGCTGGCGCCGCTGTTGCCGGTCACGGCGCTGTTCTACCTGGGGGCAACCATCGACTCGGCACGGCGCTACTGGCTGCGGCGCGGCGGGCAGTGGAAGGGCCGGGCACAGGCGCCGGTGCGGTCCTGAGCGCGCGCTGCCGCCCTCAGCCGAGATACCCCTGCGCCCGGAACCACTCCAGCGCGTCCCGCAAACCCTCCTGGTATGGCCGCGGCTGATAGCCCAGCACCTGGCGCGCCTTGTCTGATGTAAAGAACATCCGGTACCGGGACATATTGAGTCCATCCACAGTGATGAACGGCTCCTTGCCGGTAAAGCGCGCCGCCGCTTCCGCCCCGTACGCCAGCGGGTACAGCGGCCAGCGCGGCAGCTGCACCGTCGGCGGGCGCCGGCCGCACAGCTGCGCGATGTCGCGCAGCATCTGCTGCAGCATCACGTCCTGGCCGCCCAGGATGTAGCGCTCGCCGGACTGGCCGCGTTCCAGCGCCAGGAAATGCCCTTCGGCCACGTCGTCCACATGCGCCAGGTTCAGGCCGGTATCGACAAAGGCGGGGATCTTGCCCGTGGCCGCCTCGACGATGATGCGCCCGGTCGGCGTGGGCCGCACGTCGCGCGGGCCGATCGGGGTGGACGGGTTGACGATGACCGCCGGCAGGCCGCGCTCGGCCACCAGCTTTTCCACCACGCGCTCGGCCAGCACCTTGCTGCGCTTATAGGCGCCGATGGCCTCGTGCGGGCGCAGCGCCGCGGTCTCGTCCACCGGCGCCCGCGCGCCGGCCACGCGCAGCGTCGCCACGCTGCTGGTATAGACCACCCGCTCGACGCCGGCCTGCTGCGCGGCCTCCATCACGGCCAGGGTGCCGTCGACGTTGGTGCGCACGATGTCCTCGGGGTCCGGCGCCCACAGCCGGTAGTCGGCGGCCACATGGAACAGGTAGCGCACGCCCTGCAGCGCGGCGGCCACGGCCCCGGGGTCGCGCATGTCGCCTTCCGCCACGGTCACCGGCAGCCCGGCCAGGTTGGTGCGCGGGCTTTGCGGGCGCACCAGCACGCGCACCCGGAAGCCGCGTGCCAGCGCCCTGCGCGCCACCGCCGAGCCGAGAAAGCCCGAGGCGCCTGTCACCAGCACGTCATCGTTTATCGTCATAAACCCGTTTTCCCGTGAGGCGGAGGCGCTTTGGCCAGCCTCGCGCTGGCCAAAGCGCCGCCAGACAAAGCCGGCGTGTCGGGTATATAGTAACCACCGTGCGACGGAAATGTGATCTGCGGTGGATCTCCGGTGGATGCCGGTGCATTTCCTGTCCCGCCATCCCAAACACTGAAACCCGTTGCAAAGGGTCGGGGGGCTTACTCTATGCAGGTGATTCTTGCTCAGCCCCGGGGCTTCTGCGCTGGCGTGGTGCGCGCGATCGAGATCGTCGACCGCGCCCTCGTCAAGCATGGCGCCCCGGTGTTCGTGCGGCATGAGATCGTGCACAACAAGCACGTCGTAGAGGGACTGAAGGACAAGGGGGCGCGCTTCGTCGAAGAACTGGACGAAGTCCCGACCGGCGCCGTGACGATCTTCAGCGCGCACGGGGTCTCGCGCGAGGTCATCGCCGATGCCAGCCAGCGCCAGCTGCATGCCATCGACGCCACCTGCCCGCTGGTGATCAAGGTCCATACCCAGGGCCGCCAGTACGCGGCCAGCGGCCGCACCGTGATCCTGATCGGCCATGCCGGCCACCCGGAGGTGGAAGGCACCATGGGCCAGATCCCGGGCAAGGTGATCCTGGTGCAGAACGAGGCCGAGGTCGCGCAGCTGGACCTGCCCGCCGACACCCCGGTCGCCTACGTCACGCAGACCACGCTGAGCGTGGACGACACCCGCAATATCATCGCCGCGCTCGGGCGCCGCTTCAGCAACCTGGTCGGTCCCGATACGCGCGACATCTGCTACGCCACGCAGAACCGCCAGAGCGCGGTGCGCGACCTGTGCAAGCTGGCCGACGTGATCCTGGTGATCGGCGCGACCAACAGCTCCAACTCCAACCGCCTGCGCGAGATCGGCACTGAAAGCGGCGTGCCCAGCTACCTGATCGCCGAAGGCGCCGAGCTGGACCCTGCCTGGGTGCGCGACGCCAACGTGGTGGGCATCACCGCCGGCGCCTCCGCCCCCGAGGAAATGGTCGAGGACGTGATCAACGCGCTGCGCCGGCTGGGCCCGGTGGATGTCACCACCATGGCCGGGCGCGAGGAACATGCCGAGTTCCGGCTGCCGCCCGAACTGGCCGACGTTAAGCCGCAATCGGCCCCGCGCAAGGCCGGCAAGGAACCCGCCGCAGTCGCGGCCGCACCGGCCACCGCCAACGAGAATATCGCCGGCTGAACCCAACCAGAGGAAGCTGCCTTGGCTATTCCGCTACTGCAGGTCGCCCGCGTGGGCGCCTACATCGTCGGCAAGCATCTGTCGCGACAGAAACGCTATCCGCTTGCCCTGATGCTGGAACCGCTGTTCCGCTGCAACCTGGCGTGCTCAGGCTGCGGCAAGATCGATTATCCGGATCCCATCCTGAACCAGCGCCTGTCGGTGCAGGAATGCCTGGAGGCGGTGGATGAATGCGGTGCCCCGGTGGTTTCCATCGCCGGCGGCGAGCCGCTGCTGCACAAGGACATGCCGCAGATCGTGCAAGGCATCATCGCGCGGCGCAAGTTCGTCTACCTGTGCACCAATGCGCTGCTGATGGAAAAGAAGCTGGACCAGTACCAGCCCAGCCCGTATTTCATCTGGTCGGTGCACCTGGACGGCGACCGTGAGATGCATGACCGCTCGGTGTGCCAGGAAGGCGTGTACGACCGCTGCGTCGAGGCGATCCGGCTGGCCAAGCAACGGGGCTTCCGCGTCAATATCAACTGCACGCTGTTCAACGATGCCCAGCCCGAGCGCGTGGCGAAGTTCTTCGACTCGGTCAAGGCGCTGGGCGTGGACGGCATCACCGTGTCGCCGGGCTATGCCTATGAGCGCGCGCCGGACCAGCAGCACTTCCTGAACCGCGGCAAGACCCGACAGCTGTTCCGCGACATCCTCAGCCGCGGCCGCGCCGGCAAGAACTGGGCCTTCAGCCAGTCGACGCTGTTCCTGGACTTCCTGGCCGGCAACCAGACCTACCACTGCACCCCGTGGGGCAACCCGGCACGCACCGTCTTCGGCTGGCAGCGTCCGTGCTACCTGGTGGGCGAGGGTTATGCCGCCACCTTCCGCGAGCTGATGGAAGAGACCGACTGGGACGCCTACGGCACCGGCAACTACGAGAAGTGCGCCGACTGCATGGTGCACAGCGGCTATGAGGCCACCGCCGTGGCCGACACCTTTGCCCATCCGCTCAAGGCGCTGGACGTGAGCCTGCGCGGCGTGCGCACCAGCGGGCCGATGGCGCCCGATATTGCGCTGGACCGGCAGCGGCCGGCGGAATACGTGTTCTCGCGCCACGTCGAGATCAAGCTCGAGGAAATCCAGCGCGCGAAGCCGCGCGCCAACC
This sequence comes from Cupriavidus sp. FW306-01-F10A, assembly GCF_058782785.1. Classification (NCBI taxonomy): domain Bacteria; kingdom Pseudomonadati; phylum Pseudomonadota; class Betaproteobacteria; order Burkholderiales; family Burkholderiaceae; genus Cupriavidus; species Cupriavidus sp. FW306-01-F10A. The sequence goes on from NZ_JBYSYA010000006.1 coordinate 188,906, forward strand.
GGCCGCGGCCGGCCGAGGCCAACGCCGCGGCCACGCACTGACCGCACTGCCGATGGCCGCGGAACTTGCCGCCACCCTCCCAGGCGCTGCGCTGACCTGCGTGTCGGCTGGCTATGCGCTGGCCGCGGCCTGGCTGTCGCACCGCGCGCCGGCGGCAAGCGGCGGCACCGCAACGACGCCGGTCAGCGTGCTCAAGCCGCTGTGCGGCGCCGAGCCCCGGCTGTATGAGAACCTGGCCACGCTGTGCCGGCAGCGGCATCCGTCGTTCCAGCTGCTATTCGGCGTGCGTGCCGCGGACGATCCCGCCATCGCCGTGGTCGAACGGCTGCGCCGCGACTTCCCGACGTGCGACATCGCGCTGGTGGTCGACCCGCAAGTGCACGGCACCAACCTGAAAGTCAGCAACCTGGTCAACCTGTTCGCACAAGCGAAGCACGATGTGCTGGTGATCGCCGACAGCGATATCGCCGTGCCGCCCGACTACCTGGCGCGCGTGACCGCGCCGCTGGCCGACACCGGCGTGGGCGTGGTCACCTGCCTCTACCGCGGCAATCCGACTGGCGGGCCGTGGTCGCGCATCGGCGCGCAGTTCATCAACGACTGGTTCGCGCCGTCGGTGCGCATCGCCCACGCGGGCGGCTCGCAACGCTTTGCCTTTGGCGCGACGATTGCGCTGCGGCGGGATGCGCTGGAAGCCATCGGTGGCTTCGCAGCCGTGTCCGAGCGGCTGGCCGACGACTACTGGCTGGGCGAGCTGACGCGGCAGCAAGGCTTGCGCACGGTGCTGTCGGAGGTGGTGGTCACGACCGATGTCACCGAGGACCGTTTCACCGACCTGTGGCGGCATGAGCTGCGCTGGCTGCGCACGATCCGATCGCTGAATCCGCCGGGCTTTGCCTTTACCTTCATCACCTTCACCTGGCCGATGCTGGCGCTGGGTGTGCTGCTGGCGCCGCAGCCGCTGGTGATTGCGGTGGCGGCCGCCGGCGCGCTGGCGCGCAGTTTGCTGGCAGGCAGCGTCGCCGCCGCACTGCGCGCACCGTTGCGCGATGCGCTGCTGCTGGCCGGCTGGGCATTTGCGCTGGCAGGCAAGCGCGTGCAGTGGCGCGAGCAGGTGCTGTCGGTGCGCGATGCCCTGCACACCAGTCCTGCGCTGACCCCGAACCAACCTTCATCCACCGGCATCCATCCCCAGAGGCCGCAATGAAAAAAACCCTGTTCCTCCAGGCCCCTTCCTTCGACGGCTTCGACGGCGGCGCGGGCTCGCGCTACCAGGCCAAGCGCGAGATCAAGTCGTTCTGGTACCCGACCTGGCTGGCGCAGCCCGCCGCGCTGGTGCCGGGCAGCCGCGTGCTCGACGCGCCGGCCGACGGCCTGACCGTGCAGCAGACGCTGGATATCGCCGCTGACTATGAACTGGTCATCATCCACACCAGCACGCCCTCGTTCCCCACCGACGCCAAGTTCGCCGAGGAACTGAAGCAGCGCGAGCCGGACGTGATGATCGGCATGGTCGGCGCCAAGCCCGCGGTCGATCCGGGCGGCACGCTGGGTGCCAGCGAGGCCATCGACTTCGTCTGCCGCGAGGAGTTCGACTACACCTGCCAGGATGTGGCCGCGGGCAAGCCGCTCCAGGACATCCTGGGCCTCTCCTATCGCTTGCCGGACGGCTCGCTCGAACACAACGGGCAGCGCCCGATGATCGAGAACATGGACGAGCTGCCCTTCGTGGCGCCGGTCTACCAGCGCGACCTGAAGATCGACAACTACTTCATCGGCTACCTGAAGCACCCCTATGTGTCGATCTACACCGGTCGCGGCTGCCGTTCGCGCTGCACCTTCTGCCTGTGGCCGCAGACCGTGGGCGGGCACCGCTACCGCACGCGCTCGGCCGAAAGCGTGATTGCCGAGGTCAAATGGATCAAGGAGAACATGCCCGAGGTCAAGGAGATCATGTTCGACGACGACACCTTCACCGACTTCAAGCCGCGCGTGGAAGAGATCGCGCGCGGGCTGGGCCAGCTGGGGGTGACGTGGTCCTGCAATGCCAAGGCCAACGTGCCGTACAGCACGCTCAAGATCATGAAGGAGAACGGCCTGCGCCTGCTGCTGGTGGGCTATGAGTCCGGCGACGACCAGATCCTGCTGAACATCAAGAAGGGCCTGCGCACGGACATCGCGCGCCGCTTCACCGAGGACTGCCGCAAGCTGGGCATCCAGATCCACGGCACCTTTATCCTGGGCCTGCCGGGCGAGACGCGCGAGACCATCGAGAAAACCATCGAGTACGCCAAGGAAATCAACCCGCACACCATCCAGGTGTCGCTGGCCGCGCCCTATCCCGGCACCACGCTGTACCGGCAGGCGGTGGAGAACGGCTGGCTCGAGGAGAACAAGGTCATCAACCTGGTCAACGACCAGGGCGTGCAGCTGGCCGCGATCAGCTATCCGCACCTGTCCAGGGAAGACATCTACCACGGCGTCGAGACCTTCTATAAGCGCTTCTACTTCCGCCCCGGCAAGATCTGGGAAATCGTGCGCGAGATGCTGGGCAGCTGGGACATGATGAAGCGGCGCCTGCGCGAAGGCGTGGAGTTCTTCCGCTTCCTGCGCTCGCACGAGGCCTGATCCTGGCCCACGCGCTTTCCTGTGCCTCGCTACGCGCGCTGATCGTCACCGCCGACGACTTCGGCCTGCATCCCGCCGTCAATGAGGCGGTGGAGCTGGCCCACCGCGACGGCGTGCTCAACGCCGCCAGCCTGATGGTGGGCGCGCCCGCCGTGGCGGATGCGGTCGAGCGCGCGCGCCGGCTGCCGTCGTTGCGCGTGGGGCTGCACGTGGTGCTGGCCGACGGCCCGGCCACGCTGCCGCGCGCGCAGATCCCCGACCTGGTCGACGCCGAAGCCCGCTTCGGCTCGGCCATGGCCCTGGACGGCTGCCGCTTCTTCTTCCTGCCGCGCGTGCGCCGCCAGCTGGCGGCGGAGATCCGCGCGCAGTTCGAAGCCTTTGCCGCCACCGGCCTGCCGCTTGACCACGTCAACACGCACAAGCATTTCCACCTGCACCCCACGGTGCTGTCACTGATCCTGTCGATCGGGCGCGACTACGGCCTGCGCGCGATGCGCCTGCCGCGCGAGCAGGGCGCGCCGTTGCCGCTGCGCCCCTGGCTGGCGCTGCTGCGCCGGCGCCTGGACCGCGCCGGCATCGCGCACAATGACTACGTGGTCGGCATCGCGCGCAGCGGGCAGATGGACGAGGCAGCCCTGCTGCAGGCGCTGGCGCAGTTGCCCGCGGGCGTGGGCGAGATCTACCTGCATCCGGCCGTGGTCTCTGGCGAGGCCATTACCGCATCGATGCGCGGCTACCGCCACGCCGACGAACTGGCCGCGCTGCTGTCGCCGCGCGTGCGCGCCGCGCTGGAGCGCGCGGCCAACCGGCGCGGCGGCTTTGCCGACGTGCTGGTGCCCTGATTTTTCAAGATGAAACGCATTGCTTACCTGACCGGGCTGATCGGCCTGCTGGCGCTCACCGCACTGGTGATCCATCAGGGCGCCGGCGATATCGCCGCAATCGTGGCGCAGGGCGGCTGGCTGCTGCTGTTGCTGGTGCCCCTGCACGCACTGCCGCTGCTGCTCGACGCGCAAGCCTGGCGCGTCCTGCTGACCTCGGCCGACCCCGAGGAGAAGGCGGGGCTCGGTTTCCTGTGGTGGGTCGCCACGGTGCGCGAAGCGGTCAACCGCCTGCTGCCGACGGTGGGGGTCGGCGGCGAACTGGTCGGCATCCGCCTGACGCGGCTGCGCATCCGCGACACCACCGCGGTGACTGCCAGCATCGTGGTCGAAGTGATGGTGACGCTGTTCTCGCAGTACCTGTTCTCGGCCATGGGGGTGCTGCTGCTGGTGGCCGCGCTGCAGGACAGCGGCGGGGCCTGGGTCATCCTGGCCGGGCTGCTGCTGTCATTGCCGGTGCCGGTGCTGTTCGCGCTGTCGCTGCGGCACACCGCGATCTTCGAGAAACTGGAAGGCGCGGCGCGCAAGCTGTTTGGCGAAGATCACCGCGTCGTCGCCTTGATCGACGGTGCGCGGCTCGATGCCCATATCCGCGCGCTCAACCGGCGCCGGCGCGAGCTGCTGGCGGCACTGGGCTGGCAACTGGCAGGGCTGGTCAGCGGCACGCTGGAGATCTGGCTGGCGCTGATGCTGCTGGGCCATCCGGTGCCGGTCTGGCAGGCGCTGGCAATCGAATCACTGACCCAGGCCGCGCGCCACGTGGCCTTCTTCGTGCCCGCCGGGCTGGGCGTGCAGGAAGCGGTGGTGATGCTGCTGGGGCAGGTGCTGGGGATGGATGCGCAGGTCTCGCTGGCGCTGGCGCTGGTCAAGCGCGCGCGCGAGATCCTGTTCGGCGTGCCCGCGCTGCTGTCATGGCAATGGGTGGAGTTGCGCCACTGGCGGCGCAACCGCGACACCGGCCACGCCGCGCCCTGATGGCGTGCGGCGCTCAGGTGTCGGATGCCTGGCGCGCGTTGTGGGTGGTCAGGTACTTCACCAGCCCGTCGACCCCGCTGCGCGCGACGATGTCCGCAAACTGCTTGCGGTACACCTCGATCAGCCACGCCCCCATCATGTTGATGTCGTAGATCTTCCAGCCGTTGGCTGTGCGCTGCAGCCGGTAATCGATCTGCATCTCGTCGGCATTGTTGATCACGCGCGTCTGCACCACCACATCGGTGGCGCCGCTGCCGGACTTGACCGGCTGGTAGCGGAACTTGACGTTCTGCTCGCGCAGCTGCGCCAGCGACACCGCATAGCTGCGCACCAGCAGCATCTGGAACTGCTCATGGAGCTGTTGCTGCTGTTCCGGCGTGGCGGTGCGCCAGGCACCGCCAACCGCCAGCCGCGTGGTGCGCTGGAAATCCGTGTAGGGCAGGAACTGCTTCTGGACCACCGCGGTAATCTTGGCGAGGTCGCCGGCGCGGGTGTCGGGATGGGACTGGATGGTGCCGATCACGCCCTCCACCGCGGCCTGCACCAGCCGCTCGGGGCTGGCGCGCAGGTCGCCGGGCTGGACTGCCTGGGCGTGCGCTACGGAAACCATGGCCACCGCCGCAAGCGGCGCCAGGTGAAGCAAACCGTGAATCGTCATGGATATGAGAGCCAGGAAGGACGGTGAAGCGGCGCCGGCGCTGCAGCGCCGGTGCCAGGCTGACAGTTTATAGCGGATCGGCCTGAATCGCGGATGCCCGGGCCGCGCATGCCGCATGCGCCACGCTGCCAGCCGATATACTCGCGGTTCGTGCTCCTTCCGGATCCGCCCATGCTGACTTCGCTGCTGACACGCATTGTCCGGCTTGCCACCGCCTGGCCGTGGCGCGTCATCATCCTGGCGGCATTGCTGACCGCCGTCAGCGGCGTCTACGTGGCCCGCAACTTTGCGATCAACACCGACATCGGCCGCCTGCTGGAATCCGACGCCCCCTGGGCGGTGCGCGATGCCGCCATCGGCGACGCCTTTCCCCAGCGCAACCAGTTGATCCTGGCGGTGGTGCAGGCGCCCGCGACCGAGCTGGCCGACGCCGCCGCCGAGGCGCTGGCCGAGGCGCTGCGCCGCCAGCCGGCACGCTTCACCGCGGTCAGCCAGCCCGGCGGCGGCCCGTTCTTCGCGCGCAACGGATTGCTGTTCGCCAGCACCGATGAAGTGCGCCAGCTCACGCAGCAGCTGGTGCAGGCACGCCCGCTGGTCAACGCGCTCGCACATGACCCGACCCTGCGCGGCCTGTCCGATCTCCTCACCACCACGCTGACGCTGCCGCTGCAGATGGGGCAGGTAAAGCTGGGCGACATGGCCAGGCTGCTGGGTAGCAGTGCACGGACACTGGACCAGGTGCTGGCCGGCAAGCCCGCCGCGCTGTCCTGGGCAGGGCTGCTCGACGACAGCCTCAAGCCCGGGCCCGATGGCCAGGTCTACAGCTATATCGCGCTCAGCCCGGTGCTGGACTACAGCGACCTGCAGGCCGGGGCCGCCGCCTCGCGCGCGGTCCGGCAGGCGGCGGCCGAGCTGCAGCTGGCGCAGCGCTACCAGGCCACGGTGCGGCTGACCGGCCCGCAGGCGCTGGCCGACGATGAATTCGCCTCGGTCAGCGACGGCGCCGTGCTCAACGGCGTGCTGACGGTGCTGGTGGTGGTGCTGATCCTGTGGCTGGCCTTGCGCTCGGCGCGGCTGATCGTTGCGGTGCTGGCCAGCCTGTTTGCCGGGCTGCTGATCACCGCCGCGCTGGGGCTGGCCATGGTTGGCGCGCTGAACATGATCTCGGTGGCGTTCGCGGTGCTGTTCGTCGGGCTGGGGGTGGACTTCGGCATCCAGTTCGGCGTGCGCTACCGCGCCGAGCGCCACGACCGCGACCATATCGTCGAAGCGCTGGGGCTGGCCGCGCGCGCGGTGGGCGCGCCGCTGGCGCTGGCCGCCGCGGCCACGGCGGCGGCGTTCTTCTGCTTCCTGCCCACCGACTACCGCGGCGTGGCCGAGCTGGGGCTGATCGCGGGCGTGGGCATGATGGTGGCATTTGCCACCACCTTCACGCTGCTGCCGGCGCTGATCTGCGTGCTCAAGCCCGGCGGCGAACCCGAGGCGCCGGGCTTCGCGTGGCTGGCGCCCGCGGACCGGTTCTTCGACCGCTATCGCAAGCCGGTGCTGCTGGTCACCCTGCTCGCGATCCTGGCAGGTGCGCCGCTGCTGCCGCACCTGCGCTTTGACTTCGACCCGCTGCACCTGAAGGACCCCAGGTCCGAATCGATGGCCACGCTGCTGGCGCTCAAGGACGCGCCGCAGGCCGGCACCGACGATGTCAGCGTGCTGGCGCCTTCGCTGCCGGCCGCGCGCGATCTGGCCGGCAAGCTGGCGGCGCTGCCCGAGGTGGCGCGCGCGGTCACGCTGCAGACTTTCATCCCCGCAGACCAGCCGACCAAGCTGCAGGCCATCGGCCAGGCCTCGGCCGCGCTGATGCCGGCGCTGACGCAGCCCGCCGCCACGCCCGCCACCGACAGCGCGCGCGTCAATGCGCTGCGCAATGCCGCGCGGCAGCTGGCCATCGCCGCCGACGAACATCCCGGTCCGGGCGCGGCCGACGCCGCGCACCTGTCCGCCACGCTGAAGCAGCTGGCAGCCGCCGACGCCGCCACGCGCGACCGCGCCGAGCGCGCCATCGCCGTGCCGCTGCAGCTGGCGCTGGCACGGCTGCAGCTGGCACTGGGCCCGCAGCCCGTCAGCGAGCAGACGCTGCCGCCCGAACTGGTGCGCGACTGGATCACGCCGGACGGGCGCGCGCTGGTCAACGTCAGCCCGAAGCTGCCGCCGCCCGCCAGCGCACAGCGCGAGGCCGCGCTGGACCGCTTCATCACCGCGGTGCAGCGCGTGGAGCCGACCGCCACCGGTGGGCCGATTGCGATCCGCGGCTCGGCCGACACCATCATGGCCGCCTTTGCGCAGGCCGGCATCTGGGCGGTGGTGTCGATCACCATCCTGCTATGGATCACGCTGCGTCGATTCGGCGATGTGTTGCGCACGCTGATACCGCTGCTGGTTTCGGCCATCGTCACGCTGGAGTTGTGCGTGCTGTTCGGCATTGCGCTGAACTTTGCCAATGTGATCGCGCTGCCGCTGCTGCTGGGCGTGGGCGTCGCGTTCAAGATCTACTACGTGATTGCCTGGCGGCACGGCAAGACCCAGCTGCTGCAGTCCAGCCTGACGCACGCCGTGCTGTACAGCGCGGCCACCACCGCCACCGCTTTCGGCAGCCTGTGGCTGTCGCAGCATCCCGGCACCGCCAGCATGGGCAAGCTGCTGGCGCTGGCGCTGGCGTGCACGCTGGTCGGCGCGGTGTTCTTCCAGCCGATCCTGATGGGCCGCCCGCGCGAAGGCGCCCATCACAAACATGACAAGGCCGCCCGGTCATAATCACAAACCCGATGCGGCCGACCCCAATCCCCTTCGTACGATGCCTTTACGCCAGCGCGCTACATCCGTTGCCACCACCGCCATTGCCGCCGCCCTGCTCGCCGGCTGCGCCACCGGACCGCAAGCCAGCCCCGACGATCCGCTCGAGCCGATGAACCGCGCGGTCTTCACCGTCAACGACAAGCTCGACCAGTACGTGGCCGTGCCGGTGGCCAAGGGCTACAAGGCGGTCACGCCGGAGCCGGTGCGCACCGCGGTCACCAATTTCTATTCGAATATCGCGGACATCGGCAACTTTGCCAACAACCTGCTGCAGGGCAAGGGCGTTGAGGCAGCGGAGAGCTTCATGCGGGTCGCGATCAATTCCGTGCTGGGGATCGGCGGACTGATCGACATCGCCACGCCCGCCGGGCTGCAGAAGCATTCGCAGGATTTCGGCCTGACGCTGGGCACGTGGGGCGTGCCGTCGGGACCCTACCTGGTGCTGCCGCTGTTCGGCCCCAGCTCATTCCGCGACGGCGTGGGCCTGTATGTGAATTTCCAGTTCGACCCGACCACCTATGCCGAGCCGGCGGTGCGCAATTCGCTGTTCGGGATGAACGTGGTTGACGTGCGCACCAACCTGCTGGGCGCCACCGACCTGCTGAAGCTGGCGGCGCTGGACAAGTACGCCTTTGTGCGCGATGCCTACCTGCAGCGGCGCCGCTACCTGCTGGGAGAGAACACGTCGCTGCCAGACTACGACGAAGACGACGACGGCGGCACGGCCGCAGCGCCCGCCGCGGAGGCGCCGGCGGGCACGCCTGCGCCCGCGCAGCCGCAGGCGCCGCGCTGACGCGGGGTCTTAGCCGCCGATCCCCAGCAGCACCACCTCGAAGGTAAGCGTGGCGTTCGGCGGGATCGTTCCCGGCACGCCGCGCGCGCCGTAGGCCGTGGCCGGCGGGCAGGTCAGCTTGGCCTTGCCGCCCACCTGCATCGCCTGCACCCCTTCGGTCCAGCACGGGATCACGCGGTTGAGCGGGAACGAGATCGGCTGGCCGCGCTTGTACGAGCTGTCAAACTCGGTGCCGTCGGCCAGCGTGCCGCGGTAGTGAACCTGCACCGAGTCGGTGGCCTTGGGCGAGGCACCGTTGCCCTTGATCAGGTGCTGGATGGTCATGCCCGACGCCAGCGTCTGCGGCGCCGCCGCGGGTGCGGCCGGGGCCGAGGCGGCCGGGGCGGCAGCGGAGGCAGCGGAGGCCAAGGTCAGGGTGCCGAGGAAAAGCGCAAGTGTTTTCATGGGAAACCTGGTCGTGAGGTCGTGATTGGGGATGCGGCAGTTTAACCGACACACGGCAACGATATGGCGGCAGCGGCATATAGCGCACAACGCACCCCGCCGTGCGCCTTGCGGCAGGCATGGTGCGGCGCACCCCGCCGCATCCGTTACACGGGGCGTTTTGCCGTCTACGATGGTTCGTGACAGCCCCGCTGCCGCGGGCGCACGGAGATTGCCATGGCACTCACGGATTCACGGGACCTTCCGGTCTCGACCCAGAACGCCCGCTCGGTCGAGCAGTATGAGACCGCCCTGCAACTGCTGAACGGCTACTACGGCGACCCGCTCGCCGCCATCGACACGGCACTGGCCGCCGACCCCGACTTCGCCATGGGCCACGCGCTGCGCGCGGCGCTGGCGGTCACCTCTGGCGATGGCACGGCCGAGCCCATGCTGCGCCAGAGCGTTGAAGCCGGCGAAGCCCTGCACGCCCGCGCCAACGACCGCGAGCGCCGCCACATCGCCGCGGCACGGGCCTGGCTGGACGGCGAGTTCGAGCGCTCGGTCCGTCTCTACGGCGATATCGTGATCGACTATCCACGCGACCTGCTGGCGATCCAGACCGCGCATCTCGGCGACTTCCTGCTGGGGCAGTCATCGATGCTGCGCGACCGCGTGGCGCAGGCGCTGCCGCACTGGGATGCCGGCATGCCGGGCTACGGCTACCTGCTCGGCATGCATGCCTTCGGCCTGGAAGAAACCCAGCTCTACGAGCGCGCCGAGGAAAGCGGCCGGCGCGCGCTGGAGCTCAATCCGCGCGACCCGTGGGCCGTGCACGCGGTGGCGCACGTGATGGAGATGCAGGGCCGGCTGGACGACGGCATCGCCTGGCTGGACGGGCGCCGCGACGACTGGTCCGACGACAATATGCTGGCCGTGCACAACTGGTGGCACCTGGCCTTGTTCCATCTGGAAGCGGGCAGGACCGACGAGGTGCTGGCGCTGTACGACCGCTATATCAAGCGCCCTGCGCCGGCGATCGCGCTGGACCTGGTGGATGCCTCCGCGCTGCTGTGGCGGCTGCACCTGCGCGGCGTGGACGTGGGCCGGCGCTGGCAGCCGGTGGCGGACGACTGGCTCGGCCGCGGCGCGGCCGGCTACTACGCCTTCAACGATGTCCATGCCGTGATGGCCAGCCTGGGCGCGCACCGGCCCGCTGCCGCCGACCAGGTCCGCGCCGCGCTGGAGCGCGCCGCCCTGGGCAACGGCACCAATGCCATGATGTCGCGCGATGTGGGGCTGCCGGTGGCCGATGCCCTGATCACGTTCGACCAGGGCGATTACAGCACCGCCATCGACCTGTTGATGCCGGTGCGCCTGATCGCCCACCGCTTCGGCGGCAGCCATGCGCAGCGCGACATCGTCAGCCTGACCCTGCTCGAGGCGGCGCTGCGCGGCCGCCGCAGCAACCTGGCGATCGCGCTCACGGCCGAACGCGCCGCGCTCAAGCCCATGAGTCCTAGCCTGCACCGGCTGGTGCAGCGCGCCGACTCGTGCCGCGCATAAGTCTCCCTGCCGCGGCCGGGATCGGCGCCTATACTGCACCTGTCCTGACCGGAGACCACCCATGCCCAGCTTCCGCGCCCTGTTCCGCCCCGCCCTCTTTGCCGCCAGCGCCGCGCTGGCGCTGGCCGCCGTGCCGGCCATTGCCCATCACGGCTGGTCCACCTACGACGAGACCAAGCCGCTGACGCTGACCGGCAAGATCGTCGAGAGCCACTACGAGAACCCCCACGCGCATATCCGCATCGATGCCGGCGGCAAGCGCTGGCTGGCCGTGCTGGCACCGGTGTCGCGGATGGAGGCGCGCGGCGCCACCGCCGACAAGGTGGCCGTGGGGCGCGAGGTCACGCTGGTCGGCTACGCCAGCAAGGAAAAGGCCGGCGAGCTGCGCGCCGAGCGCATCACCGTGGACGGCAAGACCGTCGAGTTGCGCTGAGCCGGCGCGCGCCGCATGTCGGTGCTGTTCGCGCAATGGACGGAATGGGCCGGCGCGCTGGCGCGGCTGCCGTTCCCGATGGCCCTGCGCAGTTCGGCCTGGGCCTATCCCGCAGTGGAGATCGTCCACCTGGCCGGCATGGCGCTGCTGTTCGGCTCCATCTTCGTGGTCGACATGCGCCTGGCCGGGCTCGGCCGGCGGCTGCCGGTGAGCCTGCTGTTGCGCCATGCGCTGCCCTTCACCGTCGGCGCCTTCATTGCGGTCGCGGCCAGCGGCGTGCTGCTGTTCCTGGCCCATGCCGATGAGCTGGCCGCCAATCCCGCGTTCCTGGCCAAGCTGTGCCTGATTGCACTGGCGCTGGCCAATGTGCTGTGGTTCCACTTCGGGCCCTATCGCAGCCTGCATGCCGGGCAACGGGGCTGGGACAGCGGCGTCGCGCCGCCGGCCGGCGCGCGCGTCAGCGCCATTGTCTCGATGGTGACGTGGTCGCTGGTGATCTGTGCCGGGCGCCTGATTGCCTATGTCTGATGGCCCCGGCCTCACGGCGGTGCCGGAGACAGCATCCCCAGCATGGCCACCAGGGCCATCACCAGCGCGGCGGCGCAGGCCTCCAGCAGCAGGCTGCGCCGCAACGCCAGCGTCGCCGCCCGATGCTCCCCGGCCTGCACCGCCAACGCCAGCCGCGGGCTCAGGCGGAAGCGGTTCGCGGCAGCCAGGCCAAGCATCGCCACGAACAGCGCGAGTTTTGCGACAAGCAGCCCGCCATAGGACATCGGCGCAAGATCCGGCAGCGCCGGGCCCACGATGAACCAGTAGTTGAGCGCGCCGGTCAGCAGCAGCGTGGCAACAATGATGGTGCCGATACGGGCAAACCCGTTCGAGGTGCGGCTCAGCAGCACCACCGCCGCCCGGTCCGATACCGGCCGCGCCAGCGACAGCAGCACGAACGCGGCCAACGCGCCGACCCAGGCGCCGGCGGCCAGCAGGTGCGCCACGTCGGCGCTCAGGTGGAGATAGCGCAAGGCGCCCTCATGCATCGCGCCGTGCCCCCCCCAGGCCAGCGTCGCCAGCGCAATCCCGCCGAACCCGGTCAGCGCGGTGAAGCGCGCGCCCGGCCGCCTGCGCCAGGACACGCAGGCCAGCACGAACAGCAGCAGGGCCGCCAGGCGCACCGACCACGCCAGCCCGAAATCCGTCCCTGTGACGATCATGGCGAAGACGTGGGCCTGCAACGCGGCGTAGTCGGACTCCCCTGTCATGGCCAGCGCCATCACCACAAGGGCAGCCAGCGAAAGCCCGATGCCGGCGATGGCGCAGCCCAGCGCAAGCGCCTGGCAACGCTTTGCGAAGCGTGAGGCCCGTTCCCCCCGATGCAGCGCATAGGTGCAGAACAGCGGCAGCCCGAACAGCAAGGCCAGGTCGACATAGAGCGCCAGGCGCAGCCCGGCGGCCATCCAGTCCGGCTGCTGCAATCACTTCACCGTGAAGGCAATCTTGCCGTTGACGGGATGGGTATCGGACGACACCGCCCGCCAGTCCACCCGATAGCTGCCAGGCGGCAGCGGCTGCGCCGGCGTGATCACCATGGCCTTGGGGTCGTCGCTGCCGGAGACTTTCACGGCCATCTTCATCGGCGCATGGTCGGCCATGCCCGGCATGCCGGTCATCACCAGGCTGGCGCCGGAAAACTGGGTGACCAGGTTCTCGGAGAACTGCAGTTCGATCTTCTGCGGCGCGGCCACCTCGGCCTTGTCCGCCGGCGTGGACGACACCAGCTTCGGGTGCGCGAAAGCGATGCTGCTGGCCAGCGCCGCGGTTGCGGCAAGCAGGATCTGGATCAGGGGGCGATTGGCATGCATGGTTGTCTCCGCTTGGGGATGATGAAGTTGTGGTGTCAGAACCAGACCCGGACACCGGCGACGAAACGCGTTTCGCCCGCCTTGCCGCCAGAGGTCCGGATCATGTCGGCGGTATTGCCGAAGGCCTGGTAGCGCTCCACGCCGATATACGGCGCGAACTGCCGGCTGAACTCATAGCGCAGCCGCAGCCCCACGGTGCCGTTGGACAAGCCGCTGCCGATGCCCGCCTCCGGGTCGTTCTTGCCATAGAGGTTGGCTTCGATGCGTGGTTGCAGGATCAGGCGCTGCGTCAGCAGCAATTCGTATTCGGCGGACAGCCGCAACGCGGTGCGGCCGCTGGTGCCGACATAGGCCGTGGCATCGACCTCGAACCAGTACGGCGCCAGCCCCTGCACGCCGAAGGCCAGCCAGTTGCGCGCCGGGCGCCCACTGCCGGCGTCGTTGCGCAGGCCCAGCTGGGTATCCCAGTAGCTGGCCACGGCGTGGCCCCACAGCAGCTCGGTGCGGGCCTCGTGCAGCTTGCCCTTCGACGCTTCGCCCTCGGCCTTGAGCACCAGCTTGTCGTAGCTGTTGCCGAACCACGCCTGCATCTCGTAGGCGGCGGCATTGCTGCCGCTGGCGTGGGCCCACTCCAGGCGGTCGACCAGCACCGAGGCGAACAGGTGCTCGTCGGCCATCACCAGCTGGCGTTTGTCGCCCAGCGCGTACTTGCCGACGCCCAGCTGGTAGCCGCCGGAATAGGCATGCGGATCGCGCGCGTCGGGCGGCGCGCTGCCGCCCTGCATCTTCATGTCGCCGTGGTCCATGGCAGGGGCGGCCATGCCCTGCATGTCCGGCATCGGCGCGCCGCCACCGTCCATGGTCTGGATCCCGTCCTGCTCCATGCCCTGCATCTGGCCATGGTCCATGCCCTGCATGGCGGCCGGGGCATCGTGCTGGTGCGCATGGCCGGCATGCGGGTCCTGCGCCTGGGCTGCGCCGATTGCGGTCAAGGCCAGCGCCGCGGCCAGTATCGTCTTCTTGTGCCTGTGCATGGAGATTGCGAATTCAGGTTGAGCCATCACGCCACCACCACTTCGCGGAACATGCCCGCATCCATATGCAGCATCAGGTGGCAATGCCAGGCCCAGCGTCCCAGCGCATCGGCGCTGACCAGGAAGCTGATGCGCTGCGCCGGCTGCACGGGGATGGTGTGGCGCCGCGCCTGGAAGCTGCCGTCCGGCGTTTCCAGCTCGCTCCACATGCCGTGCAGGTGCATGGGGTGGGTCATCATGGTGTCGTTGTGCAGGATCACGCGCAGCCGTTCGCCATGCTTGAAGTAGATCGGCGTCGACTTGCCGAACTCGACGCCGTCGAAGGACCAGGTGTAGCGCTCCATATTGCCGGTCAGGTGCAACTCGACCTCGCGCCCGGGGCCGCGCGCATCCATGGCGCCGCCGATGGTGTGCTGGTCGGCCAGGGTCAGCACGCGCCTGCCGTTGTTGCGCAGGCCGATGCCGGGATCGTCCAGGTTGGTGCGCGCCATGTCGACGCGCATGTCGGTGCCCGGACCGTATTCGGTGCGGGCGTGGCGGGCGGTCTTGCTGGGGACCTTGAGCGGGTCGGCGGCGGCCATGGCGTGCTGGCTGTGGTCCATGCCGGCGTGGTCCATGCCCTGCATCGGCATGGCGCCGTGCTGCATGCCGCCGTGTCCGGCATGCCCGCCATGGCCGCCATGCCCGCCGTGGCCCGTCATCGCGCCCATCATGTCGGTCATGGTCAGCCATTCGGCCTGGTCGAGTGCGGGCACCGGCGCCGCCAGCCCTTCCCTGACCGCCAGCGTGCCGCGCGCATAGCCGGTACGGTCCATCGATTGCGCGAACAGCGTGTAAGCGTCGTCGCGCGGTTCGACAATCGCATCGCAGGTCTCGCCGGGGCCGAAGCGGAATTCGTCGACCGTGACCGGTTCGATATCCTGGCCGTCGACCTGCACCACCCGCAGCTTCAGCCCGGGGATGCGCACGTCATAGAAGGTGTTGCCCGAGCCGTTGATAAAGCGCAGGCGCACGGTCTCGCCGCGCCGGAACAGCCCGGTCCAGTTGCCGGCCGGCGTGACGCCGTTGGCCAGGTGCGTGAGCGTGGCGCTGGACAGGTCCGCCAGGTCGGTCGGGCTCATCCGCATCTGGTTCCACATGCTGCGCTTGTCCAGCGCCTGCTTCAGCCCGTCGCGCGAGACGTCGCGGAAGAAGTCGACCACGGTCGGCTGGTTGTAGTTGTAGTAGTCGCCCTGGACCTTGAGCTTGGTCAGCACCCGCATCGGGTCTTCGTCGGTCCAGTCCGACAGCAGCACGGTGTGGTCGCGGTCGGCCCGCACGGTTTCCTGCCCGGAGGCAGGATCGATGACGATGCCGCCGTACACGCCGGTCATTTCCTGGAAGCCCGAATGCGAGTGGTACCAGTAGCTGCCGGTCTGCGCGACCTTGAAGCGGTAGGTGAAGGTCTGGCCGGGCGGGATGCCGGCAAAGCTGATGCCGGGCACGCCGTCCATCTCAAACGGCAGGATGATGCCGTGCCAGTGGATCGAGGTGGCCTCGCGCAGGCGGTTGGTCACGCGGATGGTGACCGTGTCGCCCTCGCGCCAGCGTAGCGTCGGGCCGGGCAGCATGCCGTTGATGGTGGTGGCAATGGCCGGCTTGCCGGTAAAGTTGACCAGCGACTCGCCGATCACCAGGTCGAACTCGGTGCCGCGCAGCACCGGCGCCGAGCCGGAGCCGGCCGGGGCAGCCTGCCCGGCGCGCTGGCCCGCATGCTGCGCCCACGCGCTGCCGCCGACGCCGGCAAGGCCGGCCACCACGCCGCCGGCAACCAGCCCTTGCACGAAGCGGCGGCGGGGTAAATCGGGCAGCACAAGGCCGGTACTGGGGTGGCGTCGCATGTCATCAGTCCTGGTAGAAAGCATGCCAAGCGTAGCGAAGGCCACCCTACGCACGTCTGACTGGAACATGACATTCCGGTAATCTTCCGGTCATGTTGGCGCCCGCGTTGCCGGCGTAGAGTTGCCGGACCCTGCCGAAAGGGCTGATCGATCAAGGAATGTGCTGATGAAACTGCTAGTGGTGGAGGACGAGTCCAAGACCGGCGAATACCTGCGCCAGGGGCTGACCGAGGCGGGCTTTGTCGTCGACCTTGTGGCCAACGGACTGGACGGCCAGCATATGGCGATGACCGAGCCCTATGACCTGGTCATCCTGGACGTGATGCTGCCGGATCTCGACGGCTGGCGCATCGTGCAGGCGCTGCGCGCGGCGGAAATCGCCGTGCCGGTGCTGTTCCTGACCGCGCGCGACAGCGTGGCCGACCGCGTCAAGGGGCTGGAGCTGGGTGCGGACGACTACCTGGTCAAGCCCTTCGCCTTTTCCGAGCTGCTCGCGCGGGTGCGCACGCTGCTGCGCCGGGGCACGGCGCAGATGGCGCTGGACCGCATCCAGGTGGCCGACCTGGTGCTGGACCTGGGCCGCCGCCGGGCCACGCGCGCCGGGCGCCGCATCACGCTGACCAGCAAGGAGTTCGCCTTGCTGGAACTGCTGGCGCGCCGCCGCGGCGAAGTGCTGCCGCGCTCCTTGATCGCCTCGCAGGTGTGGGACATGAACTTCGACAGCGACAGCAATGTCATCGACGTCGCCATCCGGCGCCTGCGCGCGAAGATCGACGATGAGTTCGAGCCCAAGCTGATCCAGACCGTGCGCGGCATGGGCTATGTGCTGGAAGCCCCCGAGGCAGCGGAGAACGCTGAATGAAGGTCCGGATGTCGCTGACGGCACGGCTCACCATCCTGTTCTCGCTGTCGTCGGCCGCGGTGCTGCTGGGGCTGGGCGTGCTGATCTGGCTGGCGATCGACAATCATTTCGCCGACGAGGACTACGCCGTGCTCGGCGACAACGTGCGGCTGATCCAGAAGATCGCGGGCGAAGGCCCGGCGGCGTCGCTGGCGCAACGCCTGGGCCCGGTGCTGGAACACCATGCCGGATTCGTCGCCGAAGTGCGCGCCGCCGACGGCAAGCGCCTGTATGCCACGCAGGGCTTCGACTTCGGCATGGCCCTGGCCGCCGCCGCGCAGCTGCCGGCGCAGCGGCATGCCTTCACCTGGGAACAGGGCGGCCAGACCTACCGCGGCATGCGTGCGCTGGCGCAGGTGCCAACCGGACAGCCGGGGCCGCTGCAGGTCGTGGTCGGCATGGACACGGCGCTGCACGCCCACTTCATGCACGCCTTCCGCCAGTCGCTGGCCTTCTACACCGCGCTGGCCGCGCTGGCGAGCGGGCTGCTGGGCTGGTGGGCCGCGCGTCGCGGACTCTGGCCACTGCGCACCATGGCCTCGCGCGCGCGCGCCGTCACCGCGCACAAGCTGGACGAGCGCATGCCGGTCGATGCCGTGCCGGTGGAAATGGCCGACCTGGCCGCGACGCTCAACGCCATGCTGGAACGCCTGCAGCGCGATTTCACGCGCCTGTCGGAGTTCTCATCGGACCTGGCGCATGAGTTGCGCACGCCGATCACCAACCTGATGACGCAGACCCAGGTGGTGCTGTCGCAACCGCGCGATGCGGACAAGTACCGCGACGTGCTGGCGTCCAACGTGGAAGAGCTGCAGCGCCTGTCGCGCATGGTATCGGACATGCTCTACCTGGCGAAGATGGAGCACGGCATCACCCTGCCGAACGCCGAGCCGATCGAGGTGGCTGATGAAGTCACTGCGCTGTTCGATTTCTACGATGCGTTGGCCGAGGACAAGGGTGTGCGCATGGCCCTGCGCGGCCGTGGCCGCATCACCGGCGACCGGCTGATGCTGCGGCGGGCATTGAGCAACCTGCTGTCGAATGCGCTGCGGCATACGCCGGCGGGCAAGGGCATTGTGGTGGAGATTCTGCCCTCCGCCGAGGCGGTGACGGTGGTGGTCGAGAACGAGGGCGACACGATCCGGCCGGAGTTGCTGCCATCGCTGTTCGATCGGTTCTTCCGTGCCGACAAGTCGCGGGCGCGGCCCGAGTCCGATGGCGCCGGGCTGGGGCTGGCGATTACGCAGGCGATTGTGGCTGCGCATGGTGGGGGGATTGGAGTGGAATCGGAGGGAGGAAGGACACGCTTTGTCTTGACGTTCAAGGCGTAGGGACTGAGGCAGATTCAGCCGTGTCAGCGGTGATCGCATCCGCCGGCAACCCAGGCAGCATGGCGCGAATCGCTGGGACGAGCTCCCACGTGGGCACCGTCCGCGTGATCCGGGCAATGTCTGCGGCGAGGCCGGGCCACTCCGCCGTTCGGTAAAGCAAGTAGAAATCGCGCTGGCCCAGCCGGGATGGTGGAATCGGCACAAGGTCGACCTGGTCCAGCCACGCCCGCGATTGCCAGAGGCAAAGAGGCGTGCTGGGCAAGGCGGGTACTGAGTTCAGGGGCCCCCAAAAAAGCCGCCCACGCCAGTTACGGCAACTGGGGGAGCTGGCGTGGGCGCGAAGACCACCGGATGCGGCTCCAGCGGCAATCCGATGCTACGCAAATCCCCCTGTGACGACTGCCAACAATTGTGTCGGCAGCCGTAACGTGGCTTGCGGCCGTTGGCGTGCCGCTCAGGCCACAGGCAATTCGATACGGAACACCGCCCCCGCCCCAGCCGCGCTGCGCACGCTGGCCTTGCCACCATGCCGCTCGGCCACGGCCCGCACCAGCACCAGCCCCAGACCCGCGCCTTCCGGCGCGCCCTGCTGCCCCTCATGCAAGCGCGCGAACGGTTCGAACAATCGTGCCTGGTCGGCCTCGGCAATTCCCGGCCCATGGTCCTGCACGGCAACGACAAAGCTGCCCGGCTCACACGTGAGCGAGACCGTCACGGTCCCCCCTTGCGGGCTGAACTTGATCGCATTGCTGACCAGGTTGGCGATGGCGCGCGCCAGCAGCGTCGGTTCACCCTGCAGCACCGCGGGCTCGTCAGGCAGGTCGATCTGCAGCGTCACTTCGCGGGCCTTGGCCAGTGCCCAGAGCTGGTCCGTCGCATCCAGCACCAGGCCGCCCAATTCCACTTCCATGAACGCCAGGGTCTTCGACTCCGCGCGCGCGACGCTGATGAAATCGTCGGCCAGCGTCATCGTGCGGCGTGCATGGGCGGCGATGCGTGCCAGCACGCCGCTGTCCGTGGCGACGTCGCCGGCGGCTGCCCCATCGCGCCGCGCGCGGCGCTCATGCAGCTCGATCAAGGCCAGGATCGATGCCTGCGGCGAGCGCATGTCGTGCGACAGGAAGCGCAGCATCTGCTCGCGCTGGCGCTCGGCAATGCGGATCGCGGTGATGTCGATCACGCTGACGATCAGGCCGGCCACGGCGCCGGCCTCGGCGTGCAGCGGCGCGCCATGCAGCAGGTAGCGGCGGTCGCCGCGCCCGGCCACCTCGATGCCGCCGTCGGGAACCGGGACCGGAGCGATGCGGGCGCCGGCGTGGCGGTCGTGCAGCGACTGCCAGTACGCCAGGGCCGGTGCCGGCGCGGGAAAGATTGCCTCGATCAGCGCGCGGATGGCGGCCCGCGGCGGCCCGGCCGCGCCCGGCGCATGAGCGGGCTCGCCGTCCAGCACCGCGGGCGCCAGCGCCACGCAGCGCCGGTTGGCCAGCATCACGGCGCCGTCCAGGTCGCAGATCGCGGTGGCATCGGGCAGGCTTTCCAGGCCATCGGACAGGAAGCGGCGCGTGCCGCGCAGTTGCGCGCTCATGCTGTAGACGGCGCGCATGCGGCTGTCGAGCGTGGCGCCGGCATGGCGCGGCGCGGCAATCAGGCCGGGTTCGCGTTCCAGCCGCGCCAGTTCGTCGGTAAGGAAGCGCAGGGCCGCCTCCTGGCGCAGCCAGCTCCACAGCGGGTAGAACAGCACGCAGCCCAGCGCCGCGGCGGCGGGTGCAAACCATAGCCGCGCCAGCGCCAGCAGCAACAGCGAGCCGCCCAGCAGGGCGGCCAGCAGCAGCCCGGTGGCCACCAGCGCGCCGCGCGGGGGCAGGCGCAGCGCGGCCAGTGCGGCCAGCAGCACCGCCAGCAGCGTGCCGCCGACCTGCCACGCGCGCGGCACCGCCACGATGGCATCGCCGTCGGTCAGCGCCTGCACGGTATTGGCCAGGATCTCCACCCCGCTCATGCCGCGGCCATCGCGCGACACGGGCGTCGGCAGCACGTCGCCCATGCCGGTGGCGAGCGCGCCGATCAGCACGGCCTTGCCGGCAAAGATGGCGGGATTGGTGCGGCCGTCCAGCACGTCGCGCGCCGACACGCGGGCAAAGGTGCCGGGCGGGCCGGCATACGGGATGCGCAGGCGGCCGCTGCGCTCCCAGCCGTTGGCTTCGGTGATCCGGGCCGGCTCCTGGCGCGCGATGCCGGGCGGCTCTCCGGCGCGCCCGAACCCCGCCATCACCGCGGCCAGGTGCGGCACGCCGGCGGCGGCCACCGGATGGGGCCCCTCGCTCAGATAGACCTGGCGCGCCACGCCATCGGTATCGACCACCATGTTGATATGCCCCACCGCGGCGCCCAGCCCGGCCAGCGGGTAGCGCACCAGCATGCCGGCGGGGCCGGATTCGGCCACCACCGGCAGCACCACGTTGCCGGCCTGGGCCAGGCTGCGGGCCAGCACGGCGTCGTCTTGCGGATAGCGGGTGTCGCGCTCGGACAGGATCACGTCCACGCCGATCACGCGCGGCCGGCCGGCGGCGATGCGCTCGACCAGCTGCGCCAGCACCGCGCGGCGCCACGGCCAGCGGCCGATGGCGGTGATGCTGGCGTCATCGATGCCGACGATGACGATGTCGTCGCGGGCCGGATGATGCTGGGCGCTGATGGCGATGTCGTAGGCGGCCAGGTCGGCGCGCTCGGCCCAGCCCTGGCGCGCGGCCAGCACCACCAGGGCCAGCACGGCCGCAAGCAGCAGGCACCATTCGATCAGCGTGCGCTGCCCGAAAGCGTGCCCGGGCGCGGCCGGTGCCGGGCCTGGCGCGTCAGTTGAGCCGGATGCGGCCACCACCGTCCGGCCGGTCGCCCGACCCGATTGCGCCGCCCTGCGAGTCGCGCAGGAGGGCATTGACTTCAATGCGCTGCGGCGCGGAGAACGCCGCCGGGTCAGGTGTCACCCCCGGCGCCGCACGTGCCACGCGGATGAAATAGACGCCGGGCGCGGGGCGCGGCAGGTCAATGGTGTTGGTGGTGGTGTGCTCGTCGGCCAGCAGCGTGGCAAAGCCGGCATCGGCCGAAACCTGGACCCGGTAGCCCGCGCCGGCGCCGCTGCCCTCGGGCCAGCCGATATGCAGCGCGCCGCCGTCGTCGTGCAGGGTCGGCACGGGCGGCTTGGGTTCGACGCTGAACGGGACCGCGTCCGACCACGGGCCCGGCCGGCCCGCCGCATCGATGCTGCGCACGCGCCACCACCAGCGGCCCGGCACCAGCGCTTGCATGGCGGCGGGCTCGGAGGCCGCCTGCACCGCGGCATCGCGCGTAAAGGCCGGATCGGCGGCCAGCGCCAGTTCGTAGCGCGCCGCGCTCGGCACGGTGGCCCATTCGAAGGCGACGGCGTCGGCATAGCGCACCGCATCGGCGGCAGGCTGCTGCGTGAATGGCGCCGGCGGGTTCAGCCGCACCGACACCGGTGCCTGGGCGTCGTGGCCAGTCAGCTGGTGCTTGTCGATGGCGCTGACGCTCAGGTACAGCGTGCCCTCGGGCAGGCCGTCGACGCGCGCGGTCGTGGCAGTGGCGCCACTGGCGGTGCCGGTCCAGACCAGTTCGCTCAGCGCCGCATCGCGCGCCACCAGCACGCGGTAGGCGGTGGCGCCCGGCACCGGCTGCCAGGCGGCCTCGAAGGACGGGCCCAGCACGGTTTCGGCCGGGGGCAGCAGGGCCGGCGCCGGCAGCAGCGCCACCGGCTGCGACAGCTTGCCGCCGGCCGACACGCCGATGCCATAGCCGGCACCGACCGAAGCCGCCGCGGTCATGGCGCGCTCCGCTGCCGGCCTGGCGCGGGCGCCCCGCGCCGCACTGACGCCGACGCGCCCTTCCAGCACCTCGCTGCGGCTTCCTGCCATGTCTGCCGAGACCCGGTAGCGGGTGCCGCGCACGCCGGTCACCATCATCGGCGTATGCAGCTCGAAGCGCCCGACGCCGCCGCCCTGCGGTGCCACGCGCGTATCGGCGGCACCCTTGTCGATGCGGATCACGGTGTCGGTCAGGCCGCTGCGCGCGAACGTGCGCAGCCGGCTGACCGAGAGCGTGGTGGCCGGCGGCACCGTGACGCGGCTGCGGTCCGGCAGCTCCAGCGTGACCGAGCCGCCCGCGGGGGTCTCGATGCGCGTGGTTTCGTCCAGCGTCATGCCGGCCTGCACCGGCCGGCCATTGGCGCGGACCGCGCCGGCCACATGGACCACGCGCGCCGAGGCGGCCTGTTCGGGAATCTGGCTGAGCGGGATGCGCAGGCGCGAGCCGGGCACCAGCCGGTACGGATCGGCCACGCGGTTCAGGCGCTGCAGCGTGCGCCAGCCTTCCTCGGACGCCATGTAGCGCGAGGCCAGGCCGATCAGTGTATCGCCCGGCTCCACCAGGTAGATAAAATCGGCGCCTTCCGCGCCCGCGGGCCCGGCGTGCGCCGGAACCGCCATGCCGGCCAGCAGGGCCAGCGCGGCACATCCAATCCGCATAAGAACCCGTTTCATCATGAAAGAGGGGACGCGTTCAAGCCAGGCGCGGCGCAGGCTAGGCGCGGGCCGCCGGCCTTGGTCATTCCAAGGTCAAGGCCCGTAACGACGCATGCGCCGCGCCTGGCTTGAACCCGAAGGGAAGGCTGCTGCCGGGCCGCATGGCGTTGTTGCAGCCTCCTTGCGTGGAATGACCACGCCGCGTCGGCCACGCCTAGTCCTGCGGCCCGGCAGCAGCCTTCGCGCCCCTTTTTCATGGTGAAACGGGTTCTAAGCATCCGCCCCGGCCTCATCCGCCTCCACATCTGCCGCGGAAGCCTCTTCAAAGCGATAGCCGTGCGAGTACACGGAGGTCAGCCGCACGCCGTTCTCGGGGCGCAGCGCCAGCTTGAGGCGCAGCCGCGAGATATGCGTATCCAGCGTGCGCGAGCCCGCGCCCATGGCGCGGCCCCAGACGGCCTGCTCCATCACCTCGCGCGCCAGCAGGCGCCCGGTATTGCGGAACAGGAACAGGGCCAGCTCATATTCGCGCGGGGACAACAGCGCCGGCTCGCCGCCGATGGTGATGGTGCGCGCGTGGGTATCGACGGTGTAGTTGCCGCGCCGGATCAGCTCCACTTCCTGCGCGGCCTCGGGGTAGGCGCGGCGCAGCAGCGAGCGCACGCGGGCGATCAGCTCGCCGGCGCGGATGGGCTTGAGCATGTAGTCGTCGGCGCCCACCGTCAGGCCGTCGACGATATCGGATTCTGCGGTGCGGCTGGTGACGAACAGGATCGGCGGCATATTGCCGGACTTCTGCCGCACCCAGCTGACCAGCTCATAGCCGCTGGTGCCCGGCAACTGCCAGTCGACCAGCAACAGGTCATAGGCGCGCTCGCGCAGCGCGCGCAGAAAGTCCGCGCCGTTGGCGAAGGACTCGCACTCGAAGCCGGCTTCGCTCAATATCTGCCGGATCAGTTCGGCCTGATCCGGATCATCCTCCACGGAGGCAATTCGCATACCTCTACATCCTTCTGCCAGCTTCCGACTGCAACTGCGGTCTCTGCCACGGCATGTCGACGGCTCGGCCGGCAAGTCATTCCTCATATTCACCCCCAGGGGGGCGCGGCCGTCGATCTGATCCGACGGGCCAGGCCGAAGCCCGCCGGCTGCCGCCATGTTACCCAATCGCAGGCCCTTCCGTCGAGATGCCCCGACGAGGGGTGGCGGCGGCAACTGCGCCGATCCCTCCGCGATCGTCTTTCGATCTGCATCATCCTTGCCGCCATCGTGCCGCCCCGGGAGCCGGGCGCACGATGGCGGCAGGGCCTATTGCAGCATGTAGGTCTCGTACTCCAGCCGGTCCAGCTTGCGGTCCAGCAGGTACAGCGCCAGCGCCACCACCACCAGCAGCGACACCGCAAAGCCGTAGCCGTACCAGGCCGGCCCGAGGTGCAGCGTCAGCAGCGTCAGCGCGAAGTTCAGCACCACGAAGGTCGCGGTCAGCAGCAGCACCTCGCGGCGGCGGTCCAGGTAGAAGTAGATGTTGAGCACCCCCAGCAGCACCACCTGCAGGCTGGCACCGATCACGTCCACGTACAGCAGCGGCAGGTACAGCTCGGAAATGCCCAGCAGCCGCAGCACCCACACGCCCACCGCGAACAGCAGCAGCGCGGCGATGGCCTGCACCTTGACGATCTCGTACAAACCCAGCCGGATGGTCTGGACCATGGTGTTGCGCATGTCCTCGATATGCTCGAGCGAGCTGCCGCCGCGCACCGCGTTGTAGAACGCGTCGTAGTACTCGACGAAATCGGTCTCGATGCGCACCAGGAACACCGCCATGCCCGGGATGATCGCCAGGTAGGCCAGGAACACCGGGATGTCGTAGATGATCGACGCATGCAGCGGCCCGATCACCTGCTGCCCGGTGGAGGGCGCGTACCAGAACATGAACTTGTCGATCCAGATGCCCAGGTTGTAGAGCAGGCCGATCGCCACCAGGCTGGGGTACGCATGGCGGCGCTGGAACACCTCGAACGACATGAACTGGCGGCTGGTGTAGTTGCGGTAGATCAGCGTCACCATGCCGGTCAGCAGGCACAGCTGGCCGGCGGCGAAACCGCCCAGCAGCCCTTCCAGCCCGTGGCCGCGCAGCACCAGCGCGGCGCCGACCGAGATCGCGTAGCCCAGCAGGAAGGTCCATACGATGGCCTTGTACTGCTTCATGCTCGACAGGAAGATCGCGGCAATCCAGATATTGCTCAGCACCACGAAGCCCGCCACCATCAGCAGCCGGTACAGCACCGACTGCTCGCCGAAGCTGAATACCGCGCACGCCACGCCGATGCCGCCCGACAGCACCGTCGACAGCAGTGCCACCGCGTGGTAGTTGCTCAGGACCAGGTGGTCGCGCTTCTCGAACAACCGGTCCGAGGTGAAGCGCGTGAACGCCAGCTGCATCGGCCCGGTCAGGATCAGGCTGCCGGCAATCAGGTAGGTCACGGACACCTGGAACTGCGTGATCAGCGAGCCCGGCACCACGAAGGGCAGGCTCAGCATGCCGATCAACAGGATGCCGACGATCGACAGGATCCACGGCCCGGAGCTGATGATGCCGGCATACGCGTAGGCGCTCAGCATGCCCGACAGGTTGTCCCGCCGCAGCATCTTGCGCAGCTCGAATCCAATGCCAGCCATGCTCAGGCTCCTCCGTGGACCGGGCAGCGCGCGGGGTTGCCGCCGCCCTGCCGCTCAGGTCCGCCAGGCCCGGCGCCGTCTGCCTGCGCCATCAGCCGTTGATACAGTTCGCGGTAGCTGCCCACCATGCGGTCCTGGGCGTAGTAGCGCTCCACGCGCGCCACGCCGGCGGCCTGGGCCGCCTGCCAGCGCGCCGGGTCCTGCAGCAGCCCGAGCGCCGCCGCGGCCAGGGCCGCGGGATCGGCAATGCGCACCACCTCGCCGGCCGAGCCCAGCGCGGCGTCCTCGCCGGGCAGGCCGAACAGCAGCTCGCGGCATGAGCCCACGTCGGTGGTCACGCACGGCACGCCGGCGGCAAAGCCTTCCAGCACCACCAGCGGCAGCGCCTCGCTGATCGAGCTCAGCACCAGCACGCCCACCTGCGGCAGCAGCGCGTCGATGCGCTGGAAGCCCAGGAACTTGACCTTCTGGCCCAGGCCCAGGCTCTCGGCCAGGCTGCGGCATTCACGCGCGTAGTCGGGATCCTCGTCCTCGGGGCCGGCGATCCAGCCTTCGGCCTCGGGGTACTCGCGCACCACCGTCAGCATGGCGCGGATGAAGGTCTTGACGTCCTTGATCGGCACCACCCGGCCGATCAGGCACAGCACCGGCGGCACGCCCGGCTTGCGGCGCGCGCGCAGCGGCGCCAGGCGCGGCAGGTCGATGCCGTTGGGGATGCTGCGCGTGCGCACCTCAGGCGCGCCATCCTGCACCTGGCGGCGGCGGTTGCCCTCGTACAGCGCGACGATGTCGTCGCCGGCGTCGTAGCAGACCCGGCCGATGGTCTCGAAGAAGCGCACCCACAGTTCGCGGAAGTAGCTGATCTGGGAGATGTCGCGCTCGAACACATTGCGGTTGTCGCGGATCCACTGGCTCTGGAACAGGTCGATCTTGCGTTCCTTGGTGTAGATGCCGTGCTCCGACACCAGCAGCGGGCGCTGGTTGCGGTGGCGCAGCAGCGCCCCGAGAAAGCCCGCATAGCCGGTGGAAACCGTGTGGTAGACCCGCGCCGGGATCAGGTTGTCGGCAATGCGCACCAGCTGCCACAGCGGCTTGTGCATGATGCGCACGGTCCAGAAATAGTCCGTGAACGACGGGTCCGTGCAGAAGCGCCGGTATTGCTCGGTGATGGTCTGCCAGGCGCGGCGGCTGTACAGGAAGGCGTCCTCGCCCAGCGCTCCGCCCTCGCGCAGCGCCGGCATCAGCTCGCGCATCATGGCGCCGGCCTCGGCCTCGCGGCCCGGGTCGCGCAGCAGCTCGTGCAGGCGGTCCGAGGCGTCGAACGCCTTGGCATCGCCGGTGCTGCCCTGGACCAGCGGCGGCGGCGGGAAGTCGTACAGGTAGTGCGTTTCCAGGTGCACCACGTTGGGCGGCAGCTGGTAGGCCATGTCGCCATAGTCCTCGCGCCGGCTGCCGATAAAGACGATGCCGAAGCGCAGGTCCGGGAACGCGCGGATCATCTGGTTGACCCAGCTCGACACCCCTCCGCTCACATACGGGAAGGTGCCTTCGAGCAGCAACATGACGTCGGCCGACGTCCCTTTTACCAGGATCTCGCTCATGATTGCCAGTACCGCAGCAGGGGCCGCACCAGCGGGAGCGGCGAGGGGCTGTCAAACGATGCCATCAGCTGGCGCACCGCGGCATAGTCGCGTTCCAGGTAGGCGGCTTCGGCCAGGTGCGGCAGCACGCGTTCGCGCGCGAAGCCGAGGGATTCGGCGCGCTGCAGCCATTCACGCGCCTCGCGCGGGGCATTGCGCGCCAGTGCCAGGCGCCCGCGCATGTACCACAGCGAGGCATTGCTGTCGTCATGCGCCAGCGCCGCGCTGGCGTAGCGCTCGACCTGGCTGGCGGTGTAGCGGTAGACGTCGCCCTGCACCAGGTTCTGGTAGATCAGTTCCCAGTACAGGTCGGCCAGCCGCTTGCTGATCTCGGCGCGCTCGCTGGCGCTGTTGGCGCTCTCCAGGCGCGGCAGCTCGGCCAGGATCTGCTGGGTCAGCTGCTTCTCGGCGCCGTCCAGCATGCCGTAGGCCAGCAGCCGCACGTCGTCGACGCTGTCGGCCAGCAGTTCGCGCAGCACCGGGCTGGCGGTGCGCGCCGGCATCGACTGCATCGCCACCAGCGCGGTCACGCGCTCGGGCAGGGGCGCGCGCGCATTGCCCAGCTGCGCACGCAGGCGCGCGCCGCCGCCGTGCGTGACGCGCGACATCAGGTGCGTGACGAACTCGGGCAAGCCCACGGTGCCGATGCCGCTGGTGTCCACGCGCCGCGGGAACAGCTTCGAGAACAGGTAGCTGCCCAGGCACACCAGCGCGCCGCCCAGCGGCACGAAGAAGCAGAACAGCGCGAGAAAGCCATAGCTCCACCCGAACGGCACGCGAAAGCGCCGCGGCAGCAGGCGCCACAGCAGCAGCGCGGTCAGCGCGGCGGCCACCGCCTGCATGCCGAAGAAGGCCAGCAGCAGCGCGGTGCTGTTGCCGGCGCGCGCCAGCAGCGCCAGCGCGGCGATCTGGGCGGCGAGCCCGCTGGCGCCGAGCTTAAACATGGGGCGCTTCCCCGGCCGGCAGCGTGGCCGGCGCGATCGCGCCATCCACCTGGGCCCGGCGCAGCAGTTTGACCAGCGCGTCTTCCGAGCCGGCGCCGGGCACCGCCAGCGTATAGACGCCGATGCCCGCACTGGTGAAATCGGTGCCGAACTGCGCGCGCAGCATGTCTTCGATGCGCACCAGGTAGGCCGCCACCGCCTGCGCATCGGACAGCGGCATCAGCGTCAGCATGGCGCGGTGATGGGCGTTGACCACCGGCCACGCCACATCCAGCGCGCGCCGGCTGCGCACCACCTGCTCGAACAGCGCATCGCGCTCCGGATCCGCGTCGAACACCAGCGCCACCACCGAGCTTTCGATGCCGGTCTCGCGCCGCAGCCGCGACAGACGCGCATAGTCCAGCGCAAACGGGTATGGGCAGGCCGGCAGCGCCGCCTGGATGGTGCGGGTGGCGCCGGCGTGCTCCACGCCGTCGGCGTAGTAGCCCAGCAGCACCATCAGCATCTGCAGGTTCTCGTAGGTCAGCGACAGGAACGGCATGCGCTCGACCACCAGCAGGCCGATCAGGTGGTCGGAGCCGGCCAGCACCGGCGCCACCGCCACGTAGCGCGTCTGCGCGCCATGCTGCAGGCCGTCGGCGCGCAGGTGCGCCAGCTGGCGCGTGTCCAGGCAGTGGCGCACCAGCGGGTCGGTGGTGTCGAGCGTGAATTCCGGGCCGATGCTGGCGACCGGGGCGCCATCCACGTGCTCGCCATCGCAGGCATGGAGCGCGGCTGCCTCAAGCTGGCAGGCCTGCGCCACCACCTGCAGCATCGGCTGCGCGCCGGCCAGCACCTGGCCGGTGCGCGCGGCCTCGTCCAGCGCCACGCTGCGCAGCTGCGACAGCGTGTCGCGCAGCGTGGTGGGCCGCGCCAGCAGGTCGTTTTCCAGCCGCTCATGCGAGATCCGCAGCAGGTAGTGGTTCTTGGTCAGCGCCGCCAGGCGTTCGTCCAGGTAGCGGTTCACGGCGCGGGCGCGCGCCAGGCGCGTGCCCCAGATATCGCCGAACTGCCCGGCCACCAGCACCAGCAGCAGCCCGCCGAGGAAGAACAGGCGCGGGAACGGCCCTGCCATCACGCCGGTCTGCTGGTAGAAGTACCAGCCGCCCAGCAGCATCAGCACGCTGCCCACGCCGATCAGCGTGCCGTAGCGCAGCGCCAGGATCACCGGCAGCAGCCAGGCCCACGGAAAGCCCATGCCGAGCAGCAGCGGGTTCTGCGGCAACACCAGCCACGCCAGCCCCATTGCCGCCAGCATGGCCACCACCAGTTCCACCACGGCCGCGCGCCCGCTGACCGCCGGCGCCAGCAGGCGCGCATAGCGCCCACCCAGGCCGATGCCCTGTCCTTGCCGCGCGCGATATGTCTTGTCAGCCGTATTGGCCACGCTCATCCCCTTGCTTCAACCATTGCATCGCCGCATCGGTGTGCAGCCTCTTCCTGATGGCTTGCCGCCTCAGCCCTGCATCAGCGGCGCCAGCAGGCGGCGCAGCAGCTTCTGCGCGGTGCCCGACAGCGAGGCGCGGCTCCAGCCGCTGTCGCTGCCGGTGGCCGACCACACCACTTCACCGCTGTTCACGTCCAGCAGCTGCAGCGAGATGCCGACCGCGGGCTCGCCGTCCACGCCCACCTTGTAGCGCCATTCCTGCACCGCGCCGGTCAGCGCGTAGCGGGCCTTCTCGGCACGCGCCCATTCCAGCGCCTTGCCCACGGCTTCGCGCTCGGCCGGCTCGAACAGCGTTTCCGGGTTGAGGCTGGCCGGATAACGCTTCAGGCTGGCCACGCCGCCGGTCTTCAGCAGGCTCTCGGCAATCGCCTCGGCGCGCAGGCCGGCCTGCGGCGTCTCGGTGTAGTTCACGATCGGCAGCACCGCGATGGTCTCGCCGCGGGCCAGCGCCGGCGCGCGGCCGACATCCGTCACCGCGCAAGCCGCCAGCCACAGTGCCGCGCCCAGCGCGCCGCACCATGCCGCCAGTCGCCTGGCCGCTGTCTTGCCCGTCATTGCCGTGGTTTGCTTGTTCATCTTCATCCCCTTTTCCATGTCCTGTTGTTACCCGATCCCTGCCATCCGCTGCCGCCGGCTCAGTACAGCCAGCGATAGCGCATTCCCAGTTCCGTCAGCGGCCTGCCACCGTTGCGCGCCGCGGTCTCGTGCGAGATATACAGCGCCAGGTGGTCATTGCCGAATACCGATCCGGCCACCCCGCCCTGCACGCGGAAGTTCTGCCGTGCGCGCGTGTCGCGCAGCAGCCCCACTTCACCGAACGGCCGCCACTTGCGTGTGTACTCGTCCAGCAGCTCAGTGCCGAAGCCGAACAGCACGCCGGCCTGCGTAAAGCCCTGCGGCATGTAGAACGCCGGCGTGGCTTCGTCGCCGACCGGCACCAGCGACGCCATGCGCGGCGTCAGGCTGCCGCCGTTGGCGCTGTAGTTGGCATGCGTGCCGACCACGCGCACGGTGTAGTCCGGATACGAGGTGCGGATCTTGTAGCCGGCCTCGACGTCATAGACCATGCCATGCCCGAGCGCGCTGCGGTCCTGCCCGCGGAAGCTGCTGTACTCGATGCGCGCGCCGACGAACTCGCGCAGGCCGAAGCGCCAGGTTGCGCCCAGCCCCACGACGTCCTTGGCCCCGCCCACGCGCAGCGGCGCCGATTCATCGGCCGGCTGGTTCAGCCCGGCCAGCGTGCTGAACTGCAGCCGGCCCTGCTGGGCCCACTCGCCGAAGAAGCGCGCGGTCGCCATTGTGTCCAGCCCCTCGCGGTAGCCTGCCGTGGCACGCCAGCGCTTGCTGTTGTCGCGATAGCCAAGCGACAGGTCGGCGCGCCGGTCGGACGACGGCACGTTCACCAGCTGCTGCGGATCGGTGCTGCGCTGGTCGCGCCAGGTGCCGCGCAGGTTCAGGTCATACCCATCCCACAGGCGCACGCCGCCCGCGAGGCTGCCTTCGGTGTACTCCAGCGGCTTCTGGTGCATGAAGCTCACGCGCGGCTCGATCGCCTGGGCGTTGTAGAGCAGCGTCTCCTGCAGGGTGTCCTGCAGCGTGTCGTCGGAACGGGCCCGTTCCTGGGTCTCGAAGGCCAGCGTCTGCGCGGTGCTGATGCGGTCCAGGCGCTGGTTGGCCTCGATCTGGTTGGCCACCGGCACGCGGCCGGCCTGGCGCTCCAGGATGCGGTCAAGGCTGTTCATGTCCTGCCGGTCCAGCGCGATCGCCACCTCGGCATAGGCCGGTCGCTGCAGCCGGTTGACGTACTGGCGGGCCAGCCAGCTTCGCGCCAGTTCGTTGGATTCCGCCGACATCGCCCATGCCAGCGCGGCATCGCGCCCGGCAGCGGACAGCGCGGCATCGCGGCGGGCCGCATTGCGTGCGACCTCCGCCGACGCGGGCTCGCGCAGCGGCGGCAGCCCGGCCACCTCGCCCAGCTGCGACGGCGCGCCCGCCAGCGGCGGCACCAGTTCGCGCGCCGCCGTGGAAGCGCGGTCCGCGCGCAGCATCTGGATCACCAGCGCGCGCGAGACCTCGCCCGAGGCAAAGATCTGCCCCAGCGCCACGGTCTGGCGGCGCAGGTCCGCGCGCGAAGGCGCGCCGGACTCGTTCTCGTACTCTTCGTCACCGTCGGTGTTATCGGGCCGCAGCCGGGCATAGCGCACCCCGCCCTGGGACCAGCCGTGGTGCAGGTCGATCCAGGCC
This sequence comes from Cupriavidus sp. FW306-01-F10A, assembly GCF_058782785.1. Classification (NCBI taxonomy): domain Bacteria; kingdom Pseudomonadati; phylum Pseudomonadota; class Betaproteobacteria; order Burkholderiales; family Burkholderiaceae; genus Cupriavidus; species Cupriavidus sp. FW306-01-F10A. The sequence goes on from NZ_JBYSYA010000006.1 coordinate 220,646, forward strand.
TGGCGGCGCACGCGCCAGGCCATGTCGGTCTGGCCGATGGCTTCATAGGCATCGGCCATCAGGCTGAGCCAGAGCGGGTCGGCGCTCTTGCCGTCGTTGAGCTTGCGCAGGTAGTGCATGGCCGCGCGCCCGTCCTGGAAGCGCATATGGCCCGCGGCAAAGGCGCCCCACAGGTCGGGGTTGTCTTCCGCGTCGTCCTTGACGCGGCGCATCACCGCGCGCACCTCGGTGTCGCTGCCCTGGTCGACCAGCGTCCACAGCAGCGCCGCCAGCGTTTCGCTGTCGGCATCGCGCAGGCCCGCGGCGCGGCGCAGGTCGGCCAGGGCCTGGTCGCGCTGGCCGGTCACGCGGTAGTACTCCGCGCGCCGCATCAGGAAGCGGCTCGACTGCGCTGCCGCCTGGCGCTGCTCGGGCGTCATGTCCTGCAACAGGCGCCCGATGCGCCGGTAGGCGTGGGCACGCGTGTAGTAGTACAGCGCCAGTTCCACCGATTCCGGCTTGCCGCCGCGGCGCCAGTCGGCCTCGGCGATGCGGCCGGCGTCGATCGGGGTCTTGTCGTAGTAGGCGATCAGGTTGGAGAAATCCGCCTCCTGCGTGTCGCGGACCTCGTCCAGGCAGTCGTTGCGCGCCGGGCCCGCCGGCATCTCCATGCAGTGCTCGTCCTGCGTCTGCGCCGCCGCCAGCATCAGCTGGCGATAGCCGTCCTTGAGCAGGTCGTCGCGCTGGTTCAGCCGCGCCAGCTCGGTAAAGGTGCGCCAGTAGAGGATGTCATCCTTCCCGGCCGTGGCACGCGCCGGCAGCATGGCGTCCAGCGCCTGCGCCAGCTTGCCGCGCACATAGAGCAGGTTGGCGAGTTTCAGCGCATAGGCTGGGCGCGGGCCGAAGCGCTGCTGCAGCTGCGTATAGATCTGGAACGCGCGCTCGTCCTTGCCGGCGCGCTCGGCCAGGGCGGCGTGACGTTCCAAGATTTCGCGCGCCCTGGGGCCGTGGCTCAGGCCTTCGAGGAAGCGCATGGCCTCTTCCGGCTCGCCCAGGCGTTCGTAGGCGGCCACCACCTCGTCCACGGTCTTCAGGTCCGAGCCGCCCGCGCGGTGGCGCAGCGCGGCCAGGTAGGCGCGATCGTCGGACAGGCCCGGGGCGAGCCGCATCACTGCATCCCACGCGCGCTCGTCGTTGGTGGCGCGGGCATAGTCGAGCCAGCTCTTCAGGGCCACGGCCGGCTGGCGGTTCCATTCGGCCACCTGCGCCAGCCGTTCGCGCCAGATCGCCTCGCCCGGCAGCCGGCGCACCGCGGTCTCGGCCACGCGCTGCGCCTGGTCGAGCTTGCCGGCCGACAGGAACACGCGATAGGCGAGTTCGTAGTCGTCGGCGTTGAACGGCTTGTCGGCTGGCTCCGCCGGCGCCTGCGCGGGCGCAGCAGCTTGCGCCGCAATCTTGCGCGTACCCAGCTGGCCGGAAGCGGCCAGCGCTTCACGCAAGGCCAGGCCGCGCGGCCCGTCGAGGAAGACCAGGCCGCGCTCGGCCCACGGCTGGCTGGCGGCGATGCGCCGCGCCTCGGCCTGGCGTGCGGCCAGCGCCGCCGGGCCGGCATCGCGCGTGCGCGCCGAGACCTTGAGCAGCCGCTCGACATAGCGGCTGGCCTGCTCCGGCTTGTTGGCCGCCAGCGCCAGCTTCGTCAGGTAGCGCAGCACCTCCGGATCGTCCAGCAGCTTGCCGCCGTGGCGCTCGGCCTGCGCCAGCGCTTCGTCCAGCAGGTTGCCTGACTGCAGCGTCTGCACCGCCTTCAGGAACAGCGCGCGCCGCTCGGCCAGCGTGGTGGCGGCCGCCTGCTGCGCGAACAAGGCGTTGGCAGCGTTGCGATAGTCGCCGCCCGCGATCGCCATGTCGGCCAGCTGGCGGTTCCAGAAGGCCGCGTTGTTGCGGTCCTGGCTGGCCAGCGCCGCATAGAACTTGCGCATCGCGTCCTGGGCGCCGGCCTGGCGCGACTGTGTGGCCAGCGTTTGCAGGTCGGCCAGCCCCCAGCTGCGCGCGGCAGCCTGGTCCAGCAGGCTGCGCAGCTGCACCAGGTTCTGTTCGCGCTCGGGCGTATCCGGCAGCGCGGCCCAGGCGCGCTGCTGCGCGATCTCGATGCGCGTGCGCAGGATCTGGCCCGACAGGTCGGTGCCCTGCACCGCCTGCATGCGCGCCAGCATGGCCTGCGCCTCTTCCAGCCGGCCGGTGCGCGCGTATTGTTCGGCCAGCACGCCCATGAAACCGGGGTCGTCGGGCGTGACCTTCCACCAGGCTTCCAGGTAGGCCATGGTCAGCCCGTCGATGGTGCGGCCCTGGCCCAGCAGGCGCTCGCGCAGGGTCTCGCGCGGGAACATCAGCGCCAGGCCGATCCCCACCATCGCGGTGAAAGTCAGCACCAGCGCCGGCGGCAGCAGCCGCTCGCGCTCAACCGGCGCAGCGGACTTCGACTTGTTGCCTGGCATGGTTCGGATCGGTGACGGGTGCGGTATCCACGCGCAGCGTGTTGCGCTCGCGGACGGCCTGTACGGGCTTGCCATCGACGCTCACACGGCAGTTGCCGGCGTTGGCAAGACGGAAGAATGGCTTGAAATAGCCGCTGAAGGCGAAGCGCGTGACGCCATCGCGCTGCGACCAGTCGCGCACGATGCCGTTGGCTTCGGCCAGCTGCGGCGCGGCCGGGGCGGTGACTGTGTCGCGCACGGCGAAGCGCGCATCGCCGCCATCCAGGTGCAGGTAGACGCCGCCGCCCGGTGCCGGCGAGGTGCCGGTCACGCCATGCGCCGCGCCCACGTCAGGCATGCCGGCGCCGCTCCAGCGCAGGTTGCGCAGGTTGCCGTCGCCGCGCACGATCCATTCGGCACCGGTGCCGCCCGGCTGGCCATCGCCCACGTCCCGCGCCACGGCCATGTCCTGCCAGTCGAGCACCTTGCGCACGTAGTCGGTCGAGTGCAGCGGCAGCAGCGGCTGCGCCAGCACATAGTCATAAACCTTGCGCAGCGCCTTCAGCGACGCGGCCTTGGTGCCCGAATAGCTGTGGTAGTAGATGTTGACCGGCTTGAAGCGATAAGGCTTGTCGGTCAGCTCGTAGGTCTCGATCACGCGCTCGAAGCCATAGAACGGGCCGTGCCAGAGGTTGGTGTAGACGTTCTCGTTCTGGTTGGGCGCAAACACCTGGAAGGTGCCGCCGGGCTTGTTGATGCCCAGCGGCGCAATCGCGGTCCAGCTCGGGTTGCTGCGCGTGATCAGCGTATCGCCGCCGTTCATGTTGAGCACGCGCGCCTTCTCGGTGAGCCGCAGCGCCTCGGCTGGCGGCTGGCAGTCTCCCGACCACAGCAGCATGCTGACCGGCTTGCCGGCCGGCGCCAGCGTGCGGTTGATGTAGTCGATGGAGCCGCCGATCTCGCGGTTCAGGTCCATGCTGTAGCCGGGGATGCTCAGGTGGAAGGCCTCGTCGCCCTCGACCACGGCGGCGCCGCTGGATTGCGTTGGCTGCCCTGGCTGTGCCGGCACCGTGCGCGACCACTCGAACGGATGCGAGAAGGTATGGCTGGCCACCTCGACATAGGGCTGCGCGAAGATCTTGCGCGCGATCGGCTCAAGCTCGGCGCTCAGCCTGGGGTACATGCCGTCCTTGCTGACTTCGCCCTGGATCACCGACATCGTCATCGGCAGCCGGTAGCGGTCGAAGATCTCGCGGAACAGCACCTCGCCGGAGAAGCCGCCGCCGGGAATCTCGGCGCGCGAGGCAAAGCCGTCGCCGTCGATATGGATGGTCAGCAGGCGCCGGCCGTTCTCGGTGGTGACATCGGGCACGGGCATGGCGGGCAGGCGCAGCGCCTCGCGCAGGAAGTCCAGCGGCTGCACCACCCAGCGGCTCTGGCCGTTGCCGTTGCCGCTCTGGCGCACCGCGTACGGCCCCAGCACATAGCCGCCCCACGGCGTGATCGCGGCGGCGTCATAGGTCAGCGTGCCCGAACGCAGGCGCAGCAGCGAACGGTAGCCGGCGCCGTCCGGCACCTGGATCGCTTCGGCCTGGGTGCGGTCGGGCGCCACCGGCATCTCGAAGCCCATCATCCGGTCCTTGGCCAGCACCTCGACCGGGCCCGACACGCGGCCCTTGACTGCCTTCAGCCCGAAGCTGCGCGCCACCGCGCCGCTAACGCTGGTGCCGAAGTCGTTGAGGAACACCACCGGCATGCCCTGCGCCATGCGCGCCTGCACCCAGGCATGGAAGCGTCCCGGCTGCGCCGTGACATTGCCTGACAGGTATACCACCACGCCGGCGTAGCGGTCCGGCCCGATCTCGGGCAGGTCCTCGCTGGTCTCGGCGAAATCCACGCGATAGCCAAGGTAGTTGAGCGGCATCGAGACAAAGCGCACACCCTCAGAATCGTCGATCGACACCCCGGGGCGGCGCTCCTGCACCACCAGCACGCGCCGGGGCAGCACCTCGACCTTGCCGATGCCGACCGTCTGCAGCCCGGGATCGGCCACATAGGGCGTGATCCCCAGCGCGCGGATGCGCTGCGCGGTTTCGCGTGCGCAGCGGCGGTCAGCCGGCGGACAATAGTCGATCGAGATCACCGGCAGGCGGTATTGCTCGCGGATGGTGCGCGCCTGCGCCAGCAGCCAGTCGCGGTCAGCCTGCGCAACGTCGACATAGCGGCCCTGGGCCTGGTTCCAGCCGCGGAACAGCGACTCGAAGGCAACGGCATAGGCCAGGTCATGCACCTGCGGCAGGATCTCGAAGCCGCGGTTGAAGACCAGGCGCGCCTCGGGGTAGCGCGCCTTGATGGCGCGCATCACGCGCACCAGCCCCGCTTCCTGCCGTGCGCGCTCGGCGTCGGTCCTGGCGGCAAGCTGGTAGGAATCGAGGGTATCGAGGAAAAAGCCGCGGAAGCCGCGCTGCCACAGCGGCGCGATCACCTTGTCCACATAGAAGGCGGGCCAGCCGTCGGCTGCCTGGTCGATGACCGGCGCGTTCCAGGCGTCATTGCGCCCGACGAACCAGGCCTTGGGGATGTCCTTGAAGTAGGCGCGGCTCTCCAGCACCTCGCCGACGCTGACATAGGCAAACCAGGCCGTGGCCGGCGTCGCCGCCTGGCGCGGGTCGAAGCCGCTGTCGGGCTCGACCACGGCGATGTCGAAGGCTTGCAGAGCGTCAACCGGCGGCTTGGCGCCGTAGTGCAAGGCGATCGACGGCATGGATGGCGCCTGCGCCGCGGGCGCCGGCGCGGCCGCAGCCGTCGCCGCCCCGAGGGCCAGCGCCAGCGCGATGCCTTGCACCCGCTGCGCCATGCGCATCCCTACCCACCCCGATCGGAACGGCATGCGGCCGTCCCGGTTCCCTTGTGCTTCCTCCAGCTGCTTCACAGGCTTGCTTCCTCTTGTCTGCGCACGCCGGCAAGTGCCTCACGCACGACATTCTCTGAGGCGGTCGCTGCCGCCTTGTGTCCGACTGTGAATCTCAGAATCGGAAAAATCTGATGGTATCCGGAAACGAATGCTAGGACAGACGCATGGATCACATTGTCAACAATTGTCCCAACACTGAGACATTGAGCCGGCTCGCGCGTTAACGCGCCACCGTGCTGCGGGCGCGCGTCAGCCGCGCTTGCGGTACGGGCGTACGGCGGGCGCGGCTCGGCTCAAATGCAAACAACGGAAACAGTCCAGGCCCCGTGCGCGACGGGTGGTGACGCTGTCCGCAACCGAAATTCCGGACAGCTAGGTTTGAAACACCATGATGGATTCCCCGTTCAGAACTTTTATGTATGGGCCCGCATACAGTGGGCGCGCTCATGTATGTCTGTGCACGACGCGAGCGCGGCCACCGGCCTGGCCTTTATTGTCAGCATAATGATATATCCGGGCCGCGCCGGCTTCCCCCGAACGCGGTAGGGATTGGGCGCCGTAAGAATTTGTAAAAAAGATGGCACGCCCATGCACCGGACGACAGCCATTATGCACGGCGGCGTGGCATCGCGCTCGCTGGCGGTGCACGCACAACCAAACCCACGATAAAAAAATCAGGGAATTCACTGAACTGAAGCCGAAGTAGAAAACGCTAATATCTCCTATCGGAACCTCTCATCATGATTAGGCGCTTAGCCTGATTGACACGCCGGGAAAATTCGGCAGAATGATTCCCACTTGTGCAGCGCCCATGCGGTGTGTCTTTTGGTGTTGTCGTTCCGTGACGTTTTCGGTTGTCACGACAGCGACATATCGAAGTCATATGGAATGCGCTGGCGGGGAACATAAAAAGGATCCGCTGGGTGCGTTGCACACGGTGTATAACGAGCGTTTTCGCTCATTTTGAAATTCAAGGTTGAGATAGATATGGAAACCGGTACCGTTAAGTGGTTCAACGACGCCAAGGGCTTCGGCTTCATCACGCCGGATGAAGGCGGCAACGATCTGTTCGCGCACTTCTCCGCAATCGAAGGCAATGGCTTCAAGTCGTTGAAGGAAGGCCAGAAGGTACGCTACGTCAAGGCCATGGGCCAGAAGGGCGAGCAAGCCACCAAGATTCAGGCCCTCTGATACCGGTGGATGCCGGGCCGGTCCAGCGGACCGGCCGGAAGGAAAGCCCCGCAGCTTCGGCGCGGGGCTTTTTTATTGGCGCGCCGGCACCGGGGCCGCCGCTGCGGCAATCTTGCGACGGGTGAAATTGCTATAATCGGCCGACCCACAACCGCCCTCCCGCCAGTGGGCGCGCACGGATGCTGCGCGATCAGTGCGGGACGGTATGCAGCGTGTCGAGGAGTTACGTGGCCGGTACTCAAATCGCAACGCAAGACACCCCTGTCGCCGCCGACCACGGCAGCCAGGCGGGCCCGGCGGCCTCGGCCGGCAGTTCCTTCCATGCCGCGCTGCGCATCCTGCCGCCAGCGCAGCGCCAGGCCATGTTCGAGATCTATGCGTTCTGCCGCGCGGTCGACGACATCGCCGACGGCAACGCACCGCACGCCGAGCGCCTTGCCGCACTCGATGCCTGGCGCCACGACATCGCCGCCTGCTACACCGGCAATCCGCCTCGCGCCCTGCAGCCGCTGAGCGCGCAGATCCGCGCCTTCCACCTGCAGCAGCAGGATTTCCTTGCCGTGATCGACGGCATGACCATGGACGTGGTGCAGGACATCCGCGCCCCCGACGCGGCCACCCTCGACCTGTATTGCGATCGCGTCGCCAGCGCTGTCGGCCGGCTGGCGGTGCGCGTGTTCGGCCTGGAAGAAGCGTGCGGCATCGCGCTCGCGCACCACTTGGGCCGCGCGCTGCAGCTGACCAATATCCTGCGCGATATCGACGAAGACGCCGCCATCGGCCGGCTCTACCTGCCGGCAGAAGCGCTGGCCGCGGCCGGCATCGGCGCGGACACGCCCCAGGCCGTGGTGGCCCACCCCGCCGTCGGCCAGGCCTGCGCGGCCGTGGCGCGCGAGGCCCAGGCGCACTACGACCAGGCCTACGCCATCATGGCGCGCTGCCCGTCGCGGCAGGTGCGCTCGCCGCGCATCATGGCCGAGGTCTACCACTGCATCCTGGCGCGGCTGCGCACGCAGGGCTGGCGCGCGCCGCGCCAGCGCGTGCGCCTGCCGCGCGCCCAATTGCTCTGGATCTTGCTGCGCCACGCCATTGGCTGAGCGCTGCACCCGATGCATGCCGGGCGCGGCCGCGCCGTGCGCCGGCACAAGGAGTCTGCATGTCGATGAACGAGACCGCCTTTGCCACGGCAGTGCCACGGATCGCGCCGGCCAGCGCGGGGGACAGCCCCGCGCCGCGCAACGCCGCGCAGGCACTTGACCACGGCATCGGCCGCGCGATCGACGCGCTGCTGCATCAGCAGCGCCCCGACGGCCACTGGGTCTGCGAACTGGAAGCCGACGCCACCATTCCCGCCGAATACGTGCTGATGGTGCACTACCTCGGCGAAGCCCCGGACCTGGAGCTTGAAGCCCGCCTGGCCCGCTACCTGCGCCGCATCCAGAATCCCGATGGCGGCTGGCCGCTGTTCCATGAAGGCCGCTCCGACGTCAGCGCCAGCGTAAAGGCCTATTTCGCGCTGAAGATGGCCGGCGACGACCCCCAGGCCGCGCACATGCAGCGCGCGCGCCGGGCCGTCCACGCGCTGGGCGGCGCCGAGGCCAGCAATGTATTCACGCGCACGCTGCTGGCCCTGTACGGCGTGATGCCATGGTCGGCGGTGCCGATGATGCCGGTCGAGATCATGCTGCTGCCGCAGTGGTTTCCGTTCCACCTGTCCAAGGTCTCGTACTGGGCGCGCACGGTGATCGTGCCGCTGCTGGTGCTGAACAGCCTGCGCCCGCAGGCGCGCAACCCGCGCGGGGTCGGCATCAATGAGCTGTTCGTCGGCAACTGCCATACGGTGGGGCTGCCGCCGCGCGCGGCGCACCAGCACGCCGGCTGGTACACGGTGTTCCGCGGCCTGGACGCGCTGCTGCGCGTGACCGAGCCGCTCTTCCCGCGCACGCTGCGCCGGCGCGCCATTGCCGCGGCGCAGGCCTTCGTGCATGAGCGGCTCAACGGCGAGGACGGCCTGGGCGCCATCTTCCCGGCAATGGCCAACAGCGTGATGATGTTCGACGTGCTGGGCGTGCCGCCCGACGACCCGGCGCGCGCGCTGGCGCGGCAATCCGTCGAGCGGCTGCTGGTCGAGCACGGCGACGAAGCCTATTGCCAGCCGTGCCTGTCGCCGGTGTGGGATACAGCGCTGGCCGCGCACGCGCTGCTGGAAACCGGCGAGGCGCGCGCGACGGCCGCGGCCGGGCGCGGCCTGGACTGGCTCAGGCCGCTGCAGGTGCTGGACGTGCGCGGCGACTGGGCCGTGCGCCGCCCGCTGGTGCGCCCCGGCGGCTGGGCCTTCCAGTACGCCAATGCCTATTACCCGGACGTGGACGACACCGCCGTGGTGGCCGCCGCGATGAACCGCTACATGCGCGCCCACGATATGCCGGGCCGCTATGACGAAGCCGTGGCGCGCGCCGCCGAGTGGATCGTCGGCATGCAGGGCGGCGATGGCGGCTGGGGCGCGTTCGAGCCCGAGAACACGCATCTCTACCTGAACAACATCCCCTTTGCCGACCATGGCGCGCTGCTGGACCCGCCCACCGCGGACGTGTCCGCGCGCTGCCTGTCGATGCTGTGCCAGATCGGCGCCACGCCGGGCAAGAGCGAACCCGCCGCGCGCGCGCTGCGCTACCTGCTGGCCGAGCAGATGCCCGACGGCAGCTGGTTCGGCCGCTGGGGCACCAACTATATCTATGGCAGCTGGAGCGCGCTGTGCGCGCTGAACGCGGCGGGCCTGGCACCGGAAGCCCCCGAGATGCGCCGCGCCGTGGCGTGGCTCGAGCAGATCCAGAACGCCGACGGCGGCTGGGGCGAGGACGGCAGCAGCTACCGGCTCGACTACCGCGGCTACGAGCCCGCGCCCAGCGTGGCCTCGCAGACCGCGTGGGCGCTGCTGGCGCTGATGGCAGCCGGCGCCGCGCAGCACGCCGCGGTGGCGCGCGGCATCGACTACCTGCTGCGCACGCAGCAATCCGGCGGCCTGTGGCATGAGCCACGCTTCACCGCGGTGGGCTTTCCGCGCGTGTTCTACCTGCGCTATCACGGCTATGCGCGCTACTTCCCGCTGTGGGCGCTGGCGCGCTACCGCAACCTGCAGCGCGGCGGCGCGCACCAGGTGTCGTGGGGGCTGTGACGGCACCTTTCGTGCTGGTCGTCACCGGCATGGCGTTCGAGGCGCGCATCGCCGCCGGCCCGCATTGCCGCGTGGTGCACGGCCTGCGCGGACTTGCACTGGAACAAGGCGTTTCCGCGATGGCAAGCCGGCACTGCATGGGTATCCTCAGCTTTGGCGTGGCGGGCGGGCTGGATCCCGCGCTGGCGCCGGGCGCCCTCGTGCTGGCGGACTCGGTGTGCGCGGCCGTCGAACGCTACGACACCGACATGACCTGGACCCGGGCGATGCACGCGGCGCTGCCGCATGCCAGGGTCGGGATACTTGCCGGCGCGGACCAGCCGGTGCTTTCGGTCGCCGCCAAGCAGATGCTGCACCGGGCCACGGGGGCGCTCTGCGTCGACATGGAATCGCACCTCGCCGCGCGCATGGCGGCGGCTTGCCGGCTGCCGTTCGCGGCCTGCCGCGTGGTGATCGACCCGGCCAGCCGCGCGGTCCCAGCTGCCGCGGCGGCGGGCATGGGTGAAGATGGCAAGACCGATGTGGGCGCGGTGCTGGGCGGGCTCTTGCGGGCGCCGTGGGAACTGCCGGCGCTGATGCGGCTGGCGGGCGATGCCGCGGCCGCGCGCGGCGCGCTGCGGGCGGCCCGGCTGGCGCTGGGGGACGAATACGGCTTGCGCGATGTGCGGACGCAGCAAGCTGACACCTGAACTGGCCGATGAAATGCTCCCTCTCCCGCAGGCGGGAGAAGGGAGCAAACAAGCAGGCCGCTAAACTCCAACGGCAACCGGTAGCCTGCCCCTCACCCAAACTTCCTCACCGCATCCAGCGCCAGCCCGCTGCCGATGCTGCCGAACCGGTCCCCTTCCACGCAACGCGCTTGCGGCAACAGCGCCGCCAGCCGCTGCCGCAGCAGCGGCACGCTGCTGGAGCCGCCGGTGAAAAAGATGGTATCGACCGCGGCGCCATCCACGCCGGCATCCACCAGCAGCTTCTGCACGGTCTGCTCGGTCTTCACCACCAGCTTGTCGATCGACGCATCGAACTCGTCGCGCGTGATGGTCAGCGTCAGCCCCTGCTCCAGCCGGTGCAGGTCCACGTCGGCGCTGCCGGCGTCGGACAAGGCGATCTTGGCGGCTTCCACCTGGATCGCCAGCCAGTGCCCGGCGCGCTCGCGGATCAGCCGCACCAGGCGGTCGAGCTTCACCGTATCGGCCGCGTCGCGGTAGTTGTCCATCACCAGCGACCACGCCTTGCGCGTATAGACCAGGTTGATGGTGTGCCAGCTGGCCAGGTCGAAATACTGGCTGGACGGCATCGCCTTGCCGTTGCGCAGCGCGCTGCCCAGGCCCAGCAGCGGCATTGCGCGCGCCAGGCTGAGCGCGCGGTCGAAGTCGGTGCCGCCGATATGCACGCCGCCATTGGCCAGGATGTCGTCGCGCCGGTCGCTGCGCGCGGCGCGCTCGGGCGACAGGCGCACCAGCGAGAAGTCCGAGGTACCGCCGCCGATGTCGGCCACCAGCACCAGTTCCTCACCCGTGATCCGGGCCTCGTAGTCGAAGGCCGCGGCGATCGGCTCGTACTGGAACGCGATCTCGCCGAAACCCGCGTCGCGCGCGATCTCGGCCAGGGTGTCTTCGGCGAGCTGGTCGGCGGCCGGGTTCTCGTCGATGAAGAATACCGGGCGGCCCAGCACGGCGCGCGAAAACTCCGTGCCGGCGGCCTGCTCGGCACGCGTCTTCAGCTCGCGGATGAAGTGCGCCAGCAGCTTGCGGAACGGCATCGCCTGGCCCATCACCTCGGTGCTGTCGTCCATCATCGAGGTGCCCAGCAGGCTCTTGAGCGAACGCATCAGCCGGCCTTCATAGCCGGCCAGGTAATCGCCCAGCGCGGCGCGGCCATAGCTGACCAGCGGATCCTCCGCGTGGAAGAAGATCACCGAGGGCAGCGTCACCTTGCCGTCCTCCAGCGGCAGCAGCGCCGCCGGCCGCGCCGGATGGCTCCAGCCGACCGTTGAGTTGGACGTGCCGAAGTCCAGGCCGCATGCGTTTGACATCATTGATTCCGTTTCCTGCAAGACACCACTAAAAAGGCCCGCGCGCCAGCAGGCCGCGCGGACGGGGCGCCATTGTATGGCAGGTGCCGGCCAGGCGCCCGGCTTGACACGCCCAAACGCGGCTCCTATCCTCCGCATGTTCTCTGTTAAAGATCATCATTCTGTTGTACAGAACATGAAAAAGCCCCTGCGCCATATCCGCGTGCTCGACCTGACCAATGTGCTGGCCGGGCCGTTCTGCTGCCACCAGCTTGCCCACCTGGGCGCCGAAGTCATCAAGCTGGAAACCCCCGGCACCGGCGACCTGGCCCGGCAGCTGGGCGCCGATGCCGAGCTGAACCAGCGCCTGATGGGCGTGTCGTTCCTGGCCCAGAACCCAGGCAAGCAGTCGGTCACGCTCAACCTGAAGCACGCGCGCGGCAAGGAGGTGTTCCGCAAGCTGGTGCAAAGCGCCGACGTGCTGGTGGAGAACTTCCGCCCCGGCGTGATGGACCGGCTCGGGCTGGGCTACGAGACCCTGAAGCAGGACAACCCGCGCCTGATCTACTGCGCGATCTCGGGCTTTGGCCAGGACGGGCCGCTGGCCGGGCTGCCGGCCTATGACCAGATCATCCAGGGCATGGCCGGCGTGATGAGCATTACCGGCGATGCGCAGAGCGCACCGTTGCGGGTCGGCTATCCGGTCTCGGACACCATCGGCGGGCTGACCGCGGCGCTGGCGGTGGCGGCGGCGCTGGCGGACCACCAGCGCACCGAAGGCTATTTCATCGACGTATCGATGCTGGAAGCGACGCTGGCCACCATGGGCTGGGTGGTGTCCAACCACCTGATCGCCGGCAAGGTGCCGGCGCCGATGGGCAACGAGAACATGACCGCCAGCCCTTCGGGCACTTTCCGCACCGCGGACGGGCTGCTCAATATCGCCGCCAACAAGCAGGAACAGTTTGAAGCCGTGTGCCGCGTGCTGGGCCGCCCCGAGCTGGCCACCGACCCGCGCTTCGCGCAGCGCCAGGCGCGCCTGGCCAACCGGGGCGAACTGACACAGGCGCTGGAAGCGGAACTGGCGAAAAAGCCGGCCACCGAATGGTGGCCGCTGCTGACCAACGCCGGCGTGCCCGCCGGCCCGGTGCTGGACGTGCCACAGACGCTGGCCCATCCGCAGGTGCGCGAGCGCGGCATGATCGGCGAGTTTGCCGATGCGCCCGGCGTGGGCCGCGATATCCGCGTGGTGCGCACCGGCTTCAAGCTCAACCGCGAGGCCCCGGCCGTGGACACGCCGCCGCCGGAGCTGGGCCAGCATACGCGGCAGGTGCTGGCCAGCCTGGGCTACAGCGATACGGACATCGACCAACTGAGCGAGGAGCGCGCGATATGAGCGGCATCGAAACCAGCGGCCAGCCCCGGGATGACGCCATGGACCCGGGCCAGCGCCTGTCGCAGGACTGGTGGCGCACCGGCATCATCGACATGCGCCCGGGCGAGATCCGCTACCGCGGCTACCCGATCGAACAACTGATCGGCCGGGTCTCGTTTGCGCAGATGATCTGGCTGATGCTGCGCGGCGAGCTGCCCGGCCCCGGCGAGGGCGAGCTGCTGGACGCGGCGCTGATGGCCGCGGTCGACCACGGCCCGCAGGCGCCCAGCATTGCCATCGCGCGCATGGCGGCCACCTGCGGCGTGGGGCTGAACAACGCCATGGCTTCCGCCGTCAACGTGCTGGGCGACGTGCATGGCGGCGCCGGCGAACAGGCGGTGGCGCTGTACCAGGACGTGGCGCAGCGGCTGGATGCGGGCGGCGCCATGGACGACGCCGTCACCGCCGCGCTGCGGCACTACCGCGACCTGCACGGCAAGTTCATTGCCGGCTTTGGCCACCGTTTCCACCCGGTCGACCCGCGTGCGCCGCGGCTGCTGGCGCTGGTCGACCAGGCCGCGGCCGACGGCGTGGTCAGCGGGTGCTACGCGGGGATCGCGCGCGCGGTCGAGGCGGCGCTGGGTGCCGGCCGCGGCAAGCCCATCCCGATGAATATCGATGGCGCCACCGCGGTGATCTATGCCGAGCTGGGCTTTGCCGCACCGCTGGCGCGGGGGCTGTTCTGCCTGTCGCGCTCGGTCGGCATCCTGGCGCATGCCTGGGAGCAGACCTGCGAGGGCGGGCGCAACAAGGGCCCGATGCCGCGCCAGTTCCTGTGGACCTATGACGGTGCGCCGCAGCGCGACGTGCCGGAGCCTGGCCGGCAGGCATAACCGGTTCAGCCGGCCAGGTCGGGCTCTGGCTCCAGCAGCGGCGCCGGCGATGCACTCGCGGCCGCCGGCGCCGCCATGGACGAGGCCAGCACGTAGCGGTCGCGCCCATGTTCCTTGGCGTGGTAGAGGGCGCGGTCGGCATCGGCAAACAGCAGGCGCCACAGCGCTTCCTTGCTGCCCGGGCCGCCGCGCAGCTGCGCCACGCCAATGCTGACGCTGGCATGGCCGCGCCCGGCGGGCAGTTCAATCGCGCGCACCTTGCGCAGGATGCGGTTGGCCAGCGCCGAGGCCTGCTGCTCGTCGGTATGCGGGCACAGGATGCAGAACTCTTCGCCACCGTAGCGCCCGGCCACGTCCGAGGCGCGGCGCGAGTTGTCCAGCGCATGCGCGACTTCGCGCAGCACGGCGTCGCCGGCGTGATGGCCGAAGGTATCGTTGACCTGCTTGAAATAATCGATGTCGATCACCAGGCAGGACAGCGCCTGCCCGTCGCGCTGCCAGCGCGCCACCAGCGACAGTGCCGACATCTCCAGCGCCCCGCGGTTGAGCAGCCCGGTCAGGGCATCCACGCGCGCGCCGCTTTCGTTGTGCGCGACGATCTGCTCCATCGCCATCACGGTAAAGCCGAACAGGCCCAGCAGCGTGGCCATCAGCGGCGCCAGCAGCCAGGCCGAGCCGGCCGGGCCGGCAAAGAACAGCGTCAGCGGCGCGGCGCCCGCACCGCCCGCCACGGGCAGGTTCATGGCATGGCTGAAGCCGGCCAGCTGCGTGGCCAGATGCACCAGGCTGGCCACCAGCACCAGCGGCGCGCCGATGCTGCGGCGCCCGCGCCCGGCACGCGCCAGCGTGGCAAAGGTGGCCAGCGAGACCAGCGCCAGCAGGCCGTAGACGATGCGCAGCACCACCTGCTGCCCGTCGGGCATGCCGCTGGTGGCCGCGATCAGGCCAAGCCCGATCACACCCGCGGCGGCCAGCGCCGCGGGATGGGCCGGCACGCCGTAATAGACCCGCACGCCGCGGTAGATCAGCAGCCAGCCAGCCACGAACGCCAACGCTCCCAGCGTGCCCAGCTGGCCGGTGCCGCTGGCCGCGCTGATGGCCAGCGCCAGGCCCGCGGCCGACACCAGCACGTGCCCGAACGCCCACAGCCGCCCCGCCTCGCTCGCGCGCAGCGCGAACACCAGCCCCGCCGCAATAATCAGCGTGCTGCAAAAAAACACCATCATCACCACCGCAATGGTCTGCTGGTCCAGGTGCACGGGGATTTCCTCAAGGATGCCGTCTGCCGTGCCGTCATATCGAGCGGCGGGCATCGGGCCACAGGGGCGCGGCGCAGGCATCTCTCGCACTTGTTTTCACAAAATGTGACGTGCGTTGTTTTCAATGCCAGCCGCATGATAGCCCGCGCATGCAGGCGCGTGGCACCCCCGACAAGCCGGGTCGGGCCGGCTGCACACGCAAGCCCGGCGGCTCAGCCCGCGGGGGCGTTGTCCGCAATGCTGTCCGGAAAGGAGCCGCCCAGCGCCTGGGTCAGCGCGCGCGCCGCATGCAGCACATCGACGCGGAAGCCTTCACGGTAGCGCGAGGCCGGGCAGGTCAGCGTCAGCGCGCCGCACAGCACATCGCCGGGACCGAACACCGGCGCCGATACCCCGGCAAGATCGGGGCTGCGGTCGCCCACCAGTGCCGCCACGCCCTCGTGCCGGATGCGCTCGTAGAGCGAGCCGGACTCGCCGGCAAAGGCGCGCAGCACGCGCGCGCCGGCGCCCCGGTCGCGCGGCAGCAGTTCGCCGGCGCGGACATGGTCGCGCACCGGCTGCGGCGAATCGACGCGGTACAGGCACAGCCGGTGCTCGCCCTGCTCGACATGGAAGGCCGCGCTTTCACGCGTGATGCGCACCAGCTCGCGCAGCGCCGGCATCACCACCGCCTCCAATGAGAACGACGCGGCGTAGACGGCATTGAGCCGCGCCACCTCGGGGCCCAGGCCATAGCGCCCGTCGGACTGGCGCCGCACCAGCCCGGCGTGCTCAAGCGAGGCCAGCAAGCGCAGCAGCGTGCTCTTGTACAGGCCGCTGCGTTGCGCCAGCTCGGCCAGCCCCAGCGCGGTATCGCCAAGACGGAACACCGACAGCACGAACAGCGCCCGGTCCACGGCGATGGCGCCGCCCGCGGCGGCGTGCTTGTCGGCTTCTGAAACCTGTGCGGCTTTGCGTGGCATGGCTGACGGCGGCGATCCTGGCTGGACCGGATGACGGAACGATGCGCCAACGTATAGAACGCACCCCGGCTTGTCAATCCGCCCTGCCGCGTGTCAATGGCCCGGCACACGTCCGGCGAGGTCGCACCACAGATGGCCGCATGCATTCGCGTATCCGGCCGGCGCGCTGGCGTTTTTCTGCAACACCGTGGCCGGCACCTGTCGCCGCCCGGGGCGGCGCCAAAGCGCCTTCGCCGCTCCCTCGGCTAGCGCATGCGCCACATTGCTTGCGCGTACTCGCCACTCCCCGGTTTGCAAGCGGAATTAGAGGGAAAGTTACCTGCTTTTGATTCAGCAGCCGCTGCACGGGGTGGATAAAATCATGTGTTGCTGACCTTCGCGCAATCCCTGCGCTGCTTTCCGTACCCTCGCTGCAATGTCTCACCGCCGTGCTTTTCCCGACCCTGGTATGACCGTTCCCGCTCTCTCGCTTGGCGCCATCCTGGATGACCTGCGTAGTGCCCCGCGCCCGCTGACTTCCGCGGAGTACACATACCTGGCCCACCTGCGGCAGCGTATCGTCACCGGCGACGCAGACCTCTGGACCACGCTCGAGACCGCGGGCGTGCCATGCAGGGAACGCCGCCTGTCGCCCGAGGTGGTGCAGGCACTGACCGCGATCGGCCATTTGCCGATGCACTGAGCCCGGCGCGCGCCACCCCACATTGCAGAAATTTCCCCGGATCATTTCGGAAAACCGCACCCTCCAGCCTGCCTGCGTCCCGCTACGATCGATTTCCTTTCGATTCGCCGGGCACCGTGCTTTCAGTCAACTGCCAAGCATGCCCCGGCCACGGCCCAGCCATGGCTTACCCATCCAGCAACCGGCGCGTCAGCTTCCTGTCGTTGCGCGCCTATGTCGCAGTGATGCAGAACCGTGATGCCGTCCGCGCCGCGCAAGCGCTGCGCATCCATCCGCAAACGCTGTACTACCACATCCGCGGCCTCGAGGCCGCGCTCGGCAAGCCGCTGTTCAGCACTTGCAGCCCGGACTGGCTGCCGACATCCACGGGCGTGACCGCACTGCCCAAGGTCGTCGCCATGCTGGCCATCTGGGATCAGATCGAGGCCGGCATCCGTGCCAGCCGGCGTGCCGCCGCGGCCCGGGAAGCCGAGCCCGGCGCCATTGCGCGCCACGGCACCGCATTCTGGGTGCGGCAGGCGACGATGTAGCGTCAGGCCAGCCGTTCGCAGCAATAGGCCTCGGTGCGATAAGGGAAGGCAACCTCGGCACGGCCCGCCAGCGCGGGATGTCCGTCGATGACCGCCTCCAGCCGTGCGCGCACGCGGGCCTGCTCCGCCGCCGGCAGCGCGGCAATGAAGCTCACCGACATCACCCGGTCCACGATCACCTGCTGCGGCGCCCCCACATGCGTGTAGGGCAGGCACTGCAGCGCCAGCGGCCCGAAGCCCCCGGCGGGAAAGACCCGCTTCCAGTCACCCTTGTAGAAACGCGGCGCGTCGCCTTCATACGGCGTCATGATGGCTGTCAGCTGCGCCACCCAGTCCACGCTTTCATCGCGCACGTTCCATACCAGCCCGAGCCGGCCGCCAGGGTGCAGCACGCGGCCGATTTCCGCCATCGCGCCCGCATTGGCAAACCAGTGGAAGGCCTGCGCGCAGACCACGGCATCGACGCTGGCATCGGCCAGCGGAATGGCCTCGGCACTGCCTTCCAGCGCCTGCACCGACGGCAGCGCCACGGCCAGCTGAGCGCGCATCTGCGCCACCGGTTCGACGGCGATCACCGTCGCCCCGGTCTCCGCCAGCCGGCGCGTGAACTTGCCGGTGCCAGCGCCCAGGTCCAGCACGGTGCGGCCGGCGCGCAGGCCCAGCGTGCCGCGCAGCCAGGCATCGATTTCAGCGGGATATTCGGGGCGTCCGCGCGCATAGGTATCGGCCTGGCTGGCGAATCCCTGTGCGGCGGCCTGGTGGATGGCGGTCATGGGCGGGCTCCGGTTGCATACCGGAGGCGTAGCCTACGCCCCATGCCGGCACAGGGCAAGCGGGCGGCTACTGCTGCATGCCCCAGCGGCGCACCGTCAGCCGTTCCAGCGTGGTGAACACCAGTCCCTCCACCAGCAGCCCGATCAGGATCACCGCGGCCAGCCCTGCAAAAACGCGGTCGGTGTAGAGCTCGTTGCGGTTCTGGAAGATAAACCAGCCCAGCCCGCCCTGCCCCGACGACGCGCCGAACACCAGCTCGGCCGCGATCAGCGTGCGCCAGGCAAAGGCCCAGCCGATCTTCAGGCCCGACAGGATCGCCGGCAGCGCCGCCGGCACCAGCACCAGCGCGACATAGCGCAGCCCGCGCAGGCCGTAGTTGCGGCCCGCCATGCGCAGCGTCGGCGGCACCGCCCGGAAGCCCGCGTACATGTTCAGCGCCAGCGGCCACAGCACCGAATGGACCAGCACGAAGACCAGGCTTTTGGTGCCCAGCCCGAACCACAGCAGCGCCAGCGGCAATAGCGCGATCGCCGGCAGCGGATTGAACATGGCGGTGAGCGTGTCCAGCACATCGCGCCCGAAGCGCGTGGACACCGCCAGCGAGGTCAGCACGAACGCCAGCACGATCCCGGCGGCATAGCCGCGCAGCAGCACCGACAGCGAAATCGCCGCCTTGCCCGGCAGCTCGCCGCTGGCCACCGCGTCGCCGAAGGCGCGCATCGTGGCCAGGCATGACGGCAGCAGCAGGTCGTTGTCCTGCACGCGCGCCACCAGCTCCCAGATCAGCCCCAGCGCCAGCAGGATCACCGCCTTGCGCAGCCAGCCGTGTTGCCACAGGCGCTGGTGCCACGGCAGCGCGCGCGCAAGCGGGGCTTCGGTGAAGGGTTCAGGCTCGCGTTCGTATTCGGGCCGATGCGTGTCGGCCAGTGTCAGTGTCGGTTGCGTCATGATGCGATGTCCCGGTTCAGCGGCCCGCCGCGCTGCGCGCACGCGGCGCGGCCTCGGCGGCGGGCTCGTCGAACAGCAAGGTATGGATGCGTTGCGCGGCGGCCTGGAATTCGGCGCCGCCCTGGCTGGCCAGGCTGAACTGGTGGCTGTTGAGCTCCGCGCGCACGCGGCCCGGGTGCGGCGACAGCAGCAGGATGCGGCTGCCCACCACCAGCGCCTCTTCGATCGAATGGGTGACGAACAGCAGCGTGAAGGCCGCGTCGTCCCAGAGCGCCAGCAGCTCTTCCTGCATGCGCCGGCGCGTGAGCGCATCCAGCGCGGCAAAGGGCTCGTCCATCAGCAGCACCTTGGGGCGCATCGCCAGTGCGCGCGCGATCGCCACGCGCTGCTTCATGCCGCCCGACAGCGTATGCGGGTAGGCATCGGCAAAATCGGCCAGCCCCACCTTGTGCAGGCTGTCCAGCGCCAGCTCGCGCGCCTCTGCGCGCGACAGCTTGCGCGCTTGCCGCAGCGGGAACATCACGTTCTGCACCACCGTTTTCCACGGCGGCAGCTGGTCGAACTCCTGGAACACCACGATGCGGTCCGGCCCGGGCTGCAGCACACGCCGGCCTTCGAGCCGGATCTCGCCCTCGCTGGGCGGAACGAACCCGGCAACCGCCTTCAGCAACGTGGACTTGCCGCAGCCGGACGGGCCCAGCAGCACGAAGCGGTCGCCGGCATGCACGTCGAAGCTGACGCGATGGGTGGCGCGCACGATGCGCTCGGGCATGCGGTACTCCAGCGACACGCCGTCGACCTGCAGCAACGGCGTGGCGCGCTCCGACACCACGCGCAGGTTATGGGTGGCCATGCTCAGCTCCCCTGCGCGGTGACCGGGTCCTGGAAGAAGTAGTCCTGCCAGGACTTGGGCTGGTTGCGGATCGCGCCCACGCGGTGCATGAAAGCGGCCAGCGCAAAGGTGTTCTGCGGCGCCACGCGGAACTGCACCTGCGGATTCTTCAGCACGCGCAGCAGCAGCGCGCGGTCGGTCTTGGCCTTGCTCTGGCGCAGGTAGATATCGGCGGCCGCTTCCGGATTGGCGGTGGCAAAGGCCGCGGCCTCGGCCAGCGCATCGACGAAGGCGCGATAGGTCTTGGGGTTGTCGCTGCGGAACTTCTCGGTCGCGTACAGCACCGTGGAAGAACTCGGACCGCCCAGCACGTCATAGGAATTCAGCACGATGCGCGCGTTGGGGTTGCCCGCCAGTTCCTGCTCCTGGAACGGCGGATTGCCGAAGTGGCCGGTGATCTCGGTGCCGCCGGAAATGATCGCCGCGGCCGCATCCGGGTGCGGCACCGCCACAGTCCACTTGTCGAGGCGGTTGTATTCCTTGTCGCCCCATTGCCTGGCCGCAGCCAGTTGCAGCACGCGCGACTGCACCGACACGCCCACCGCCGGCAGCGCGATGCGGTCCTTCTCGGTGAAGTCGGCAATCGACTTCACCTTGGGGTTGTTGCTGACCAGGTAGTACGGGAAGTTACCCAGCGATACCACGCCGCGCACGTTCTGCTTGCCGTGGGTGCGGTCCCACAGCGTCAGCAGCGGGCCCACGCCGGCGCCGGCGATATCGATGGCACCGGACAGCAGCGCGTCATTGACCGCGGCGCCGCCCGACAGTTGCGTCCATTCGACCTTGATGTCGACACCCTGCTGCTTGCCGTGCTTTTCGATCAGCTGCTGGTCGCGCGCCACGTTGAGCAGCAGGTAGACCACGCCGAACTGCTCGGCGATGCGCAGCTTGCCTTCGGCGTGCGCGGTGCCGGTGATGGCGAGGCCGGCGCTCAGCGCCAGCAGGCCGAGCTTGCGGGAAAAACGAGTGAACATGATCAGGACTCCGGGGAATACGGTGGATTGGCGCTCGCCGCTGCGAGCGCCCTGGGATGACTTGCGATACCGCTGCCGCCTTCAGCGCGGCACGTCGCCTTCGATGGTGGTGCGGTACATCACGCGCCGCAGTTCCGGCGGACAGCCCGCGGCAAGATGCAGCAGCGAGCGGTTGTCCCAGAACACCAGGTCATGTGGCTGCCACTGGTGGCGGTAGATGTGGGCGGGCTTGACGCTGTGCGCGAACAACTGGTCCAGCAGGTCGCGGCTTTCCTGCTCGGGCAGGCCGACGATGCGGGTGGTGAAGTGCTCGCTGACAAAGAGCGCCTTGCGCCCCGTTTCCGGATGGGTGCGCACCACCGGCTGCAGCACCGGCCTGACCTGCGCGACCTGCTCCGGCGTCAGGTTGGGCCGCCACGGGCTGCGCTGCTGCAGCTCGGCATAGCGCGCCAGGTAAGTGTGCTCGGCCTGCAGGCCATCGACGGCGCGTTGCAGCGCCGCCGGCAGCGTGTCCCAGGCCAGGTGCATGTTGGCGAACAGCGTGTCGCCGCCTTCGGCGGGCAGCTCGCGCGCATGCAGCAGCGAACCGAGGCTGGGCTTTTCCTTGTACGACAGGTCCGAATGCCAGAAGTGGCCGGCATCGCCCAGCCCGATCGGCTTGCCGTTCTCGACCACGTTGGACACCACCAGCACTTCCGCATGGCCCGGCAGCTGGAACTGGTGCAGCACGTGGATCTGCAACGGCCCGAAGCGGCGGCTGAAATCGATCTGCTGCGCCGGCGTGATCTGCTGGTCGCGGAACACCACCACGTGGTAGTCGAGGTGGGCGCGATGGATGCGGGCAAAATCCGCGTCGGACAGTGGCTGCGACAAGTCGAGCCCGATCACTTCCGCGCCCAGCGGCGCGTCCAGCAGACGGATCTCGAAGTTGCCCGCGCCTGCGGACAATGCGGTGGAAAGCGGTGCGCTCTGCTGGCGCGAAACACTGGCGTGGGCGGTTGCGGTCGTCATGGCAAGCTCTGGCACGGGGGAAGCCGATGCGGCATCCGGGATGCCGCGTACAAGCTTGCACTGTAGAGAGCCGGCCACTGCACGGTCAACGAATCAAATCGCTGGCCCTTATCCGCTTATCGCATATCCATGTCTCGACATTGGCGGGCCATCAGGGCTTGCCGGGGCAACCGCTGCGGCACGGCACGTTGGCGGTATCCGGGCGCGCGTCGGCGACAAAGCCATCGCGGTTCGGCATCTTCACCTGCGGCAGCGTGCGCGCGTCCAGCACCGCATCTGCGGGCAGGATGCCGTTCTTGTGCAGCAGCCACGCGGTGACGGCATAGACCTCGTCCGGTGCCAGGCTCTGCGGCGCGTTGTAGGGCATGGCACGGTTGATGAAGTCGAATACCGTGGTCGCGTAGGGCCAGAAGCTGCCGATGGTCTTGACCGGGTCCTTGCCCCTGGCGGCGTCCTTCAGCGTGCCCTGCCCGCCTACCAGCGCATCGGCCGGCTTGCCTTCGCCATTGACGCCGTGACATGCGGCACAGTGCTGCGCATAGACCTGCTGGCCACGCGCGACCGTGCCGCTGCCCGGCGGCAGGCCCGTGCCGTCCGGGGTCACGTCGATATTCCACGCGGCAAGGTCGCGCTCGCTGGCGGGGCGGCCTATGCCATAGGTCTGCGCAACCGCCGTTTGCGCGGTGCAGGCCAGCGCGAGCACCGCGACGGTACCGCTGAATCGTTCAAGCGCGCGCATTGGCAATACTCCCGTCCGCGGCCACGCGCCAGCGCTGGATCGCGTTGTAGTGATAGGTGGAAGCCACGCCGCGCGCGGCCACGAGCTGGTCCGGCGTAGGCTGGACGTTGCCGGCTTCGTCGATGGCGCGGCTCTCCAGCGAAGCTGGCCCGCCATCCCAGCGCCACGGCAGGCGAAAACGCACCAGCGCGCGGTCCAGCACCGGCTCCTGCAGCTGCGCCTCGCGCCAGCTGCGGCCGCCGTCGACCGACACCTCGACGCGGCGGATGCGCCCATGGCCCGACCACGCCAGGCCCGAGATCTCATAGAACCCGCGCTCACGCAGTTTGTGGTCCGGCGCGGGGAAGGTGATCACGGACTTCACGTCCATCAGGAAGGTGAACTGCCGCGCGCTGCCGTCGGGCAAGGAGTCCGTGTACTTCGACGTCTCTTCGCGCGACATGAACGGCGCGCGCCCCAGCTTCAGGCGCCGCAGCCACTTGATGGACATGTTGCCCTCATAGCCCGGCAGGAACAGCCGCAGCGGATAGCCATGCTCGGGCCGCAGCATCTCGCCGTTCTGCGCATAGACCAGCAATGCGTCTTCCAGCGCCTTGGCCAGCGGCACGCTGCGCGTCATGGCTGCACCATCGGCGCCCTCGGCCAGCACCCACGCAGCTTCCGGCGCCACGCCGATTTCGTCCAGCACCACGGACAACGGCACGCCGGTCCACTCACAGCAAGACAGCAGGCCGTGGCTGATCTGAACCGATTTCGCACCGGGCGCCTTCCACTCGCGCCCGGTGTTGCCCGAGCACTCCAGGAAATGGATGCGCGATACCGACGGCAGGCGCACCAGGTCGTTTATGGTGAAGATGCGCGGGCGCGCCACCAGCCCGTGCACCGCCAGCCGGTGCTGCGCCGGGTCGATCAGCGGGATGCCGGCGTGATGGCGCTCGAACACCAGCCCGGTCGGCGTGATGATGCCGCGCAGGTCCTGCAGCGGCGTCATCGACGAGTTGGCGCCGGGCAGCGGCGCCGCGCTGCGGCTGCGCCGCACCACGTCTTTCTCGAACGGGGACGGCTGGCCGTAGGCATGCCACAGCACGGGCTCGCCCGGCGTGCGCGTCCACGGCGCAACCGTCAGCGGCTCAGCGCGCGCCGCGGTGGCGGCGCCAGCCGCGGCGGCGCCCAGCACCGCCCCGCGCTGCAGGAAGCGCCGGCGGCCGGAAGTCAGGTCATTGCTCATCGTGAGGACGTGGTCAGTCTGGTAGCGATCAAAATGCGCAGACTGTAGGACAGCACCGGCACTCGGCCAACGAAGAAGATTGCATGCCGATATGCCAACGCCGCGCCGCGCGCCATATGCGCGGGGCCGATAACCAAAGCCGGAATCATTCGTTCAGGTCCGCGCGCAGCGCCGCTTATCGTGGAGCCGTCCTCCACTTCAAGAAGGTCTGCACGATGACGACCCCGCGCCCCGATGCCACCGCAGCACCCACGCTGACCCGCCGCGAGCTGCTGCGCTGCGCGGCCTGGTCCGGGCTGGGCATGGCCGCGTCGCTGTCGCCGCTGTCCGCGTTCAGCGCCAGCCCGGCAGCGCGGCCCGACGTGATCCGCGTCGGCGTGGCCCAGCCCGCCACCGGCACCCCGCCCAGCTTTGCCGGCAGTTCGCTGGCGATTGCCCATGCGCGCGGCTGGCTCGAGGAATCGTTCAAGCCGACCGGCACGCGCGTGGAGTGGTTCTTCTTCAAGGGCGCCGGGCCCGCCGTCAACGAGGCGCTGGCCAACCGCCAGCTCGACTTCGCGCTGCAGGGCGACCTGCCGTCCATCGTGGCGCGCTCCGCGGGCCTGAAGACGCGGCTGGTGCTGGCCACCGGCGTGCGCGCCAATATCTATGTGGGGGTGCCACCCGATTCGCCGCTGAAGACGGTCAGCGACCTGCGCGGCAAGCGCGTGTCGCTGTTCAAGGGCACCAACATGCATCTGCCGGCGCTGCGCCTGCTGGAAGCGAACGGGCTGTCGGACAAGGACCTGCGCCTGCTCAACCTGGACACGGCCGGCTACCTGGCGGCGCTGTCCACGCGCGACATCGACGCCGCCATCGGCGCCATGGACATCCTGCGCCTGCGCGACAAGGGCGCGGTGCGCATCCTGTACTCCAGCAAGAACCAGTCGCCGACCTACACACGGCAAAGCCATGTACTGGTGAGCGACGATTTCGCCGGGCGCTATCCGGAAGCCACGCAGCACCTGGTGAAGGCCGCGGTCGAGGCGGCGCGGTGGGCCTCGGACGAGAGCCATCGCGAGGAGGTGCTGCGCACCTGGGCGCGTGCTGGCACGCCTTATGACCACTGGAAGGAGGACTTCGACGGCGAGCCGCTGCGGGTGCGGCTGAACCCGAATTTCGATCCCTTCCTGGTCAGCCGCTACAAGGATGCGGTCGAGCAGGCCTATCGCTTCAAGCTGAGCCGTGCGCGCTTTGACGTGGACCAGTGGATCGACCAGCGCTTCCTGAGAGTGGCTCTCAACGACCTGAACCTGCAGAGCTACTGGCCCGTCTACCAACCCAACGGCAAGATCCTGGGAGCCTGACACCATGTCCGTCGCCGAATCGCTTTCACTGCCCGCCGCAGCAGCAGCACCGCGCGCGCCTTCCCCGCGCAGGCCACTGCGCTGGCGGGATGCCACACGCTGGCTGCTGGCCTGGCCGGTGCCGCTGGCGCTGCTGCTGGTGTGGTACGTGGCCGCCCGCAATGCCTGGATTCCGCCGCAGGTGCTGCCCGCACCCGAAGATGTCGCACGCACGCTGGCCGACCTCTGGCAAAGCGGTGAACTGCAGGCCAACCTGGCTATCAGCGCGCTGCGCGTGGCCGGTGGCTTTGCCTTGGGGCTGGCCGGCGGCCTGGCGCTGGGCGCGGCCATGGGCCTGTCGCCGACGTTGCGCGACTACGTCTACCCGACCTTCAAGGCGTTCAGCCAGGTGCCGGTGCTGGGCTGGCTGCCGCTGCTGATGCTGCTGGTCGGCATCGACGAAGCGCTCAAGGTGATCCTGATCGCCAAGGCCGCCTTCGTGCCGGTGGCGCTGAACACGTACAAGGGCATCGGCAGCGTGCCGACCCGCTACCTGGAAGTGGCGCGGGTGCTGCAGCTCACGCGCTGGCAGACGCTGTCGCGCGTGGTGCTGCCCGCCGCGGCCGCGCCGGTGTGGAACGGCGTGCGCTACGGCCTGACGCACGCGTGGCTGGCGCTGGTGGTGGTGGAGCTGCTGGCCTCGTCCGAGGGGCTGGGCTACATGATCGTCTACGGGCGCCAGCTGTTCCAGCTCGACATGGTGCTCGCCGCCGTGGTGGTGGTGGGCGTGGTGGGCTTTGCGCTGGACAAGACGCTGGCGCTGGCCGAAGGCGCGGTGCTGCGCTGGCGCAAGCCGGGCTTCTGAGGCGAGGCCGCGATGACCACTTCCGCTATCCGCCCCCGTATTCGCCTGCCCCGCGCCTTGCGCGGCTGGGTGCTGCCGCTCGCGCTGCTCGCGCTGTGGTGGGCCGCCGTGCGCTTTGGCTGGACCACTTCGCCGCTGCTGGTGCCGGTATCCGGCGTCTGGGACACCGCGGTGCGCCAGGTGCAGAGCGGCGCGCTGGCCACGGCATTGGCCGCCAGCCTGTGGCGCGACCTGGCCGGCTTTGCCATCGGCGCCAGCGCCGGGCTGGTGTTCGGCACGGCGCTGGGCCTGTCGCGCCTGTTCGAACGCATGGTCGGTCCGAGCTTTCACACGGTCAAGCAGATCTCGCTGTTTGCATGGATCCCGCTGATCTCGGTCTGGTTCGGGCTGGGCGATGCCGCCAAGGTGGTGTTCCTGTCGCTGGCCGCATTCTTCCCGGTGGTGCTGAACACCTTCGAAGGCATCCGCGCCGTGCCGGCGGACCTGCTCGAGGTTGCGCGCGTCCTGCGATTCAACCGCACCCAGGTGCTGTGGCGCGTGGTGCTACCGTCGGCGGCGCCGTCGATCTTCGCCGGCATCCACCTGGGACTGATCTATGCGTGGCTGGCCACGCTCGGCGCCGAGTACCTGCTGGTATCCGGCAAGGGCATCGGCAACACCATGACCGACGGCCGCGAGAACTTCTGGATGGACCTGGTGATCTTCGGCGTGATCGTGGTCGGCCTGGTCGGCTTCACGCTGAACTGGATTGCCAGCCGCATCGAGTCCCGCCTGCTCGCCTGGCGCGGGCGCTCGGTGGCCGCGGGCTGAGCCACGCTGCACCTTATTGAACGGAGACCGCAAATGCCACATGCCGGCACGCTAAGCATCGCGCACCTGCACAAGCAGTACGAAGTCGAGGGCCGGGCGCTGCCCGTGCTCGAGGACATCACCCTGACCATCGCCCCGGGCGAGTTCGTCAGCATCGTCGGCGCCAGCGGCTGCGGCAAGTCCACCCTGCTGCGGCTGGTGGTGGGCCTGGAAGAGGACTACCGCGGCGAGATCCTGCTGGACGGCAAGCGCGTATCGGGCACCAGCCTGCAGCGCGGCATCGTGTTCCAGGAGCATCGCCTGTTCCCGTGGCTGACGGTGGAACAGAACATCCGGCTGGCGCTGCTCAACACGCCGGGCAGCGACGCGGAGAAAGGCCGCAACGTGGCCGAGCATATCGCGCTGGTTGGCCTGCGCGGCTTCGAGCAGGCCTATCCGCACCAGCTCTCCGGCGGCATGTCGCAGCGCGTGGCAATTGCGCGGGCACTGGTGACGCGCCCCGAGATCCTGCTGCTCGACGAGCCCTTCGGCGCGCTCGACGCGATGACGCGGGCCTACCTGCAGCAGGAACTGCAGCGCATCTGGCAGGCCGAGGGCATCACCATGATCCTGGTCACCCACGACGTCGAGGAAGCCGTCTTCCTGGGCGACCGCGTGGTGGTGATGGAACCCCGGCCCGGCCGCATCCGCCGCATCCTGCCGGTGGACCTGCCGCATCCGCGCGAACGCGCCGGACCTCCCTTCGCGCGGGCGCGCGATGCCGTGCTGCGCGAATTCGCCGGGCAGGAGCCTGTCGTGCAGCGGACCCCCGAACCTGAACTCGCCTGACCCAACCCTCTTACATCCCCGGAGCTTCGCGATGACCCAAGCCAACGCCACGCAAGACCAGACCGTCCAGCTCGACATCCACCCGGTTGCCGGCCGCATCGGCGCCGAGATCCGCGGCGTCGCGCTGCACGGCGACCTGCCGCCCGCCACCTTCGCCGCCATCCGCGCAGCCTTGCTCAGGCACAAGGTGCTGTTCTTCCGCGACCAGGTCCATCTTGACGATGCCGCGCAGCAGGGCTTTGCGCGCCTGTTCGGCGACACCGTGCCGCACCCGACCGTGCCCTCTCGCGACGGCACGCAATTGCTGGAGCTCGACTCACAGCACGGCGGCCGCGCCAATTCCTGGCATACCGACGTGACCTTCGACCTGGCCTACCCCGCGGTCTCGGTGCTGCGCGCCGTGACCGTTCCCGCCGCCGGCGGCGACACGGTGTGGGCCAACACCGCCGCCGCGTACCAGGACCTGCCCGAGCCGCTGCGTGAACTGGCCGACAAGCTGTGGGCGCTGCACACCAACGACTACGACTACGCGGCCACGCGCGTCAATCCGAGCGACGAAGGGCTGAAGCGCTACCGCGAGCTATTTACCTCGGCGCTCTACGAGACCGAGCACCCGGTGGTGCGCGTGCACCCGGAAACCGGTGAACGCACGCTGGTGCTGGGCCACTTCGTCAAGAAGCTGCTGGACTGCTCGTCGGCCGATTCGGCGCACCTGATTGCCGTGCTGCAGGGCCATGTGCACCGGCTGGAGAACACCGTGCGCTGGCGCTGGCGCGCGGGCGACGTCGCCATCTGGGACAACCGCGCTACCCAGCACTACGCCATCAACGACTATGGCGACGCGCACCGGGTGGTGCGCCGGGCCACCGTGGCCGGCGACATTCCGGTCGGCGTGGATGGCCGCCGCAGCAAGGCGGTGAAGGCGGGCGTGCGCAGCGAAGGCGCGGCGCCGGCCAACCAGTCCGCCGCTGCCGCGCAACGGCAAGCGGCCTGATCCGGCCAGTTGCTTCCGGGGAGCACGATCGATGTCACAGCAAAAGCCGCCGCGCCACCTGCATCTGGGCGCCTTTCTCCAGGCCACCGGGCACCATGTCGCCGGGTGGCGCCATCCGGGAGCGCAGGCCGATGCCGGGCGCAACCTGGCGCACTACATCGCGCTGGCGCAGCGCGCCGAGGCCGCGGGGTTCGATGCGCTGTTCCTGGCGGACGGCGTTGCCATCCGCGGCATGGACGATGCCACCCTGCCGCGCACCGCGCGCGCCGCCACCTTCGAGCCGCTGACGCTGCTGTCGGCACTGGCGGCAGTGACGCAGCGCATCGGCCTGGTGGCGACCGTCTCCACCACCTACAACGAGCCCTTTCATGTGGCGCGCAAGTTCGCCTCGCTCGACCACCTCAGCGGCGGCCGCGCGGGCTGGAACGTGGTGACGTCGTGGTCGGATGCCGAAGCGCGCAACTTCAGCCTCGAACGTCATCCCGCGCACGCGGATCGCTACGCCCGCGCCGAAGAGTTTGTCGACGTGGTCACCGGGCTGTGGGACACCTGGGAGGACAATGCCTTCCTGTACGACAAGGACAGCGGCCGGCATTTCGATGCGGACAAGCTGCACACGCTCGACCATCGCGGCGCGCACTTCCAGGTGCGCGGACCGCTCAACGTCGCGCGCCCGCCGCAGGGCCATCCGGTGATCGTGCAGGCTGGCTCGTCGGAGGCCGGGCAGGAACTGGCGGCCCGCACCGCCGAGGTCATCTTTACCGCGCAGCAGTCGCAGGCCGATGCGCAGGCCTTTTATCGTGGCCTGAAAGCGCGGCTCGCGCGCTATGGCCGCACGTCCGATCAACTCAAGATCCTGCCTGGCGTGTTCCCGGTGGTGGGCCGCAGCGAGGCCGAGGCGCAGGAGAAATTCGAAGCGCTGCAGAGCCTGATCCATCCGTCGGTGGGGCTGGCCCTGCTGTCGCAGCACCTGGGCGGGATCGACCTGAGCGGCTATCCGCTGGACGGCCCGCTGCCCGACAACCTGGCCGAACCGAACGGCGCCAAGAGCCGCTTCCAGCTGGTTACCGGCCTGGCCCGGCGCGAGGGTCTCACCATCCGCCAGCTGTGCCTGCGCGTGGCCACCGCGCGCGGCCACTGGTCGATCCACGGCACGCCGCAGTCCATCGCCGACCAGCTGCAGGCGTGGTTCGAGGGCGAGGCCGCCGATGGCTTCAACGTGATGCCGCCCTGGCTGCCGGGCGGGCTCGATGATTTCATCGAACTGGTGCTGCCGGAACTGCGCCGGCGCGGGCTCTTTCGCGAGCACTATACGGGCACCACGCTGCGCGAGCACCTGGGGCTGCGCCGGCCCGAGAACCTGCGCTGGCGGCAGGTCGAAGCGCCGCTCGCGGTCGGGGCATGACCGCTGCGCTGCGGCACCGCGCATATCCAAATGCAATAAGTTTCCTTGCCTCGCGCGAGCGCCGTCGGCAACCATAGCGGCCACGCCGCAGGGGCGTGCGCGGGCCGGCTGGTACCATCGCACGGCCTGGTGCGCCCGCGCGGCGCACCGCTCGGCATGCCCGGCGCCATGGCAGGCACTGCTCCGTCGCGCCGGTCCGGCACCCAACAGCGAGACGAAGAGAGAAGAAGATGAGACTCGAAACCCTGGCCGTCCATGGCGGCTATTCGCCCGATCCCACCACGCGCGCGGTGGCCGTGCCCATCTACCAGACGGTGGCCTACGCCTTCGACAGCGCCCAGCACGGCGCCGACCTGTTCGACCTGAAGGTGGCCGGCAACATCTACAGCCGCATCATGAACCCGACCAACGACGTGCTCGAGCAGCGCCTGGCCGCGCTCGAGGGCGGCGTGGGCGCGCTGGCGCTGGCGTCCGGCATGGCGGCAATCACGTATGCGATCCAGACCATTGCCGAGGCCGGCGACAACATCGTCTCGTCGAGCCAGCTCTATGGCGGCACCTACAACCTGCTGGCGCACACGCTGCCGCAGTCCGGCATCGAGACGCGCTTTGCCGATGGCCGCAACCCGGCCAGCTTCGGCGACCTGATCGACGCGCGCACCAAGGCGATCTTCGTGGAGTCGGTGGGCAACCCGCTCGGCAACGTGGTCGATATCGAAGCCATCGCGCGCGTGGCGCACAACCACGGCGTGCCGCTGATCGTCGACAACACGGTGCCATCGCCCTACCTGTGCCGTCCGTTCGAGCATGGCGCGGATATCGTCGTGCATTCGCTGACCAAGTACCTGGGCGGCCACGGCAACAGCGTCGGCGGCGCCATCATCGACAGCGGCAAGTTCCCCTGGGCCCAGCACAAGGAACGCTTCAAGCGCCTGAACGAGCCCGACGTCTCCTATCACGGCGTGGTCTACACCGAGGCGCTGGGCCCGGCCGCCTACATCGGCCGCGCGCGCGTGGTGCCGCTGCGCAATACCGGCGCGGCGCTGTCGCCTTTCAATGCCTTCCTGATCCTGCAAGGCATCGAAACCCTGGCGCTGCGGCTGGACCGCATCACCGAGAACGCGCTGGCGATTGCCCGCCACCTGCAGCAGCATGCCAAGGTGGACTGGGTCAACTTTGCCGGCCTGCCCGACCATGCCGACCACGCGCTGGTGCAGAAGTACCTGGGCGGGCGCGGCCCCGGCATCCTGTCGTTCGGCCTGAAGCAAGGCGGCCGTGAAGGCGGCGCGCGCTTCCTGGACGCGCTGCAGCTGTTCACGCGGCTGGTCAATATCGGCGATGCCAAGTCGCTGGCCACGCATCCGGCGTCGACCACGCATCGGCAACTCAATGCGGATGAACTGAAGGCGGCGGGCGTCAGTGAGGACATGGTGCGGCTGTCGGTCGGCATCGAGCATATCGATGATCTGATCGAGGACCTGGATCGGGCGCTGGCGGCAGTCTGACCGCAGGCGTCACAGGGATCCGCAGGGTTTCTCCCTCTCCCGCTTGCGGGAGAGGGGAGCGTACGCGAAGGGTGGTAGCACTCCCGAAAGCTATCGGTCGCCAGCACGACCTACCTCCCACCACGCTTGCCGTGCGCCTCCAGCACAAAGTAGCCGATCGCCCCGATCATCAGCGGAATCAGGTAATACATCGCGCGATACGCAATCAGCGCCGCCAGCAGCAGCCCGTGCGGCACCTGGCCGCCCAGCATCGTCAGGAACACGGTCTCGATCACGCCGAGACCCCCGGGGATCCGCACCACCACGCCCGCCAGCCCCGACGCCAGCAATACCCCAAGCACCGTGAAGTACCCCGCATGCGTATGCAGCAGCGAAAACAGGATCGCCGCCATCGCCATCCAGTGGGCTGCAGACAAGAGGATTTGCAGCGCCGCGAAGCCGACCGACGGAACGTAGATATCGTGGTCGCGCACGGTCCGGTGCCGGCCGTGCCAGGTGGCACAGGCAGCCAGGTAGGCAGCCGGCACCGCCAGCATCAGCGCGCCCAGCACCCGTGTCAGCGCCGCGGGAACGCCCCACTCCGGCGGCAGCACCACCAGCTGCGCCACCAGCATGCCCCCCGCCAGCAAGGCATAGCCAAGCCAGTTGCTGCTCACCACCACCACGAACAGGCTCCAGATCTGCGGCAGGGTCAGCCCGGCGCGCGTGTACAGGCGGTAGCGCACGCCCGCGCCGCCCAGCGTGGCCCCGAGGTTGAGGCTGAGCGTGTAGCTGACATAAGAGATCGCCATCACCCGCCGCGCCGGCAACGGGTGTCCGGCATAGTGGCAGCCGAGGCGGTCGAACTGGCTGTACAGCAAGCCGCTCAGCGCAACGAAGGCCGCCGCCGGCGCCAGCGTGCGGGCGTTGAAGCCGCGCAGCGCGGCCAGCACCGCGTCCCAGTCGATGGTGCCCAGCTTGCGCGCGATCAGCGCCAGCACCGCGGCAATGAACAGGATGCCGATGGCACGGCGCCACGCGGGCCAGTGCGCGTGCTGGCGGATCGCCGAGAAGGTCGTCGCGCCCATCATTGCGCGCCTCCCCTCGTCGCCGCGCACCGCAAGACCGGCGTCAGGAATGTGCAGGAATGCAGGCCTGCGTGCGCCAGCCCGGCATGCAATTTCTGGCCTGCCTCGGCTTCAAACAGGATAAAAGTTTCCGGCAGCGCGCTTTCGCGCGCGCACGGGATCGCGCCGGGTCCGCACGACAGGCGCCGCTCTGCGCCGTGCCCTGGCCGGCGGAAACGATTGGAGGCGGACTGCATCGGTGTCATGACCTGAGAAAGCCGCAAACACCGTGCCAGCGCCGGCACGTCAACCACGGCCACGGCTGCGCCGCCAGCGCGCCAGGGCCGCGGCCGCCAGCGCGCCGGCGGCAAGCCCGGCAATGAACACCGCGGCAGCGGTCCCCTCCCAGCCCGCCGCGGCCGCAACATCTGCACGGTCCCGCGCAAGGGGCGCGAGCGACTGCCAGTCGGCAGCCGTGAACTGCGTCATCGCCTGCGCCCCGTCCAGGCCATACACGCAGATCTCCCCGCCGGGCAGCTTGCAGAAGCGCTCGCGCGGGCAGGCCTTGAGGATGGCCTGCGGGGCGCCCTCGCCGCAGCTGGCCCCGGCGCTGCGCAAGACCTGGATCGTGACTTCGGGATGCCGGGTAAGTTGTTCGGGCATGGCGGCCTCCATACGGGTGACGCTGCCCTTCAGCGTAGTGCAGCCAGGCGCCGGCGCCCTTATTCGCCAGCGGCATATGACCATGCGTAATAACTCGTTCGCCTATTGCCTGCCTTTCCATACAATGAGCCGACGCCGCGGCGGGACGCTGCCGGCCTCCAACAACATAACGGGGAGCATCAGATGCAATACGGGAAATTCGGCTTCGTCGCACGGCTGGCGGCAGCGGTGCTGGCACTGGGCGTGATGCAGGGTGCGGGCGCGGCCGATCCGGACAAGAAGGAAATCCGCTTCGGCGCCACCGCTGGCCCCTACGCCGACCAGATCCGCTATGGCGTGAAGCCGGTGCTGGAAAAGCGCGGCTACAAGGTCACCATCATTGAGTTCAGCGACTACGTGCAGCCCAACCTGGCGCTGGCCGACGGCGCCATCGACGCCAATGCGTTCCAGCATGTGGCCTACCTGAAGAAGTTCTCAGCCGACCGCAAGCTGGCGCTGACCGACGTGATCCAGGTGCCGACCGCGCCGATCGGCATCTACAGCCGCAAGCACAAGGGCCTGGCCGAGGTGAAGCCCGGCAATACCGTGTCGCTGCCGAACGATCCCACCAACCTGGCGCGCGCCATCGCCATCCTGCAGCAGATCGGCTGGGTCACGCTCAAGCCGGGC
Organism: Cupriavidus sp. FW306-01-F10A; assembly: GCF_058782785.1. Lineage (NCBI taxonomy): Bacteria > Pseudomonadati > Pseudomonadota > Betaproteobacteria > Burkholderiales > Burkholderiaceae > Cupriavidus > Cupriavidus sp. FW306-01-F10A. Next base: position 254,770 of record NZ_JBYSYA010000006.1, read on the forward strand.
ACCGACCCGATCCGCGCCAGCGAGCGCGACATCGACGCCAACCCGCACAAGCTCAAGCTGATCCAGCTGGAAGCCGCCCAGCTGCCGCGCTCGCTCGACGACGTGGACTATGCCTTCGTCAACGGCAACTATGCGCTGGCCTCCGGCCTGAAGCTGACCTCGGCGCTGGCGCTGGAGAAGATTCCCGACTACTACATGAACCTGGTCGCGGTGAAGACGGCGGACCTGAACAAGCCCTTCGTCAAGGACATCCGGGAGGCCTACGAGTCGGCGGAGTTCAAGGCCGTGACGCAGCAGCGCTTTGCGGGCTTCGTGCAGCCGCCGTACCAGCGCTGAGCCACCGCGCTCTCGCCCCGAAAGCAAGGAAGCGCCGCCAGGCGCTTTCTCGCTTTTGGGGGGCAGCTGTCGCGCGCATTGTGCGCAGCAAGACAATTTTGCGCCGCGCGCGCCGCGCAAATGCCCTACACTCAAGCTCAAGTCCCCCGCGCCCAAAAAGCACGGCAGGGATCACAACGCGATCATTGCTGCGGATAGCTGCGAAGATCCTCGCGGCCGTCCCAGCGGATCCTGTCGAGACAACCGCATCGAGAGACCTGCCATGTCCACGGTTGCGCGCTTTGAGATCGGCTACACCCGCTACCTTGCCCCGCCGGGCGACACCTCCTCCCCCACTTCTCCTCCCCCACCCCTTGCCAGCAACCCCGACGCGCTGCTGCCGCTGTACCAGGCGATGGTGCTGACGCGCCAGTTCGACCTGAAAGCGATTGCGCTGCAGCGCACCGGCAAGATCGGCACCTTTGCCTCGGCACTCGGCCAGGAAGCCATCGGCGTGGGCGTGGCCTTTGCGATGCGGCCCGAAGACGTGCTGGTGCCCTCGTACCGCGACCACGCGGCACAGTTTGTGCGGGGCGTCACGATGACCGAGAGCCTGCTCTACTGGGGCGGCGACGAACGCGGCAGCGGCTTTGCGGCGGCGCCGCATGACTTTGCCAACTGCGTGCCGATCGGCACCCAGGTCTGCCACGCGGCCGGCGCCGCCTATGCGTTCCAGCTGCGCGGCGAGCCGCGCGTGGCGGTCTGCCTGCTGGGCGACGGCGGCACCTCCAAGGGCGATTTCTATGAGGGCATGAACATGGCCGGCGCGTGGCACGCGCCGCTGGTGATCGTGATCAACAACAACCAGTGGGCAATCTCGATGCCGCGCAGCGGCCAGACCGCGGCGCAGACGCTGGCGCAGAAGGCCATTGCCGCCGGCATCCCCGGCGAGCAGGTCGACGGCAACGACGTGGTCGCGGTGCGGCACCGCGTCGGCGAGGCCATCGCGCGCGCGCGCGACGGCGGCGGCCCGGCGCTGATCGAGGCCATCACCTACCGCCTGGGCGACCACACCACCGCCGACGACGCCTCGCGCTACCGCGACGAGGCCAGCGTCAAGGCGCACTGGCAGGAAGAGCCGCTGCTGCGGCTGCGCACGCACCTGCTGGCGCTGCACGCGTGGGACGCGGCGCGCGAGGAAGCGCTGGTCAAGGCCTGCTCGCAGCAGGTGGCGCAGGCCGTGGAGACTTACCTGGCCGTGCCGCAGCCGGACCCGGCCGCGATGTTCGACTGCCTGTACGCAACCATGCCGGCCGAATTGCAGGCGCAGCTGGAGATTGCCCGGCGCTTCCCGGCGCCGCACGGATAACCAGCAAACCCTGCGCCTTCACCTGGCGACCACAGCGAGCGAACCATGGCGGAAATCAATCTGGTCGAAGCAGTCAACCTGGCGCTGGCCCATGCGCTGGAGCACGATCCCGATGTGCTGCTGCTGGGCGAGGATATCGGCGTCAATGGCGGCGTGTTCCGCGCCACCGCGGGCCTGCAGGCGCGCTTTGGCGCGGCGCGCGTCATGGATACGCCGCTGGCCGAAGGCGGCATCGTCGGCGCGGCGATCGGCATGGCGGCAATGGGGCTCAAGCCGGTGGCCGAGATCCAGTTCACCGGCTTTATCTACCCGGCGGTCGATCACATCATCAACCACGCCGGACGCATGCGGCATCGCACGCGCGGGCGCTTGTCATGTCCGATGGTGGTGCGCTCGCCGTGCGGTGCCGGCATCCATGCACCCGAGCATCATTCCGAAAGCCCGGAGGCGATGTTCGCGCATATGCCCGGCATCCGCGTGGTGGTGCCTTCATCGCCCGCGCGCGCGTACGGGCTGCTGCTGGCGGCCATCGCCGATCCGGACCCGGTCATCTTCCTCGAACCCACGCGGCTGTACCGCCTGTTCCGCCAGGAAGTGGCCGACGACGGCGCCGCGCTGCCGCTGGACACCTGCTTCACGCTGCGCGAAGGCAGCGACATCACGCTGGTGAGCTGGGGCGCGATGGTGCAGGAGACGCTCGCCGCCGCGGACGCACTGGCCGGCGAAGGCGTGACGGCCACGGTCATCGACGTGGCCACGCTCAAGCCGCTGGACATGCAGACCATCCTGGAATCGGTGACGCGCACGGGCCGCTGCGTGATCGTGCACGAGGCCCCGCGCACCGCCGGCTTCGGCGCCGAGATCGCGGCGCAGCTGGCCGACGCGGGCCTCTACTCACTGGCCGCGCCGGTGCAGCGCGTGACCGGCTTCGACACCGTGGTGCCGCTGGCGCGGCTGGAATACACCTACCTGCCTGGCGTCGCCCGCATCGTCGACGCGGCGCGCAAGGCGATGGCAGCGTAACGCGAGAGTTGCCGACGATAGGCAAGGAGTGCCGATGAGAGTCTTCAAGCTGCCCGACCTGGGCGAAGGCCTGCAGGAGGCCGAGATCGTGACCTGGCACGTCAAGACCGGCGACACCGTGGCCGCTGACCAGCCGCTGCTGTCGGTGGAGACGGCCAAGGCCATCGTGGAAATCCCGTCGCCCTATGCCGGCACCATCGCCAAGCTGTTTGCGCAGCCCGGCGATATCGTCCACCTTGGCGCGCCGCTGGTCGGCGTCGAGGGTGCGGGCGACGATGCCGACGCCGGCACCGTGGTGGGCTCGGTCCAGGTCGGCACGCACGTGGTCAATGAAGCCGCGCCCGCGGGCTCCGCGGCACCCGCCGCGGCGATGGCCGCGCGCGTCAAGGCCACGCCGGCGGTGCGCGCGCTGGCGCGCCGGCTCGGGGTGGACCTGGCAATGGCCACGGCATCGGGTCCCGAGGGCGTGGTCACCGCCGCCGACGTGGAGCGGGTAGCCAGCACGCTGGCCGAGCTGGGCGCGCCGGAACAGCTGCGCGGCGTGCGCCGGGCGATGGCGCAGAACATGGCGCGGGCACAGGCCGAAGTGGCCGCCGCCACGGTGATGGACGACGCCGACATCCACGCCTGGCAGCCCGGCGCCGATGTGACCATCCGGCTGGTGCGCGCCCTGGTGGCCGGCTGCCGCGCCGAGCCCGGCCTCAATGCCTGGTACGAAGGCCAGACCGCCCGCCGCCACGTGCTCAAGAAGATCGACGTCGGCATCGCGGCGGACCTGCCCGAGGGCCTGTTCGTGCCCGTGCTGCGCGACGTCGGCAACCGCGATGCCGCGGACCTGCGCCACGGCCTGGACCGCATGCGCGCCGACATCCGCGCGCGCACCATTGCTCCGGAAGAGATGCGCGGCAACACCATCACGCTGTCCAACTTCGGCATGATCGCGGGGCGCTATGCCGCGCCCATCGTGGTGCCGCCGACCGTGGCAATCCTGGGTGCGGGACGCGTGCGCGAGGAAGTGGTGGCAGCCGGCGGCGTGCCGGCGGTGCACCGGGTGATGCCGCTGAGCCTGACCTTTGACCATCGCGTGGTGACGGGTGGGGAGGCGGCACGGTTTCTGGCGGCGGTGATTGCGGATCTGGAGATGGCGGCGTAGCGGTGGAAGGCAACAGGGAGCCGACGAGCCAATAGCCTCGGAGAATACTGCCGCCCCTCGTGTACGCTCCCCTCTCCCGCAAGCGGAAGAGGGGAGCAAACCGCCGGTGTGCTGGCACCGATCGGGAATCGGGCGCTGCGGTGGCCCTGTATATAATGCGTTTCCGATCGCCGCTGCCGTCAAGCCGGACCTATCCGGACAGCCGGACACCCCTCATGGAATCCAAGACCGCCCGCCTTACCATCCTGATCGATCCGGTCAAGAAGAAGGCCTTTGAAACCCTGTGCGCCTCGCAGGACCTGACACCGTCGCAGGTCGTGCGCCAGCTGATCCGCGAGTACCTGGCCCAGCATGGCGTGGAATATGCCACCAAGCCCAAGCCTGCGGGCAGCACCCGGCAGAAGAAGTGACTCAGCGCGGGGCGTCGCCCTCGCCTGCAGCTTCGCTTGCCAGCTCGCCGCAGCGCTGCACCGCCTGCGCCAGCGAATCCACGTAGTTGCCCTCCCCCAGCGCCGCCAGCACGCCCGCGCGCGCCAGCTTTTCCCTGACCCGCTCGTTGGCTTCGGCCAGCACCACCGCCACGCCGCGTTTCTGCAGCGTCACGATCACGGCCTCCAGCGTCTGCAGCCCGGTCATGTCCATAAAGGGCACGCGGCCCAGGCGGATCAGCAGCACGCGCGGCTCGGTATGGGTCTGCACCAGTGCGCGCTCGCAGGCTTCCACGGCACCGAAGAAGAACGGTCCGTCGATGGCATAGACCAGCACGCCCGGCGGCATCCGCGCGGGCAGGCCGGCGCCGGTATCGCCGAGTTCCCGCTCTACGTCCACGGCATCCTGGCGCGCCACCTCGACTGACGCCGACATGCGCCGCAGGAACTGCAGCATGGCCAGGATCACGCCGATATTGACCGCCACCACCAGGTCGGTCAGCACGGTCAGGGTGAAGGTGATCAGCAGGATGGCGACGTCGGCGCGCGGCGCGCGGCGGACCATGCGCGCGAACTGGCGCCCCTCGCTCATGTTGTAAGCCACCACGAACAGGATCGCGGCCAGCGTCGCCAGCGGCACGCTGGCCGCGAGCGGCGCCAGGAACAGCAGCACCATCACCAGCGTGAGCGCATGCACCACGCCGGCCAGCGGGCTGTTGCCGCCATTGCGGATATTGGTGGCGGTGCGGGCAATGGCGCCGGTGGCGGCAAACCCGCCGAACAGCGGCGCCAGGATATTGGCGATGCCCTGGCCGACCAGCTCCTGGTTGGAATCGTGCCGCGTGCCAGCCATGCCGTCGGCCACCACCGCGGACAGCAATGACTCGATCGCGCCCAGCATGGCGATGGTGAAGGCCGGCCCGGCCAGCTCCAGCACGCGCGCCAGCGTGATGTCCGGCAGCGCGGGCACGGGCAGCCCGCGCGGCAGGCCGCCAAAGGCGGTGCCGATGGTGGCGACGCCGTCAAAGCGGAACAGCGCCTGCACCGCGGTGGCAACCAGCAGCGCCACCAGCGGCCCGGGGATGCGCCGCAGCCAGCGCACGCGCGGCGCGCCCACTACCAGCGCCAGGCTGCCCAGCGCCAGCGCGGTGGTGGCCGGGTGCCATTGCGGCAGCGCCTGCAGCAGGTGCCAGAGTTTTTCGTGGAAATGCTCGCCGGCGACCGGCGGCAGGCCGAAGAAATCGCGCCACTGGCCGACAAAGATGATCACGCCGATGCCAGCCGTGAAGCCGACGATCACCGGTGCGGGAATGAACCGGATCACGCTGCCCAGCCGCGTCAGCCCCATCGCCAGCAGGATCAGCCCCGCCATCAGGGTGGCGATCTGCAGGCCGTCGATGCCGTGGCGCGCGGTCACGGCGGACAGCACCACGATAAACGCGCCGGTGGGCCCCGCGATCTGCAGCCGGCTGCCGCCGAACAGCGACACCGCCAGCCCGGCGACGATGGCCGTGTACAGGCCCTGCTCCGGCTTGGCGCCCGACGCGATCGCAAACGCCATGGCCAGCGGCAGCGCCACCACCCCGACGATCACGCCCGACACGATGTTCGGCAGCCAGTTGCCGCGTCGGAACAGTCCGGCCAGCCAAGCTTCGCGCAGCGCGATCATGCGTCAATCCCTCGGGTTCGTGCAGGATGATGATGGTGCATTGGATGATAACAGCATGTTAATGCCCGCCGGCTTGCAGCTCGCGCCGTGATATTCGCCACGCCTGCACTGTCGCTTATGCCACTCAATTCCTATACTGGATTGGCTCGCCCGGGCGTACGGGGTATGGGCCAGGGCGGACGCGGCAAACTTCTGCAATCGGAGGCCCATCATGTTCAAGCACCTCCTTGTGCCTACCGACGGCTCCGCACGCGCCGACGCGATGGCGGCCCGCGCCATGGCCTTTGCCAGCCGCATCGGCGCCCGCGTGACCGGGCTGCATGTGATTCCCGAGTACCACGTACTGACCTACCGGCTGACCAGCCTGCAGGACACCAAGGACACCTTTGCCGCAGAAGCAGCGCGCCACGCGGATACCTTCCTGGCCACGCTCAGCCACACCGCGGCGCAGGCCGGCGTGGCCTGCGAGACCGTCACCGCCACCGACGACCATCCCTGGCAGGCCATCATCCAGTGCGCGCAGCAGCGCGACTGCGACCTGATCGTGATGTCGTCGCATGGCAAGCGCGGGCTGCAGGCGCTGCTGATCGGCAGCGAGACCCACAAGGTCCTGACCCACAGCACGATCCCGGTGCTGGTCTTCCGCTAGGCGGCCGGGCGAACAACGAGACAGCGCGATAGCGGGCAACAGTGCGCGGCGACGCGCGTATCCAAACCACGCCAACTGCAAGGAGCGCAACCATGGCGATTCGACTGGGCGAGCAAGCCCCTGATTTCACCGCCGACACCACGGAAGGCAAGATCAGCTTCCATGAGTGGATCGGCGACAACTGGGCCATCCTGTTCTCGCATCCCAAGGACTTCACGCCGGTGTGCACCACCGAACTGGGCTATATGGCCCGGCTCAAGCCCGAATTCGACAAGCGCAATACCAAGATCATCGGCCTGAGCATCGACCCGGTCGGCGACCACCAGCGCTGGGTCAAGGACATCGAGGAAACGCAGAACTGCACCATCAACTATCCGATGATCGGCGACGCCGACCTGAAGGTGGCCAAGCTCTACGACATGATCCACCCCGAGGCCAGCGGCAGCGGCCCGCGCACGGCGGTAGACAATGCCACCATCCGCTCGGTGTTCATCATCGGCCCGGACAAGAAGGTCAAGGCCATGCTGGTGTACCCGATGAGCGCCGGGCGCAATTTCGACGAGGTGCTGCGCCTGCTGGATTCGCTGCAGCTCAATGCCAAGCACACCGTGGCCACGCCGGTGAACTGGAAGCCGGGCGAGGACGTCATCATCCCGACATCGGTCTCGGACGAGGATGCCAAGAAGAAGTACCCGCAGGGCTTCAAGACCCTGAAGCCCTACCTGCGCACGGTGGAGCAGCCCAAGTAAGGGGGAGCGAGGAGCGCCAGCACCAGGGAGTGCGGCCGGGCGTGGGGGTCACGCCGGCCGCCGCCGGACCTCCCGGGCAGTCACGGCCGGGAGGCCCGACTTGTCCACAGGAACTATCCACAGCTTCAGTGGATATCCCCCCTCTTGACAACCGCAAAGGGCGCGCCGGTGCTGGAATTCACTGGAGTGCCCGTTTTATAGGCAACCCGCCGGGCTACGGGAATGGTTGCGGGCGTTCGAATTTTGTGCCTGTTGCGATTCTTCCGCCACGGGGCGCTCAGCGCGTCAGCACTTCGCGGATGGTGTCGGCCAGTTCCTTGGCCACGAATTTCGCCACATAAGCGTCTGCGCCCACCTTGCGCACATGCTCCTCGCTGGCCTCTCCGGACAGTGACGAGTGAATCACCACCGGCAGCGACTTCAGCCGGCTGTCCGCCTTGATCTTGCGGGTCAGGGTGAAACCGTCCATCTCCGGCATCTCCAGGTCGGTCAGCACCAGCGCCACCTCGTCCTGCACTGACCTGCCATGGCTGGCCGCCTCGGCGGCGATGCGGTCGAGCAGCTCCCACGCCTCCTTGCCGGACTTGGTCATCACCACCGGCGCGCCCAGCGCCTTCAGCCCCTGCTCGATCAGGCCGCGCGCCAGTGCCGAATCGTCGGCGGCAATGACCTTGGCGCCGGGGCGCAGGCTCAACTGCGGGCCGACCGTGCCCGGATCCACGTCCGGCTGCCGCGTCGGCAGCACATCGCGCAGGATCTGCTCGACGTCCAGCACCTGCACCAGCCGCGACGGGTCCGTGCCCCCGGCGGTGTCCCCGTCCAGCTTGGCGATGCTGGTGACGTGGCCGGTCCGCACGCTGGCCTCGGCCGAATGCACCTGGTTCCACTCCAGGCGCACGATTTCCTCCACTGCCTCCACCGCGAAGCCCTGCGTCGAACGAGCATATTCCGTCACCAGCAGGATGCCCAGGCCGCTGCGCGGCTTGCAGCCCACCAGCCGGGGCAGGTCGATCACCGGGATCACCTGGCCGCGGATATCCGCCATGCCCAGGATCGACGGGTCGGCCCCCACCACGGTCGTCACGTGCGGCATCACGAGGATCTCGCGCACCTTGAAGACATTGATCCCGAACAGCTCCGTCTGGCCGGAATGCTCGGCTTCGCCAAGCCGGAACAGCAGCAGCTCGAACTGGTTGTTGTTGGTCAGGTTGGTCCGTTCGTCGATGTCCCTCATGGAACTGCTCATGCTGCGCTCCCGTGCCGTGCGTGTGGTTTTTGCCGCCGTCGTTGTCATCTGCCTGCGGCCGCGGCGGATGGCGGACGGCAGGGTTCATGACTGGATATCGGCGCGGGGCAACGGGAGTTGAGAGGCACACGCAGCGCATGTTCGGATTTCATCCTTGCATATCCGGATTGCTTCGTTCCTCCGGCACAGCGTCGTCCATATAGTGGTTCCCAACTTGTCATAACACGCTATGTCGATCCCCATGACGACCCGGACCAACGTGGTACCCGTCCCCGCCGCCGCAGCCATGCCGGCACCGATCCCGCTGCCGCTCTATACGCAAATCAAGGACGCCTTGCGCGCCCGCATCCTGGACGGCACCTATCCGCCGCACCACCAGATGCCGTCGGAAAGCGAGCTGGGCGAGCGCTTTCGCGCCAGCCGCATCACCGTGCGCCAGGCGCTGGGCGACCTGCAGAAGGAGGGGCTGATCTTCAAGATTCATGGCAAGGGCACCTTCGTCTCCAAGCCCCGCGCCTTCCAGAACGTGACCTCGCTGCAAGGCTTTGCCGAGGCCATGTCGAGCATGGGCTACGAGATCCTGAACCAGATACGCAGCTGCAAATGCGTACCTGCCAGCCGTCACGTTGCCACGCAGCTGCGGCTGCGCGAAGGCGATCCGGTGGTGGAGATCCGGCGCGTGCGCCTGCTCAACCGCGAGCCGGTGTCGCTGGAGCTGACCTGGGCGCCCGAGGCCGTCGGCCGCCGCCTGCTCACTGCCGACCTGGCCACGCGCGACATCTTCCTGATCCTGGAAAACGACTGTGGCGTGAAGCTCGGCCATGCCGACCTGAGTGTCGACGCCATCCTCGCCGACGACGACCTGACCCAGGCCCTGCGCATCCAGGAAGGCGCGCCGGTACTGCGCATCGAACGCCTGACCCATGACGCGCAAGGCACGCCGATCGATTACGAGTTCCTCTACTTCCGCGGCGACGCGTTCCAGTACCGGCTGCGCGCAGACCGGCACAAGACCGCGCCAGCCGCCAGCGTCACCAGCCCGGCCGGCCGTGCACGGCCCCGCAAACCAGCCAGCAAGGGGAAGCCCTCCGCATGAATACCCTGACTCACGAATACGACATCGTTGTCGTCGGCGGCGGCACCGCCGGCCCGATGGCCGCGATCAAGGCCAAGGAACGCAACCCCGCGCTGCGCGTGCTGCTGCTCGACAAGGCGCACGTCAAGCGCAGCGGCGCCATCTCGATGGGCATGGACGGGCTGAACAATGCCGTGATCCCCGGCCACGCCACGCCCGAGCAGTACACCCGCGAGATCACCGTGGCCAACGACGGCATCGTCGACCAGTCCACCGTTTATGCCTACGCGCGTCACAGCTTTGCCACCATCGAGCAGCTGGATCGCTGGGGCGTCAGGTTCGAGAAGGACGAGACCGGCGACTACGCAGTGAAGAAGGTCCATCACATGGGCTCCTATGTGCTGCCGATGCCGGAAGGACACAACGTCAAGAAGGTGCTGTACCGCCAGCTCAAGCGCGCGCGGGTAGAGATCACCAACCGCATCGTCGCCACGCGCGTGCTGACCGACGCCAGCGGCGCCGCCGGCGGCGTGATGGGCTTCGACTGCCGCACCGCGGACTTCCACGTGATCCGCGCGCGCGCCGTGATCCTGTGCTGCGGCGCGGCCGGCCGCCTGGGCCTGCCCGCTTCCGGCTACCTGATGGGCACCTACGAGAATCCGACCAATGCCGGCGACGGCTATGCCATGGCCTATCATGCCGGCGCCGCGCTGGCCAACCTGGAGTGCTTCCAGATCAATCCGCTGATCAAGGACTACAACGGCCCGGCCTGCGCCTACGTGACCGGCCCGCTGGGCGGCTATACCGCCAACGGCAAGGGCGAGCGCTTTATCGAATGCGACTACTGGAGCGGCCAGATGATGTGGGAGTTCTACCAGGAGCTCCAGGGCGGCAACGGCCCGGTGTTCCTGAAGCTTGACCACCTGGCGGAAGAAACCATCCAGACCATCGAGACGATCCTGCACACCAACGAACGGCCCAGCCGCGGCCAGTTCCACGCCGGGCGCGGCACCGACTACCGCAGGCAGATGGTGGAGATGCATATCTCGGAGATCGGCTTCTGCAGCGGCCACAGCGCTTCCGGCGTGCATGTGAACGAGCGCGCCGAGACTACCGTGCCGGGCCTGTACGCAGCCGGAGACATGGCTGCCGTGCCGCACAACTACATGCTGGGCGCCTTCACCTATGGCTGGTTTGCCGGGCACAACGCGGCCGGCTACGTCGCCGGCCGCGGCCTGCCTGAAGCCGATGCGGCCCAGGTCGAGGCGGAGCGCGCGCGCGTGTTCGCACCGCTGGCGCGAGAGAGTGGCCTGCCGCCCGCCCAGGTGGAATACAAGCTGCGCCGCATGGTCAACGACTACCTGCAGCCGCCCAAGGTCACGCGCAAGATGGAAATCGGCCTGCAGCGCTTTGACGCCATCGCCGAGGACATCGGCCAGATCCGCGCCGCCAATCCGCACGAGCTGATGCGCGCGGTCGAGGTGATGGCGATCCGCGACTGCGCGGAGATGGCGGCACGTGCTTCCCTGTTCCGCACCGAGAGCCGCTGGGGTCTCTACCACCATCGCGTCGACTATCCGCAGCGCAATGATGCGGACTGGTTCTGCCATACGCACCTGAGCAAGGATGAAGCCGGGCGCATGGTCAGCCACAAGCGCGCGATCGAGCCGTACATCGTCCCGGTGGCAGGCGGCGACGCCACCGCCTACCAGCGGCTGCGTGTCAGCCGCGGCCAGGCTGCCGCCACGGCCGCCACTGCCGAACCCGCCACCCTGGCTGCCGCCTGAAGGAACCCACGCCATGGCCTACACCCCGCATGAGATCGCCCAGCGCAGCAGCGCGCCGGTCACCATCGATGAAGACAAGTGCATTGCCGACAAGGGCTGCACGGTCTGCGTCGATGTCTGCCCGATGGACCTGCTGGCCATCGACCTGACCAAAGGCAAGGCATTCATGCAGTTCGACGAGTGCTGGTACTGCATGCCCTGCGAGAAGGATTGCCCGACGGGCGCGGTCAGGGTCGAGATCCCGTACCTGCTGCGTTGATTGCCCCGCTTCATGACAACAGCACCACAGAGATGACCCCATGAAAGCCCTCCACAAGCGCCAGGGCTGGGACCCGCGTCACCTTCGCCAACGTGCCCGCGCCCAGCGATGTGGTTCCGGCGGCCTGGCAACTGCTGCAGTCACCCAAGCTGGTGCTGCACCTGGGCAACAGCCTGTACCGCGTGTTTGCCGGCTTTGGCGCGGCGGCCGTGGCGGGCATCGTGCTCGGCATGGCGATCGGCCGCTCGCGCTGGCTGGAAGACCTGCTGCTGCCGCCGCTGGAGGTGCTGCGCCCGATCCCCGGCGTGGCGTGGATTCCGCTGGCAATCCTGATGTTCCCGTCTTCGGAGCTGAGCATGATCTTCATCACCTTCATCGGGGCGCTGTTCCCGATCCTGCTCAACACCATCCACCGCGTGGAGCGCACCGACCCGCGCCTGGTCGCCACGGCGCGCAGCCTGGGCGCGCGCCGCTGGACCGTCTTCCCCGAGGTGCTGCTGCCCGCGGCGCTGCCGAGTATCGTCACCGGGCTGGCGATCGGCATGGGCACGTCCTGGTTCTGCCTGGTCACCGCCGAGATGATCGCCGGCCAGTACGGCATCGGCTATTACACGTGGGAGGCCTACAGCCTGCAGAACTATGCGGACATCGTCGTCGGCATGCTGCTGATCGGTGCCTTCGGCATGGGCAGCAGCGCGCTGATCAAGCGCTTCGGTGCGTGGCTGATGCCGTGGACCCGCCTGCAGCAGGTGCGCACATGACGAGCCAACCGATCCGCGCGGGCCGCCTGCAGGTGCGCGGCCTGGATGTGGCGCTGGGCCAGGGCGATGCCGCCTTCACCGCCGTGCACCAGCTATCCATCGACATTCCCGCAGGGCAGTTCGTCTGCATCCTGGGGCCGTCGGGCTGCGGCAAGTCCACGCTGCTGGGCGCCATCGCCGGACACCTGCCGGCGGCGGCGGGCGAGATCCTGCTCGACGGGGCGCCAGTGCGCGGCCCCGCGCCGGAGCGCGGGCTGGTGTTCCAGCAGCACTCGCTGTTCCCGTGGAAGCGCGTGCTCGACAACGTCGCCTTCGGCCTGAAGATGCAGGGCGTGCCCACCGCCGAGCGCAAGCGCGAGGCGCAGGCCCTGCTGGACCTGGTCGGCCTGGGTGGCTTCGCGCAGCGCTACCCCGCCCAGCTTTCCGGCGGCATGCAGCAGCGCGCGGAGATTGCGCGCGTGCTGATCAACCGGCCGCGCGTGCTGCTGATGGACGAGCCCTTCGGTGCGCTCGACGCGCAGACCCGCGCCCATATGCAAGCCCTGCTGCTCGAGGTCTGGGCGCGGATGCGCACCACCGTGGCCTTCGTCACCCATGACATCGACGAGGCGCTGTTCCTGGCCGACCGCGTGCTGGTGATGTCGCCACGGCCCGGACGCATCCTTGAAGATATCGCCATCCCCTTCGAGCGGCCCCGCCGCGCCGAGCTGATGACCGACGACGATTTCATCCGGCTCAAGCGCCGCTGCCGCGGCCTGCTGCACGACCACACCCAGGCCAGCGCGCTCGCGACCGCCGCCTGACCGCTATCGACCTGACTGCCATCCATGCCGCAAGCTTCCGCCCTGCCTGACGAATCCCTGTTGGATCTCGATCCCGCCATCGGCGCGCTGACGCTGCGCCTGGCCGACCCCGACCCCGCGGTTCGACGCGTGGCCGTGCTGCAACTTGCCGACCTGGAGGATGAAGACGGCGTGCCGCTGCTGCTGCAGCGCCTGCAATCGGACCCTGCCGAATCCGTGCGCGCGGAAGCCGCGCGCACGCTGGCCAGCTGGGAGCAGGAAGCGGTCGTCCCGGCGCTGGCCGCGGCACTGGCCGACCCCAGCCGCGAGGTGGCCGAAGCCGCAGCACAGGGACTGTCGGAACTGAAGGCGCCCGCCTCCGGTGCCGCCCTGCTGCCGTGGGTCACGCACCGCGATCCCTTTGTCCGGGCGGCCGCGTGGCGCGGCCTGCGCGAGCTGCGCTATGCGGCCGGCTTCGATGCGGCCATGGCGGCACTGTCCGACGCGGCCGCCCCGGTGCGCCGCGAAGCCGTGGCCGTGCTGGGCTGGCTCAGGCGCAGCGAAGCCCTGCCCGCGCTGGCACAAGCTGCGACCAGCGATGCCGATACCGACGTCAGGCGCGCCGCCGCCGGCGCGCTCGGCCTGGCTGCCGACCCGTCGGCGCGCGATGCGTTGCTGGCGGCCCTGCGCGACGGCGCCTGGCAGGTGCGGGACGAAGCCGCGCAGACGCTGGGAAAACTGAAATTCCCTGAAGCCGTGGGCCCGTTGATCGACGCGCTGGAAGACCGCTACTGGCAGGTCCGCCTGCAGGCCGCCAGGGCTCTCGGCAAGCTGCGCGACCGCGCGGCGCTGGTGCCGCTGACGGTGCAGCTGGCCCACGCCATCAGCAACCTGCGCAAGGAGGCCGCGCTGTCGCTGGGGAGCCTGCGGGATGCGGCAGCCGTGCCGGCCCTTGCCGCAGCCGCCGACGATGCCGATCCGGAGGTACGCAAGGCCGTGCGCATTGCGCTGGCGCAGATCGGCGCGCAGGAGGGTCATGCATGAGCAGCGGCATGGTCGTACCCACGCGCCTGGAGCTCTCCCGCGCCAACGGCGCGCTGCGCGTCTACTGGCCAGACGGCCAGTGCCAGTCGCTGGACCCGGGCCGCTTGCGCGCAGCCTGCCGTTGCGCCGCCTGCCGCGGCAAGCCCTCGGAGGCCGGGCCAGGCGACACGCAAATCGTCGCCCTCGGCGAAATGGGCTATGGCGTGCAGATCGTGTTCAGCGACGGGCACGACCGCGGCATCTACCCGTGGCCGTACCTGCAGGCGCTGTAGCCGGGCGCTTACCCGCCCGCCAGCGCCTGCAGGATATGCACCTCGTCGGTTTCCTTCAATGGCGCGTCCAGCCGCATCAGCTGCGCGCGGTTGACGAAGACGCGGATATACGGCCGCAGCTTGCCCTGCTCATCGACGATGCGAAAGCGCATGCCGGGGAACTGGCGGTCGAGGTCGTCGAGCAGCTCGGCGATGCTGGCGCCACGGGCCTCGACGTATTCGCGCTGTCCGGTATAGGAGAAGAGCGGCGTCGCGATACGGACCTGCATGGAAGTTCTCCGGTCGGCTGATGGCATTCAGGCAGGGCGCGCCACGGTGACCGCGTAGACCTGCGGCAGGTTGCGGGCGATGCATTGCCAGCCCTCGCCCTCATCGGCACTGGCCCAGATCTCGCCGCCGGTGGTGCCGAAGTACACGCCCACCGGCGCGTGGCCGTCGGTGGCCATGGCCTGGCGCTTGACCGTGAACCAGCCCTGTTCGGCCGGCAGGCCGCGGTCCTGCCGTTGCCAGGTTTCGCCGGCATCGCGCGTGACATAGGCTGCCGGGCGGCCGCCCGGGCTGACGCGCGGCCAGACGTCGCTGCCATCCATCGGGAACACCCACACCGTGCGCGGATCGCGGCGGTGGGCGACGATGGGGAAGCCGATATCGCCCACTTCCGCCGGCATGGCTTCGCCGATGCGTTTCCACACGCCTTCGCGGCGGTCCATGCGGTAGATGCCGCAATGGTTCTGCTGGTACAGGATATCCGGGTCGGCGGGATGCTGCAGCATGCAGTGCGGGTCCTGGCCGTATTCGGGATTGGGGTCGGGCAGGAAGGTGGCAAGGCTGCCGCGGTTCAGCGGCTTCCAGTCCGCGCCGCCGTCGGTGCTCTCGAACACGCCGCCGCTGGACATGCCAATATACAGGTGGCGCGCGTCGCGCGGATCGACCAGCACGGAATGCATCTTGGGGCCGTCGGGCGTGCCGTCCTGCTCGCCGCCGGTCCAGGTGCGCCAGTTCGGGTGGTCGTTGAAGCCTGATACCGGCTCCCAGGTCGCGCCGTGGTCGGCGCTGCGGAACAGGCCCTGCGGCGAGGTGCCGGCATACCAGGTGCCGGGCTCGCTGGCGTGGCCGGGCGTGAGCCAGAACACGTGGTCGACGACGCGGCCGGTCTCGCCCTCCGGGGCCTTGTCGAAGGCGGGCGGGCGCGCGGCTTCGGTCCAGTTGCGGCCGCCGTCGGCGGAGCGGAACACGGTCGGGCCCAGGTGGCCGGTGCGCGCCGCCATCAGCATGCGCGACGGTTCGCGCGGGTCCTGCACGATATGGTGGATGGTATGGCCGAGGAACGTCGGGCCCTCGATCTGCCAGCTGCGACGCGCGGCGTCGCTGGTCAGGAACCAGGCGCCCTTGGTGGTGGCCACCAGCAGCCTGACGGGGCCGGTGTCGGTTTCGGGAATGGGGGAAGTCGTCATCTTGGCTCCTGCAAGAAGGCCGGTGAACGATGCTTCCGAGTCTAGTACATGTAGACAGTGTTCACAATTAAAGATGGCGGAGCTGTGGCCGGCAGGCCGGCCACAGCCACCATGAGTACGAAGTAGCACGGAGTTAAAAGCGGAAGCCTGCAACTTGCCTGGACATTGCGCGCAAAGTGTGGCATAAGCAATGTTCCCCCGATGCTTTCGCGCCCCATACCCATGCTTCGCACTGTCCGCTTCGCCACCCTGAACCGCCCGGCCCTGCCGGCGGCAGGCGTGCGCGCCGCGCAGCGCGCGGGCGCCGCCATCGACCTGGCCGACCGCTTCCACGCGTACGCCCAGGTCCGCCGCGCCGTGCTTTTCCTGGCCGTGCGGGCAGCTCGGGACGCCACCCTCCAGCCCTGAGCTTTCCCGCACGGCCCATGTCGCGGATGCCATCCGGCACCCGCTTGATCATGCAGCCAGGAGAAAGCCAGACATGTCCCCGCTCTACCGCCATACCCTCTGCGCCATGGTGGCGCTTGCCGCCCTCTACCTGATCCTCAATCCCTGAGCCCGGTGGAGTCTTGCCATGGCGAATTTCCATGCCCTGCGCCTGCCGGCGCCGGCCCTGGCGCGCGCGCTCGAACTGCGCATCGATGTTGAGCTGGCGCCGGGCGATATCGAACGCGAGCTGGGTGCCCTGCACGACCGCATCGGCCAACCCGGCGACCGCCTGAATGCGATGCCGGCGCTGCCAGCGGGCGCGCCAGGCCTGCGCCTGCGCTATCGCGAGGCCGACGGCGAGTACTACGTGTATGTGGAAGATGTGATGCAGCGCCGGCTGGCCGGTTATACCGTTTTCAACCGGCTGATCGAGGTCGGCCGCCGGGCCGACCCATAGGTACGGGCGCCGCACACAAAGTTTGCGCCCGCTTACCAGCGCCGCGGCCTGGCTCGGGCGCTGTACCGCTGGGCGCTGGACGGCGGGCTGTGCCTGCTGAGCGGGGCGCGCCAGTCGGCCGGCGCCAACGCCCTATGGCAGGCGCTGGCCGCCGATTACCCGATGGGCTATGTGGACTTGCGCCAGAAGACGCTGACCTGGCTGGGCCAGGCCGTCGACGCGCCCGTGCGTGAGGGCCTGCATACGCGCATGCTGCTGCTCGGGCGCGGCTGGACGCTGGACGCGTTCATGGCGCGCACCGGCATGTACTGAGGCAGCGCGCCCGCTTACAGCCAGCGGATCGGCGCGGCCTCGCGGGCGTTGGCTACGTACAGGGTCCAGCCCTGGGCAAAGTAGGCGCGCACCCGCGCGGCCAGCGATTGGCCGCCGCCCACGCGGGCGTAGTAGGCAACATCGCGTGCCGGCTGGGCGGCGGGCTTCGATGCCTTGGCTTGAGCGGGCTGGCGATAGAGGGTGTCGGCGAGCACTTGCATGGCGAATATCCTTTCCGGTTGGGATCGAAGTTGGTGCGCCTCACGAAGCACATCGAGCCGTGGTTCGGCCCGGATCGGGAGGCGGCTCAGGGTTATCCCTAGTATAGAGAAGTTGCGCCTGAATCATCCGGGTCTGTACCTATAGGCCGTATATGGGGTGCGTGATAATGGCCGCCTGCCGCAAGCGCCACCTGATGCCAATCCATCAACCCAAGACGATCAATCATCACATTCGATATTCCTCGATGCACATGCCGCGCATTGCCTGCCGGTGATGATGCATGGCGCGTGGTCACCTAGCCTTCAGCCTTGCCCGGATCGCGCCCGCAGAGGCACCGACAAGCGGCACACCGATAACAGCGGGTTGGCCAGGTTTGCGCCTCCAGCCCAGACCAGAACCACGTGAGACACGCCTGACGACAGTCCGTACGACGGACGTTGCAGCGCCCGCAAGGAGACAGCTCATCATGATCGAACAGCCCTATCCGTCGTCCGCGACGGAAGCCGATGCTGCACGCCCCCAAGTCCCCGAAGTCCGGAGCCGGATCGACGCGTTCTTCGAGATCACCGCGCGCGGCAGCACCCAGCGCAAGGAAGTGGTCGCCGGGGTGACCACCTTCATGGCGATGGTCTACGCCGTCTTTGTCGTTCCCGGCATGCTGGGCAAGGCCGGCTTCGACACCAGCGCGGTCTTTGTCGCGGTGTGCCTGACCACCGCCTTCGGCTCCCTGCTGATGGGCCTGTGGGCCAAGCTGCCGATCGCCATCGGCTGCGCCATCTCGCTGACCGCATTCATGGCCTTCGGGCTGGTGCTGGGGCAGGGCCTGTCGCCGGCGGTCGCGCTCGGCGCCGTGTTCCTGATGGGCGTGATCTTCACCGCGATCTCCGTCACCGGCGTGCGCTCCTGGATCCTGCGCAACCTGCCCGCCGGCGTGGCGCACGGCACCGGCATCGGCATCGGCCTGTTCCTGCTGCTGATCGCCTCGAATGAAGTCGGGCTGGTGGTCAAGAACGCTCACCCCGGCCTGCCGGTGGCGCTGGGCAAGATCACCTCGTTCCCGGTGGTGATGTCGGTGCTGGGCCTGGCCGCGATCTTCGGCCTGGAGCGCCGCAAGGTGCCGGGCGGCATCCTGCTGGTGATCATCGCGATCTCCGCGCTGGGCTTGGCCTTCGACCCGGCGGTGAAGTTCACCGGCGTGTTCGCGCTGCCGTCGCTGAGCGCACCCGGCCATGAATCGCTGATCGGCGCCATGGACGTGCGCGGCGCGCTGACGGCAGCGGTGCTGCCGAGCGTGCTGGCACTGGTGATGACCGCGGTGTTCGATGCCACCGGCACGATCCGCGCGGTCGCCGGACAAGCCGGCCAGCTCAACGCTGCCGGCCATATCCACAACGGCGGGCGCGCGCTGACCGCGGATTCGGTCAGCTCGATCTTCTCGGGGATGTTCGGCGGCGCTCCGGCTGCAGCCTACATCGAGTCGACCGTCGGCGTTGCGGCCGGCGCCAAGACCGGCCTGACCGCCGTGGTGGTGGGCCTGCTGTTCGTTGCGGTGATGTTCTTCTCGCCGCTGGCCGGGCTGGTGCCGTCGTACGCCACCGCGCCCGCGCTGATGTACGTGGGCCTGCTGATGCTGTCGAGCGTGAGCCGCCTGCATATGGACGACATGGTCGACGCGATGGCTGGCCTGGTCTGCGCCGTGTTCATCGTGCTGACCTGCAATATCGTGACCGGCATCATGCTCGGCTTCTGCACCCTGGTGGTGGGCCGCGTGGTGGCTGGCGAATGGCGCAAGCTCAATGTCGGCACGGTGGCCATCGCGGTTGTGCTGGCTGCGTTCTATGCCGGGGGCTGGGCCATCTGATCCTGCCGAAAGCTACTGCCGCGTCCCGGGCGCCACGCCCGGGACGCTGACAACCAGATGTCTCCTCCACCGTGATCCAGGTGGATTTCAAGCCCGGGCTTCCTGCTTTCCCGGGCTGTTTTTTTGGTGGCTTGCCTGAAAGGTCCCGCGCTTGGCGAATGGCGTTTCGCTAAATCGCCTTCATTGCCCGGCCTGCATTGCCGCCACATCCATGTACACCAGTTCCCAGACATGGCCATCGGGATCCTGGAATCCATGCCCGTACATGAATCCCAAATCCATCGGCGGCTTGTAGGTATTGCCACCCGCCGCGACCGCGGCATTGACCATTTCATCCACGCGCGCGCGGGTTTCCATCGACAGGCAAACCAGCACCTCAGTCGATTTCCGTGCATCGCAGATTTCATTGGGCGAGAAGCTGCGGAACTTGGCTTCGGTCAGCAGCATCACGAAAATGTTTTCGCCGACGATCATGCAGGTGGCAGTGTCGTCGGTAAATTGCGGATTGAAGGAAAAACCCAACTGCGTAAAGAAGGCAATCGACTTTTGCAGGTCGCGGACGGGCAAATTGACAAAAATCTGCTGGCTCATCAGGGGCTCCGGTAGTCGTGTCAGAGGGGGCTGCGCCGGGCGCAGACAAGCAGTCTAGGCGCTAAAGGCCGGGGGCGTGCGTATTTTCATTGTCCTTAAATGCGGGCAAAACGGGCGATGCCCAGCCCAATACCGGCTGCATCGTGGGCTGTGCGACCGTCAATTCAGGCCGGCAAACAATCAGTCCGTGCAATCTCCGTTATTTTTTGTAAAATTTTTTTAGGTGAACCGACACCACAACTTCTAGTACCATGCAGCGGCCTATTTGCAGAAAGGGGATATAAATGGCGACATACAAGCAACTCCTGGCTGAGAAGGAAGCGCTGGAAGCCAAGCTGAATGAAGTGCGTGCGACGGAAGTCGCCGGCGTGATCGACAAAATCCGGGACCTGATGACTGAATACGGCCTGACCGCCGAAGACATCCTGCCGCGCCGCAAGCGTGGCCGCCCGGCTGGCTCGAGTGCCAAGAAGCCCGCATCCGCCTTGCCGCCGAAGTACATGGACCCCAAGACCGGCAAGACCTGGTCGGGCCGCGGCCGCGCGCCGGCATGGCTGGGCAAGCGCCCCGAGCGTTTCCTGATCGAGCAGTAAGCCGCCTGCGCGGCCAGCGGGCGCCTGCCTCAGACGGCCGCTTCAATCGATGGTGCCATCGGCCTGCCGGGCGCGTCACTGCGCCTGGCAGACATACTCCTTGCGCAGCGCCCTGAAGCCCTGCTGGGTCGGCTCCGCCGTCAGGCGCGCGCCGCCGCCGGCCAGCGGCTGCATGCGCAATACCTGCGCCGAGCACTGGCTCGCGGTCTCGTCCCGCTGGTAGCGGATCTCATACTGGCCGCCGGCAACCGGCACGAATGACACGCCCGCCGCGCAACGCAGCTCGGGCAGCGGCGGCGCCGCGGCCGAGGTCACCGCCACGTAGATGCGCCGGCCCGCCTCCACCAGCCGCTCGCGCGTGCGCGCCGGCGGCTCAGGCGAGCGCCCGGCCATGTCCAGGCTCCGGTCCCGTCCCATCGCAGACAATTGCCTGCCGGTTCCCGCCAGCACCAGCGGCCGCGCGGGCACCGGGCATTTGGCCGGATCGACCACGGTGAACGAAGTGTTGTCGTCGGTGCTGGTCAGCAGCCGCACACTGGCGGCCGGGGCGCCGGCAGGCACCCGGTATTGCGCCACGCAGCCGGACAGCGCCACGGCGGCGGCAAGCATCGGCAACAGGGCAAGGCGAGGCAGGACTGCGGACGACCGGTCATGGCGCATGGCGGCGGGCAGGTGGAACGATTGGGCCAACAGCGGACGTTGGCGGCACGATGGCGGCAAATCCGACATGGATGCCACACGATGACGGCGCGGCCAGGCAACACGCCGCGCCCTCAAACCAACCAGCATACCTGCATCCGGCGCTTGGCGGCAGCCGCATAAACCCATGTTGAAAACCTGCGTGTGATATCCACAGAATCTGTGGATATCCTGGCCCTACACTCCCCGAAAGCCCCGGTCTGTGCGGCAACCCACCGGAGCGCCCAAATTTTAGGCAACGGGTTGCAGGCGCCCCGGAACCCGGCAACGGTGCGGCACCCCCGCCGCCAGCACGCCGTTGCGCTGCCCAGGCCACACTTCATCCCCCCGCACGCCCTTGAAGGGGGCACCGGCACCGCGTAATCTCAGTGTTACCGGGGGCTGCACTGGCGCACTTGCGCCAACTTGCCAGCCAGATAATGACAATGACACAACAAGAGCCTATCCAGGCCGGGCCGTTGCCTCGTGACCTGCTGCACGCACTGCGTGACGGCGGCTACGACGTATCGGGACTCGCGCCTGCCCCGGAATCCGACACCGACTCCGACACCAGCGACCTCAGGCCCGCCATGCCGGCGGCCGGCCCGCAACAGGCCTGCCACGTGCTCTGCGCGGTCTACCGTGCCACTGGCGATCCAACCATCGGCCTGTGGCTGGGCAGCCGGATGCAGACCGACCTGCTCGGGCTGGCGGGCCTGACGGCCATGGCCGGGCCGTCGCTAGGCACCGCGCTGCGGCGCATCGCGCGCTACCAGAAGCTGCTCGCCGGCGACCGCATCGAACTGCGCCGCCAGGGCGACGAAGCCTGGGTCTGTATCCGCCCGAGCGATCCCGAGGCGCCCGACACCCGACCGCGCATCGACATGGAGCTGTGCTCGCTGCTGGCCTTCGGGCGCCAGTTCACGCGCAAGCCGCTGCATCCGCTGCGGGTGTCGCTGCGCATCGGCCAGCCGGACTGGCACCTGCGCTATACCGAGGCCTTCGACTGCCCGGTGCGCTTTGGCGAGCCCGAAGACGCCATCGTGTTCGGCCGCCGCGACCTGGCCTTGCGCCTGGCTGCCCGCGTGCGCAGCGGACCGGCCGGCACGGGCGCGGGCCATGCCGCGCGCGAAGCGCGGCCGGCGTCCGCGTCGCTGGACGATGTGCGCGCGGCCCTGCAG
This sequence comes from Cupriavidus sp. FW306-01-F10A, assembly GCF_058782785.1. Taxonomy (NCBI): domain Bacteria; kingdom Pseudomonadati; phylum Pseudomonadota; class Betaproteobacteria; order Burkholderiales; family Burkholderiaceae; genus Cupriavidus; species Cupriavidus sp. FW306-01-F10A. Next base: position 277,129 of record NZ_JBYSYA010000006.1, read on the forward strand.
GCGCTGGCCGGCGACCGCGCCCTCAGCCTGGCCGCGGTGGCACGCCACCTGGACATCAGCGAGCGCACGCTGCAGCGCCGGCTGATGGCGGCGGGCACGAGTTTCCGCACGCTGTGCGAAGAGGCGCGCCGCGAGCTGGCTGGCGGCTACCTGGCCGGAGGCGCGATGTCGCTCGGAGAAATCGCGTTCCGGCTCGGCTTTGACGATGCCAACTCGTTCTTCCGCGCCTTCCGCCGCTGGACCGGCATGACCCCTGGCGACTACCGGCGCGCGGCGGCACCTCCACCCGCGTAGGGCAGGCCGGCTCACCCGCCGTCGGGTTGCTCCCACGGTGGGTTGTCGCCGAAGCGCCCGGCCAGGAAATCGACAAAGGCGCGCACGCGCGGCGGCACCAGCCGCCGCTGCGGCATCACGGCGTAGATGCCGGTGTCGGCGAGCGGGTAATCGGGCAGCACCTGCACCAGCCGCCCGGCGCGCAGGTCGGCACAGACATGCCAGGTGGAATGCAGGGCGATGCCAAAGCCCGCCAGCGCCGCATCGGACAACAGCTCGCCGGTATTGGCCTCGATCCGGCCGCGCACGCGCACGGCAATCTCCCCGCCGGCGCCGTCGCCCAGGCGCCAGACATCCTGCCGGCCCTGGCTGCCCACCAGCACCAGGCAATCGTGCCGCGCCAGGTCCTGCGGGGTGCGCGGCGTGCCGCGCCGGCGCAGGTAGTCCGGCGCGGCACACAGCAGCCGCCGGTTATTGGCCAGCCGCCGCGCGACCAGCGTCGAATCGTCCAGCGCACCGATGCGGATGGCCAGGTCGAAACCCGCGCTGACCAGGTCCAGCACGTTGTCGGTCAGGTTGACGCTGAGCGTCAGCCCGGGATGCTGCGCCAGGAATTCCGGCAACAGCGGCGAGATATAGAGCCGCCCGAACGAGGACGACGTGGTCACCCGCAGCGTGCCCGACACCCCGGTGCCGGCCTGCCGCAACGAGGTGCCCAGCGCTTCCAGGTCGTCCACCAGCGCACGCCCCTGCTCGGCCAGCACCGCGCCTTCCGGGGTGGCGTGCAGCCGCCGCGTGGTGCGATGCAGCAGGCGCACGCCCAGTTCACGCTCCAGCCGCTGCAGCCGCTGGCTGGCCACCGCCACCGACAGGTCCAGGCTGCGTGCCGCGGCGCTGATCGAGCCCAGGTCGAGCACGCGCAGGAACAGGCCGATATCGCCGATCCGGTCCATGATTTTCAAGATTTCATTGAAACTGATTATGGATCATGCCGGTTTTTACTGAAGACGGAAAGTCACAGACTGCGGGCTTCCTTCCTTTTGCCGAAGCCCCCCCGAACATGGCCTCTCCAGTCCCCACCACCGCCACCTCCGGCGCTGCATCCGCCCGCGGCCGGCTGCCGGTTGCGCTCTACGCGCTCACCGCCGGTTCCTTCGGCATCGGCTGCGCCGAATTCGTGATCATGGGCCTGCTGCTGCAGGTTGCCGCCGACCTGCAGGTGACCATCGCCGCCGCCGGCATGCTGGTGTCCGGCTACGCGCTGGGCGTCTTCGCCGGCGCGCCGGTGCTGACCCTGCTGACGCGGCGCATGCCGCGCAAGGCCGTGCTGCTGGCGCTGATGGTGATCTACACCGTCGGCAATGCCGCCTGCGCGCTGGCGCCCGACTACACCACGCTGATGATCGCGCGCGTGCTGACCTCGCTCACGCATGGCACCTTCTTCGGCGTCGGCGCGGTGGTGGCCACCGGGCTGGTGCCGGAGGACCGCCGCGCCTCGGCGATCTCGGTGATGTTCTCCGGCCTGACGCTGGCCACGTTGCTGGGCATGCCCGCCGGCGCCTGGCTGGGCCTGCACCTGGGCTGGCGCTCGACCTTCTGGGCGATGACCGTGATCGGGCTGCTGTCGCTGGCGGTGATCGCGCTGCTGGTGCAGAAGAGCCAGGACCACGGCGCCCCCGTGGCCCTGCGCGACGAACTGGCCACCATCGGCCGCCCGCAGGTGCTGCTGGGCCTGTTGATGACGGTGCTGCAGTCGATGGGCATCTTTGCCGTGATCACCTACGTGCAGCCGCTGCTGACGCGCGTGTCCGGCTATGGCGAGGCGGCGGTGTCACCGATCCTGCTGCTGTTCGGCGCCGGCATGATCCTTGGCAACGTGCTCGGCGGCCGCTTTGCCGACCGCACCCCGACGCGCGCGGTGCTGGCCACGCTGACCACGCTGACGCTGGTGCTGGCGGCGATGACGCTGGCCATCCACAGCCAGGTGCTGGTGGTGGCCTTCGTCGGCATCCTGGGCATCGCGGCCTTTGCCACGGTCTCGCCGCTGCAGCTGCGCGTGCTGCGCCACGCCCAGGGCGCGGGACAGAACCTGGCATCGAGCTTCAATATCGCGGCATTCAACCTGGGCAATGGCCTGGGCGCGTGGATGGGCGGCGTGGTGGTCGATCACGGGCCGGGGCTGGCGGCATTGCCGTGGATTGCGGCCCTGGCGCCGATGGCTGCGCTGGGGGTGGCGTGGCTGAGCGTGAGGATGGAAAACGGCAGCCACGCCGCCGTGCCCGTGGCTCAAGCCTGCCCCTGATCCCGCACTTCAGCCCGGCTTGCCGTCCACCCGCGGACGCGCAAGCCGCGGCGCATACGCCAGCGCATAGAGGCCGAACCCGGCCACCCAGCACGCCCCGGCTCCCCACACCCAGTGCAGGTAGCCGCACGGCCAGGCCATCGGCCCGAACACCCGCAACACCGCAGCCGCGGCCACCAGCCAGTACGCCGCGGTTTCCGCGCGGCCGGCCACCAGCATGCGGCCGGTGTGGCCCAGCGCGGTGCGCGTGATCATGGCGATGATCGCCACGCCGAGCACGCCCACCGTGAACGCATGCGTCGCCAGCCCCGCCATCACCAGCCCCAGCGCACCCAGCGCCTGCAGCAGCAGCGCCACCGGCAGCCACGCATAGGCCAGGTGCAGCACCCACAGGATCGGCCGGTTGCCTACCGCATGGCTGCGCCAGCCAGCCACGCGCACGGCCAGCACCGCCGCGGCCAGCAATGACAGCGCCGCCGCCAGCCAGACCGGCAAGGGCAGCACCCCCGCAGCCAGTCCCAGCAGCGCGGCCGGCACCACCATGCGCTCCACCTGCCGGTATTGCCGCAGGCGGAACCCCGGAATCGCGTTGGTCGTGAACATCGGGATGACGCGCCCGCCGATCACCACCACGAACAGCGTGACCAGCGCCACGCCCGCGCGGCAGGCCAGCATTGCACCGGCGTCATGGCCGCGCGCCTGCAGCCACAGGCTGGCGATATCGGCCGCGCCCAGCAGCCACAGCGCCAGGGCCAGCGGATAGTTGCGGCGGTTGCCGGCGCGGGCCAGCGTGCGCGTGAAGGCCAGCGCGGCCAGCGGCAGGAACGCGCCCTCGATCACCAAGGCCGCCGTTCCCGGCGCCACCCACATGCCCACGCGCCCGGCCAGCCACAGCAGGAACAGCGCGGCCAGCGCGGCGCCGGTGGGCGTCGGCTGGCCGGTCCAGGCCCGCCCCGCGGTGAACAGGAAGCCCACCACGATGGCCGCGGCAAAGCCGAACACCATCTCGTGCGCATGCCAGAACATCGCCGCCATCACCGGCGCCGGGCCGACTGCGGTGACGCCCGCCAGCATCGCCGACCACGCCGCGATGGCCAGCGCGGCGAACACCGCCCCGCCCAGGTAGAACGACCGGAAGCCCAGCGCAAACAAGGCAAAGCCGCGCGGCGGCGGCCCGGCGGGCGCCTTGCCAGGGGGTGGCGCGCGCCGCGCGGGAAGAATGGGAATGGTGTCCATGGCTGGCTACGGGAATCAGGTGGTGCGGCGCGCGCCGGTTTCTTGATCCGGCGCACGGTTTGCCGCAGGTGCGCGAACGGATGCCATTCACGCTGACTGCACGATAGCACCGCCGCCGCGCCGGCGACCTCCGCCGGTAGAACTACCTCCAAAGGCAGGCTGCGCGCCCGCGTGCGCTGTGCGGCCGGCGAATAGGCAGCACCAGTGGCGGCCCCTACTCTGGCATCACCCCCGCCAAAGTTGACACAGGAGCATGGCCATGGCCACCCACCCACGCGCGCCGGAGCCCATTGCGCCCGGCGCCGCAATCACGCTGGCGTCCAGCACTTTCGCCTTCACCATCTGCTTTGCCGTCTGGATGCTGTTCGCGGTCCTCGGCATCCCGCTCAAGCAGGAGCTTGGCCTGAGCGACACCGAATTCGGCCTGCTGGCCGCCACGCCCGTCCTCAGCGGCTCGCTGATCCGCGTGCCGCTGGGCATCTGGACCGACCGCTACGGCGGGCGCATCGTCTTCTTCGTGCTGATGCTGGCCACCGTGATCCCGATCTGGCTGATCTCGTATGCGCACACGCTGTGGCAGCTGCTGGTGCTGGGCTTGTTCGTCGGCCTCGCGGGCGGCTCGTTCTCGGTCGGCACGCCGTATGTGGCGCGCTGGTTCCCGCGCTCGCGCCAGGGCCTGGCGATGGGCATCTTCGGCGCCGGCAACTCGGGCGCGGCGCTGACCAAGTTCGTCGCGCCGGCGATGATCCTGGCCGCCGGCACCTGGACCGTGGTGCCGCGCGTGTATTCGGTGGCGATGCTGGTCACCGCGCTGCTGTTCTGGGTGTTCTCGCGCAGCAACCCGGCGCACCTGGTCAAGTCCAGCGTCGGCTGGCGCGAGCAGCTCGCCGTGATGCGCGACCCGCGCGTGTGGCGCTACTCGCAGTACTACTCGGTGGTGTTCGGCGGCTATGTCGGCCTGTCGCTGTGGATGACCAAGTACTACATCGGCGAATACGGCTTCGACATCAAGACCGCCGCCTTCCTGGCCGCGTGCTTCTCGCTGCCCGGCGGCGTGCTGCGCGCCATCGGCGGCTGGATCTCCGACCGCTACGGCGCCCACCGCACCACCTGGTGGGTGATGTGGGTGAGCTGGGTCGGCTTCTTCCTGCTGAGCTACCCGCAGACCGACTTCATCGTCCAGACCACCAGCGGCCCGCAGGGGTTTCGCATCGCGCTGACGCCCACGGTCTTCACCTTCCTGCTGTTCGTGGTCGGCATCGCCTTTGCCATCGGCAAGGCCTCGGTGTTCAAGTTCATCTCCAACGACTTCACGCACAACATCGGTGCGGTTTCCGGTGTGGTCGGCCTGGCTGGCGGGCTGGGCGGCTTCGTGCTGCCGGTGCTGTTCGGCATGCTGGCCGACCTGACCGGCGTGCGCAGCAGCTGCTTCATGCTGATGTACGGCACCGTGTGCGTGAGCCTGGTGTGGATGCACTACAACCAGCGCGCCGAACGCCAACGCAAGGCACAGGCCGTCGGCCTCACGCAGGCCGCCTGAGCGACGGCCCCTGTTACGCACAACAACCAAGGCACACTGTCATGTCCTCTTCCGTACTGACCCGCTGGGAGCCCGAGAATAAGGTCTTCTGGCAAAGCCAGGGCGAGCGCATCGCCTACCGCAACCTGTGGATCTCGATCCCGGCGCTGATGCTGGCCTTCGTGGTCTGGATGCTGTGGAGCGTGGTCGCGGTCAACCTCGACCGCGCCGGCTTCCAGTTCACCAAGAACCAGCTGTTCTGGCTGACCGCGCTGCCGGCGCTGTCCGGCGCCACGCTGCGCATTTTTTATTCATTCCTGGTGCCGGTGTTCGGCGGGCGGCGCTTCACCGCGATCTCCACCGCACTGCTGCTGATCCCCGCGCTGGGCATGGGCTTCGCGCTGCGCGACCCGTCCACCGGCTATCCGACGCTGCTGGTGCTGGCGCTGCTGTGCGGGCTGGGCGGCGCCAACTTCAGCTCGTCGATGGCCAATATCAGCTTCTTCTTCCCGAAGGCGAAGAAGGGGCTGGCCACCGGGCTGAACGCGGGCATCGGCAACCTCGGCGTGTCGGTGGTGCAGTTCGTCACGCCGCTGGTGGTGTCGATCGCCGTGTTCGGCGCGCTCGGCGGCGAGCCGCAGCAGTACACGGCCAACGGCGCCACGCATGACCTGTGGCTGCAGAACGCGGGCTTTGTCTGGGTGCCGTTCATCATCGTGTCGGCACTGGCGGCGTGGTTCGGCATGCATGACATCGCGGATGCCAAGGCATCGTTTGCCGAGCAGGCGGTGATCTTCAAGCGCAAGCACAACTGGCTGATGTGCTGGCTGTACGTGGGCACCTTCGGTTCGTTCATCGGCTTCTCTGCGGGGCTGGCGCTGCTGACCAAGTCGCAGTTCCCCGGCGTCAATCCCACCGCTTATGCCTTCCTGGGGCCGCTGGTAGGCGCGCTGACGCGTCCCGTGGGTGGCTGGATCTCCGACAAGCTGGGCGGCGCGCGGGTCACGCTGTGGACCTTCGTCGGCATGATCGCCGCGGTGTTCGCGGTGCTGGCGGCGCTGCCGCATGACGGCGCCGGCGGCAACTTCACATTCTTCCTGGCCGCCTTCATCGCCTTGTTCGCGCTGACCGGCATCGGCAACGGCTCGACCTTCCGCATGATTCCGGTGATCTTCCTGACCGAGCGCCAGCGCGCTGCCGCGGGCAAGGGCGACGCGGCACAGAAGCAGGCATTGCAGGACGCCGGCAAGGAATCCGCCGCGGTGCTGGGCTTCTCCGGTGCGATCGGCGCCTACGGCGGCTTCTTTATCCCCAAGAGCTTCGGCACCTCGCTGGAGCTGACCGGCGCCGCCGACGCCGCGCTGTATTGCTTTATCGCCTTCTACCTCAGCTGCGTGCTGGTGACGTGGTGGCACTACGCGCGCCGCCACGCGCCCATGCCCTGCTGACCCTGTCACCAGTACCGCCGGCCGGGCTAGTTCTTCCGAACTAGTCCCGCGCCCGGCGCCTAGCCCGATCGCCATGCGGCGGCTGTTCCACCAGCGAATTGGCTGCCGCCCGCCTCCCCCATAAGCTGAGAGTGTCCCTGCAAAGCTCCTGAAACCACCGGAGCGCCCGCAGCAAAGCACTCGCGGAGAACAAAGCAATGAGTCATTTCCTGGATCGACTGAAGTTCATGTCGCGCGTCAAGTCCACCTATGCGGACGGCCACGGCGCGGTGGTGAACGAAGACCGCAAGTGGGAAGACGGCTATCGCAGCCGCTGGCAGCACGACAAGATCGTGCGCTCGACCCACGGCGTGAACTGCACCGGCTCCTGCTCGTGGAAGGTCTACGTGAAGAACGGCCTGATCACGTGGGAGACCCAGCAGACCGACTATCCGCGCACGCGCCCGGACCTGCCTAACCATGAGCCGCGCGGCTGCCCGCGCGGCGCCTCGTACAGCTGGTACGTCTACTCCGCGCAACGCGTCAAGTACCCGATGATCCGCGGCCGCCTGATGGAGATGTGGCGCGAGGCCCGCAAGACCATGGATCCGATCGCCGCGTGGGAATCGATCAGCCAGGATCCGAAGAAGGCCGCGCGCTACAAGAGCGTGCGCGGGCAGGGCGGCTTCGTGCGCGCCGACTGGAACACCGCCACCGAGATCATTGCCGCGGCCAATGCCTTTACCGTGAAGAAGTTCGGTCCGGACCGCGTGATCGGCTTCTCGCCGATCCCGGCCATGTCGATGGTGTCGTATGCCGCCGGCGCACGCTACCTGAGCCTGCTCGGCGGCGCCTGCCTGTCGTTCTACGACTGGTACTGCGACCTGCCGCCGGCCAGCCCGCAAGTGTGGGGGGAACAGACCGACGTGCCGGAATCGGCCGACTGGTACAACTCCACCTACCTGATGGTGTGGGGCTCGAACGTGCCGCAGACCCGCACGCCCGACGCGCACTTCTACACCGAGGTCCGCTACAAGGGCACCAAGACCGTCGCGGTGTCATCTGACTTCGGCGAGATGGTCAAGTTCGGCGACATCTGGCTGGCGCCGAAGCAAGGCACCGACGCCGCGCTGGCGATGGCCATGGGCCACGTGGTGCTGAAGGAATTCCACGCCAGCGGCAAGTCCGCCTACTTCCGCGACTACGTGAAGCAGTACACCGACATGCCGATGCTGGTGCTGCTGCGTGACAACCAGGGCACGCTGGTGCCCGACCACTTCCTGCGCGCGTCGCACCTGGCCGACAACCTCGGCGAAGCCAACCATCCCGAGTGGAAGACCCTGCTGGTCGACGACGCCACCGGCGAGATCGTCGCGCCCAACGGCTCGATCGGCTTCCGCTGGGGCGAAGGCGCCCACAACGGCGGCGAGAAGGTCGGCCGCTGGAACCTGGAGATGAAGGACGGCGGCAGCGGCCGCCCGGTCGAGCCGCGCCTGTCGCTGCTCGGCAATGAAGACGAGGTGGTGGAAGTGGGCTTCCCCTACTTCGGCGGCGAACACGATGAACTGCTGCGCCGCCGCGTGCCGGCACGCCGGCTGATGCTGGCCGATGGCAGCACTGCGCTGGTGGCGACCGTGTATGACCTGCAGATGGCCAACTACGGCGTGGATCAGGGACTCGGCGGCCCGAACGTCGCCGCCTCGTACGACGATGACGTGCCCTACACCCCCGCCTGGCAGGAAAAGCACACCTCAGTCCCGGCCCGCCTGGTGACGCAGGTTGCGCGCGAATTCGCCGACAACGCCGACCGCACGCAGGGCAAGAGCATGGTCATCGTCGGTGCCGCGCTCAACCACTGGTACCACAACGACATGATCTACCGCGGCATCATCAACCTGCTGATGATGTGCGGCTGCATCGGCAAGAGCGGCGGCGGCTGGGCCCACTACGTCGGCCAGGAAAAGCTGCGCCCGCAGTTCGGCTGGGCACCGCTCGCCTTCGGCCTGGACTGGTCGCGCCCGCCGCGCCAGATGAACGGCACTTCGTTCTTCTACAACCACACCAGCCAGTGGCGCCACGAGAAGCTGGCCGTCGACGAGATCCTGTCGCCGACCGCCGACCGCAAGCGCTATGACGGCCTGTCGCTGCTGGACCTGAACGCGCGCTCCGAACGCATGGGATGGCTGCCGTCGGCACCGCAGCTCGGCACCAATCCGCTCGACGTGGTCGATGCGGCCGAGCGCGCCGGGCAGGACCCGGTCGCCTACACGGTCGAGCAACTGAAGTCCGGCAAGCTCCAGTTCGCCTGCGACGATCCCGACAACCCGGCCAACTTCCCGCGCAATATGTTCGTGTGGCGCTCCAACATCCTGGGCAGCTCGGGCAAGGGGCATGAGTACTTCCTGAAGTACCTGCTGGGCACGCAGAACGCCGTGTTCGGCGACGAGAACGACGCCATCAAGCCGAGCGAAGTCAACGTGCGCCCGGCCGCCGAAGGCAAGCTGGACCTGCTGACCGTGCTGGATTTCCGCATGAGCACCACCTGCCTGTACGGCGACATCGTGCTGCCCACCGCCACCTGGTACGAGAAGGACGACCTCAACACGTCCGACATGCACCCGTTCATCCACCCGCTGTCCGAAGCCGTGCAGCCGCTGTGGGAAAGCAAGACCGACTGGGAGATCTACAAGGCCATCGCGAAGAAGTTCAGCGAGATCGCCGGGCCCTACCTCGGCACGCGCAAGGACCTGGTGTGCACGCCGCTGCTGCACGACACCCCGGGCGAACTGGGCCAGCCGTTCGAGCCGAAGGACTGGAAGGCCGGCGAGTGCGACCTGATCCCCGGCAAGACCGCGCCGTCGATGACCGTGGTCGAACGCAACTACGCCGACATCTACAAGAAATTCACCTCGATCGGGCCGCTGCTGGACAAGCTCGGCAATGGCGGCAAGGGCATCAACTGGAACACCCAGCATGAAGTGAAGGAGATCGGCCACCTCAGCCACACGGTGAAGGAGCCCGGCGTCAGCCAGGGCCGCCCGCGGCTGGAGAGCGCGATCGATGCCGCCGAGATGATCCTGACCTTCGCGCCCGAGACCAACGGCCATGTCGCCGTCAAGGCGTGGGAAGCGCTGTCGAAGATCACCGGCCGCGACCACACGCACCTGGCCGAAGGCCGCGAGCACGACAAGATCCGCTTCCGCGACGTGCAGGCGCAGCCGCGCAAGATCATCTCCGCGCCGACCTGGTCGGGCCTGGAATCGGAAGAGGTCAGCTACAACGCCGGCTACACCAACGTGCACGAGCTGATCCCCTGGCGCACGCTGACCGGCCGCCAGCAGTTCTGGCAGGACCACCGCTGGATGCTGGACTTCGGCGAAGGCGCGTGCGTGTACAAGCCGGCCATCGACACCAAGACCGTGGCGCCGATGCTGGGCAAGAGGCCCAACGGCAACCCGGAGCTGGTGCTGAACTGGATCACGCCGCACCAGAAGTGGGGCATCCACTCCACCTACTCGGACAACCTGCGCATGCTGACGCTGTCGCGCGGCGGCCCGCACGTGTGGATCTCGGAGACCGAGGCCAAGGCCAACGGCATCCGCGACAACGACTGGGTCGAGGTCTTCAACGTCAACGGCACGCTGACGGCGCGCGTGGTGGTGTCGCAGCGCGTGCCCAAGGGCATGTGCCTGATGTACCACGCCCAGGAAAAGATCGTGAACGTGCCCGGCGCCGAGACCAGCGGCATGCGCGGCGGCATCCATAACTCGGTCACGCGCGCCGTGACCAAGCCCACCCACATGATCGGCGGCTACGCGCAGCTGGCCTACGGCTTCAACTACTACGGCACCGTGGGCAGCAACCGCGACGAGTTCGTGATCCTGCGCAAGATGAAGAAGGTCGACTGGCTGGAAGGGCCGCTCGTGGAAAAGACTGAGAAGGAAGGAGCCTCGCAATGAAGATCCGTGCCCAGGTGGCCATGGTGCTGAACCTCGACAAGTGCATCGGCTGCCATACCTGCTCCGTGACCTGCAAGAACGTCTGGACCAGCCGCGACGGCGTCGAGTACGCCTGGTTCAACAACGTCGAGACCAAGCCCGGCATCGGCTACCCCAAGGAATGGGAGAACCAGGACAAGTGGCAGGGCGGCTGGAAGCGCAACGCCGACGGCACGCTGGAGCCGCGCCAGGGCGGCAAGCTGAAGATCCTGGCGAACCTGTTCGCCAACCCCAACCTGCCGCAGATCGACGAGTACTACGAGCCCTTCACCTACGACTACGAGCACCTGCAGAAGGCGCCGCTGGTGCAGACCCCGCCCACCGCGCGTCCGGTCTCGGTGCTGACGGGCCGCAAGATGGAAAAGATCGAGTGGGGCCCGAACTGGGAAGACGACCTCGGCGGCGAATTCAGCTCGCGCGGCCGTGACAAGCTCTTCGACGACGTGCAGAAGGAGATGTACTCGACCTTCGAGAACACCTTCATGATGTACCTGCCGCGCCTGTGCGAGCATTGCCTGAACCCGGCCTGCGTGGCCTCGTGCCCGTCGGGCTCGATCTACAAGCGCGAGGACGACGGCATCGTGCTGGTCGACCAGGACAAGTGCCGCGGCTGGCGCATGTGCATCTCGGGCTGCCCGTACAAGAAGATCTACTTCAACTGGCAGAGCGGCAAGGCCGAGAAATGCCTGTTCTGCTATCCGCGCATCGAGGCCGGCCAGCCCACGGTCTGCTCCGAGACCTGCGTCGGCCGCATCCGCTACCTCGGCGTGATGCTGTACGACGCCGACCGCATCGAGCAGGCGGCATCGGTGGCCGATGAGCGCGACCTGTACCAGTCGCAGCTCGACGTCTTCCTCGATCCGCACGACCCGGCGGTGCAGGCCGAGGCGCTGCGCCAGGGCATCCCGCAAACCTGGCTCGATGCCGCGCGCAAGTCGCCGGTCTACAAGATGGCGTGCGAGTGGAAGATCGCCTTCCCGTTGCACCCGGAGTACCGCACCCTGCCGATGGTCTGGTATGTCCCGCCGCTGTCGCCGATCCAATCCGCGGCCGAGGCTGGCCACATGGGCATGAACGGCGTGATCCCGGACGTCAAGAGCCTGCGCATCCCGGTCAAGTACCTGGCCAACCTGCTGACCGCGGGCGACGTGATGCCGGTACTGTCCGCACTGGACCGCATGCTGGCGATGCGCGCGTACAAGCGCTCGCAGGTGGTGGACGGCGTGCAGGACCTGGGCGTGCTGGAGCAGGTGGGCCTGACGCCCGCGCAGGTCGAGGACATGTACCAGACCATGGCCATCGCCAACTACGAGGACCGCTTCGTGATCCCGTCCTCGCACAAGGAGATGGTCGAGGACAGCTTCAACGACAAGGCCAGCTGCGGCTTCACCTTCGGCAACGGCTGCTCGGGCGGCGCCTCGGACGGCTCGCTGTTCGGCAAGAAGCCACAGGGCAGCGTCCACTTCGCCGACATGCCCAAGTCGCGCAAGAAGGCAGTGATGAGCTGATGCCTGCCACGAACCGCACGGAGAACAACATGCCCCTCTATCCCATCCTCAGCGCCCTGCTCGGCTATCCCGAGCAGGAACTGTTCGACGCCCTGCCCGAGATCGACGCCGCGCTGGCCGAATGGCCGCAGGCGCGCGAGCTGCTGGCCCCCGTGACCGGCCTGCTGCGCAGCGAGTCGCTGATCGCGCTGCAGGAGAACTACGTCGCCACCTTCGACCGCAACCCGGCGCACTCGCTGCACCTGTTCGAGCACGTGCACGGCGAAAGCCGCGACCGCGGCCAGGCCATGGTCGACCTGATCGACGAGTACCGGCGCGAAGGCTTTGAACCCGCCGCGTCCGAGCTGCCCGACTACGTGCCGCTGTTCCTGGAGTTCCTCGGCGCGCTGGTGGCCGACGGCAAGGAAGCGCGCGCCGAGCAATTGCTGGGCGACGCGATCCACGTGCTGGCCGCGATCGGCGAGCGCCTGGCGCGCAACGAAAGCCCGTACGCCGGCGTGTTCGCGGTGCTGCGCACGCTGACCGACGTGCAGCCGCAACCGCAGCAGGAGCCGCCGGTGCGGGATATGGATGAAGCGCTGGAGACCTTCGGGCCGGGGGCTGATGGCGTGGAGCCGTTGCTGGCGCCGCAAGGCGGGCCGCAGGCGGTGAAGTTCTATCCGCGTGGCACGGCGCCGGTGCCATTGCCTTGCTGAAATGCTTACGCGAGCCGACTGTTTGCTCCCCTCCCCCCTGAGGGGAAGAGGGAACACAGTCGGCAACAGCTAAGACACAGGCAAGCCAAACACACGATCGATCCTAGCGAGCTAACACACCATGGCAACCCTCCACCAATTCCTCTACGGCATCTACCCGTACATCGCTGCCGCCATCTTCCTGTTCGGCAGCCTGGCCCGCTTCGAGCGCGAGCAATACACCTGGAAGACCGACAGCTCGCAGGTGCTGTACCGCGGCAACCTGCGCACCGGTAACATCCTGTTCCACGTCGGCATCCTCGGCCTGTTCTTCGGCCACCTGGTCGGCCTGCTGACGCCGGTGGCGGTGTGGGATGCGCTGGGTGTCTCGCACGGCTTCAAGCAGGCCGTGGCAATGGCCGCCGGCGGCGTGATGGGCACCATGTGCCTGGCCGGCCTGCTGATCCTGCTGCACCGCCGCCTGACCAACGCCCGCGTGTCGGCCGTGACCCGCACCGGCGACAAGGTGCTGCTGCTGTGGCTGCTGGTGACGCTGCTGCTGGGCCTGTCCACCATCTTCGAATCCGCCAGCCACATGGACGGCCACATGATGGTGCAGCTGATGACCTGGGCACAGCACATCGTCACGCTGCGCGGCGATGCCGCCAGCTATATCGCCGATGCGCCGCTGCTGTTCAAGGCGCACCTGTTCATGGGCATCACGCTGTTCGCGATCTTCCCGTTCACGCGGCTGGTGCATGTGTGGAGCGGCTTCGCCTCGGTCGGCTATCTCGGCCGCGCCTGGCAACTGGTGCGCAGCCGCTGAGCGCCGCCACCCGACAAGGAGAAACAGCATGCCTGTCACCGTCAACGGCGTGGAACTCCGCGACGCCGATATCGAACGCGAGCTGGACCACCATCACGATGCCGCCAACCCGGCGCGGCTGGCCACCATCTCGGCCATCCTGCGCCAACTGGTGCGCACCGAAGCCGACCGCATCGGCCTTGCCGCCGAAGGACTGGACGACGACGCCCTGGCGCTGGCCCTGCTGGAACGCGAGGCCGGCATCCCCGAGCCCGACGAAGCCAGCTGCCGCCGCCACTACGACAGCCGCCCCGAGCGCTTTCGCGACGGCGAATGGGTCGAGGCCGACCATATCCTGTTCCAGGTCACGCCGCGCGTGCCGCTGGACGCGCTGCGCGAGATTGCCGCGCAGACGCTGGCACTGGTGCGCGGCGATCCTTCCACCTTTCCCGAGCACGCCCGCGCGCTGTCCAACTGCCCGAGCGGCGCCAACGGCGGCCGCCTTGGCCGCGTGTTCCGCGGCGAGACCGCGCCGGAATTCGAGCGCGCGCTGTTCGCCGGACAGCAGGACGGCGTGCTGCCGCATTTGCTTGAGACCCGTTATGGCCTGCATATCCTGCGCATCCTGGAACGCTGCCCCGGCACGCGCCTGCCCTTCGATGCGGTGCGCGGCGACATTGCCCGCGCCCTGGCCAGCGCCGCGCGCGACCGTGCCTGGAAGCAGTATGCCAGCCTGCTGATCGGGCGCGCGCGCATCGAAGGCATCGAGCTGGAGGGCGCCGACAGCCCGCTGGTGCAGTAGCGCCCGGACGCCGCCATGCATCACATCGAACAACTGCTCAAAGGTTTCGAACGCTTCCAGCAACGCTATTTCGACGACGAGCCCGGGCTGTTCGACACGCTGCGCACGGGCCAGCGGCCGCCCACGCTGCTGATCGGCTGCAGCGATTCACGCGTCGATCCTGGCCTGCTGCTGGGCTGCGATCCGGGCGAGCTCTTTACCGTGCGCAATATCGGCAACCTGGTGCCGCCCTGCACCGGCCGCCATGAAGGCAGCCTGCACGGCGTATCCGCGGCGATCCAGTTTGCCGTGCAGCAGCTGCGCGTGGCGCGCATCATCGTGATGGGCCACGGCGGCTGCGGCGGCATCCGTGCCTTGCTGGCGCAGCCGGCCGACGCCGGCGACCATCCGCCCGACGAAAGCGAAGACCCCGACTACATCGGCGCCTGGGTGCGCATCGCGGCACCAGCGCGCAGGCAGCTGGAGGAAACCCTGGCCGCGGCCAGCGCCGCCGAGCGCCAGCGCGCCTGCGAACAGGCGGCGATCCTGGTGTCGCTGCGCAACCTGCAGACTTTCCCGTTCGTGCGGCGCGCACTGGAGGCCGGCACGCTGACGCTGCACGGCTGGTATTTCGACTTGCAGGCCGGCGCGCTGCTGGCCTATTCGCAGCGTGCCGACAGCTTCCTGCCGCTGGTGTGCCCGCTGCCCGCCCAAACTGAACTCCGCGAACCCTGCGAACCCTGACCCCATGCATCCCTTCATCCTTGGCATTACCGGCACCTCCGGCAGCGGCAAGACCACGCTGATCACGGCACTGCTGCCGTGGTTCCGCGCGCAGGGCCTGACCGTCAACGTGATCAAGCACAGCCATCATCCGCTGGAACTGGAGCCGCCGGGCAAGGACAGCGCGCGCTTTCGCGCCGCCGGCGCGGCCGAGGTGATGGTGGCATCGCCCTATCGCTTCGCCATCGTGCGCGAACTGGCCGACGAGGCCGAGCCGACGCTGGCCGAGCAGGTGGCGCGCCTGCGGCCGGCCGATATCACGCTGGTGGAAGGCTTCCGGCGCGAGGCGATTCCGCGCATCGAGGTCTACCGGCCGGCGCACGGGCGCGCGCCCTACTACCCGGGCGACCCTTCGATCGTCGCGCTGGCCAGCGATGCGCGCATGGACACGGTACTGCCTTGCATGGCCCTTGACGACATTGCACAGGTGGGGGGCTTCATCCTCGCCATGAAGGACGAGGCGGGGGCGGCGAGCGCGGCCGCCGCGTTCAGTCGCTCGCGCGACGGTGCAACGGCCAGATGACATTCACGGCCTCGCCGTCGTTGCGGTAGGCGTGGCAGGTGTCCAGTATCCAGGGCCGGGGTACGGGCTCGTCTCCCGCCAGCTTGGCATGCCACGGCGACTGTTCGCGCTGGACCGACATGATGGCCTGCATCGCGGTGGTGGCCAGCGGCCCCAGCAGCTCGGTCAGGTGGGTACAGCCCTTGGCGCCCCCCAGGCGCGCCCTGGCCTGCTGCCGGAAGCCGCCGCCGATGCGCAGGCCCTCGAGCTGCCGATAGGCGGCGTTGATCTCCGCGCAGTATGGCGTCGGGCCGGTCTCGGTGCGGGCCTCGAAGCGCCGGATCACCAGGTCCGCGTCGATCGTCATGCACAGGCGCATCTGGTGAATGAAGCCCCCGTCGGGCACGCTGACAAAGGGCAGTTCGGTGGCGTCGGCGGAAATATCATCCATATCGGCCTCGATGTCATAGAGGCCATCGTCGCGCAGATAGCCGCGGCATTGGATCTGGCGGGTGTGACGCAGCGTGCGTCCGGGTTGGGGCGTGGGGGCTGTTTCCATGCGTGTTTCCGTCGGGCTTCTGGTATTGCCGGTCATGATGGACGCTAGCGGCGCCGGAATCGCCCCCCAGTATCGGGTGGCGCGGCTCCAGTGCCGCGCAGGATCGCCGCCAGATGGCTACCAGCTGCTGTCCGGGCTGCCCGCGCCGGAGGCACGGTGGCTGGCAAAGTGCTCCAGCAGGAAATCCACCAGCGCCCGCACCTTGTCCGGACGATGGTTGCGCGCCGGGAACACCAGGTGGATATCCGCGGGCGCGAACTGCCATTGCGGCAGCACCCGGCGCAGGGCGCCGCTGCGCAGGGGCTCCGCAACATCCCACTCGGAGCGCACGATCAGGCCCTGGCCATCGAGCGCCCAGGCCAGCGCCGACTCGCCGTCATTGGTGCTCATGGTGCCGCGGACCTTGACGGTCTCCTGCTGCGCGCCATGGCGCAGGTGCCAGGTGCCGAAGGTCTCGTCGGCTTCGCGGATGAAGATGCAGTTGTGCCGCGCCAGCTCGCGCGGGCTTGACGGCTCGCCCCGCGCTTCCAGGTAGGACGGCGCGGCACAGAGCAGGCGGCGGTTGTTGGCCAGCAGGCGCGCCGTCAGCCTCACGTCCGGCATCTCGCCAAAGTGGATCATGGCGTCCAGGCCCTGCTCGACCAGGTTCAGGGGCCGGTCGGTCAGGTAGAGCTGGACTTCGATGTTCGGAAAGCGGCGCGAGAACCCCGACAGCGCCGGCGCGATATGCCGCCGTCCGAAGCCGAGCGTTGCGCCGATCTTCAGCAAGCCGTGCGGGGTGCTGCCGGTACCCGCGATCGATCGCTCCAGTGCCTCCATCTCCGCAAGGATCCGCGCGCCCTCCACCAGATAGCTTTCCCCTTCCGGCGTCAGGCTGATGCGGCGCGTGGTCCGGTGCAGCAACCGGACGCGCAGCCGCGCCTCCAGCCCCGCCAGCCGCTTGCTGACCGCGGGCGGCGTCACGCCAAGCTCCTGCGCCGCGCCGGCCAGGCTGCCGTGCTTGTTGATGCACGCAAAGAACGCGACGTCCGAGAGGTTATCCATTAGTGAATACCAGGAAACAAAGAAGTAACTGAGTTTGAATTATGTGCCTCTGGGTGAATGATACGATGGTTTCCATAACGATTCCTAAACCAGGAGACACCCATGAAAGTTGCCCACCTCACGGCCTTGCTGCTGTGTGCCGCGTCGATCGGCACGGCCGCGGCCCAGTCCTATCCCCAGCGCCCGGTACGCCTGATCGTGCCGTACGCCCCGGGCGGCAGCGCAGACATCGCCGCCCGCCTGGTCTCGGATGCCTGGTCGAAGAGCCTGGGCGGCACCATCGTGGTCGAGAACCGTGCCGGCGCCGGCGGCAATATCGGCGTCGATGCCGTGGCCAAGGCCGCCGCCGACGGCTACACCATCGGCCTGCAGACGGTGTCCCTGGCCATCAACCCGGGCCTGTTCCCGCGCATGCCGTATGACACGCTGAAGGACCTGGCCCCGATCGGCATGGTCGCCAGTTCGCAGCATGTGCTGGTGGTCAACAACAACGTGCCCGCCAGGAACCTGCAGGAACTGATCGCCGCTGCCAGGGCCACGCCGGGCAAGCTGACCTACGGGTCCGCGGGCAACGGCAGCACCTTCCATATGTCGGCCGAGCTGTTCAAGTCGGTGGCCAACGTCTCCATCGTCCACGTGCCGTACCGCGGCGGCGGCCCTGCCCTGGTCGACACCATTGCGGGCCAGGTCGACATGAGCTTCCCGGTGATCTCGGCCGCGCAGCAGCATGTGCAGGGCGGCAAGCTCAAGGCGCTCGCCGTCACCGGCAGCAAGCGCGCGCCGCAGTTGCCCAATGTGCCGACCGCGGCCGAGGCGGGCCTGCCCGGCTATGCCTTCGAGACCTGGTTCATGGTGTTTGCCCCGGCCGGCACGCCCAGGCCCGTGATCGACAAGCTGAACGCGACGCTGAACACCGCGCTGGCCGCCCAGGCAACCCGTGAGCGCATGCTCAAGGAAGGCTTCGAGCCCACCCCGACCACGCCCGAGGCCGCCCGCCAGCGCCTGGAAAAGGAGATGCCCGTGTGGGCCAACCTGATCAGGCAGCGCGGCATCACCGCGGAATAACGACAGACAAGGCAGTTGCCATGACCCCCAAGACGCTATACCAGAAGCTGGTCGACTCCCATACCGTGGCCAGGATCGACGACGACAATGTGCTGTTGTACTGCGACCTGCACCTGATGAACGAGTACACCAGCCCGCAGGCTTTCGCCGGGCTGCGTGAACAGGACCGCGGCGTGCTGGTGCCCGGCCAGAACGTCTCGGTGGTCAGCCATATCATCCCGACGCACCCCAGCGCAATCCGCGTGATCGCGGACCCGGCCTCGGCGCTGCAGGCCACCAACCTGCGTGCCAATTGCGAGCGGCACGCGATCCCGCTGTTCGACACCAACGACACGCTGCAGGGCATCGAGCATGTGATCGCGCCCGAGCACGGCATGATCCGGCCGGGCATGGTGGTGATCTGCGGCGACAGCCATACCACCACCTATGGCGCGCTCGGCGCGCTGGGCTTCGGCATCGGCACCTCCGAGGTCGAGCATGTGCTGGCCACCCAGACGCTGGTCTACCGGATGGCCAGGACCATGCGCATCCGCGTGGACGGCAAGCTGCCCGCCGGCACCACCGCCAAGGACCTGATCCTCAGGATCATCGGCGCGATCGGCGCGCAGGGTGCGCGCGGCTATGTGGTGGAGTACTGCGGATCGGCGATCCGCGACCTGAGCGTCGAGGCACGCTTCACGCTGTGCAACATGACCGTGGAGGCCGCGGCGCGCGGCGCGCTGATCGCGCCGGACGCGGTCGCCACCGACTATGTGCTGCGCCGCGCCGTCGATATCGAAGGCCCGCAGCGCGACGCCGCGCTCGGCTACTGGGCGACTCTCCAAAGCGATGCTGACGCCGTGTTCGACATGGACTTCGTGTTCGACGCAAGCGAGATCGAGCCCTACGTGACCTGGGGCACCAGCCCGGACCAGGTGCTGCCGGTGTCCGGCCAGATCCCGTTCCCGGAAGACCAGCTCGACGAGGCCGAGCAGCGCTCGGTCGAGCGCGCGCTGGCGTACACGCACCTGCAGCCGGGCGCCGCGCTGGCAGGCACGCCGATCCAGCACGTCTTCATCGGCTCCTGCACCAACGGCCGTATCGAGGACCTGCGCGCGGTGGCCAGCGTGGTGCGCGGCCGCAAGGTGGCCGCCGGGGTCCGGGCCATGGTGGTGCCCGGATCGGGCGCGGTCAAGGCCCAGGCCGAGCGCGAGGGCCTGGCCGAAGTCCTCACCGCCGCCGGCTTTGAATGGCGGCAACCGGGCTGCTCGATGTGCCTGGCCATGAACGACGACGTGCTCGCCGACGGCGTACGCTGCGCTTCCACCACCAACCGCAATTTCGAGGGCCGGCAGGGACGCGGTGCCATCACCCACCTGATGAGCCCGGCCATGGCCGCCGCGGCCGCCGTCACCGGCGTCATCACCGACGTCCGCAAGCTGGAGATCACCCATGCCTGAACCCACCTGCATCGCCGGCAAAGGCGCCGCCATCCGCTTCGAGAACCTCGATACCGACCAGATCATCCCCAAGCAGTTCCTGCGCGGGATCGACAAGGCCGGGCTGGCCGAGGGCATCCTCTACGACCACCGCTTCGATGCCAGCGGCGCGCCGCGCCCTGGCTTCGTGCTGAACCGGCCCGAGTACGCCGGCACCAGCATCTTGGTAAGCGGCGCCAACTTCGGCTGCGGCTCCAGCCGCGAGCACGCCGTCTGGGGCCTGCAGCAATTCGGCATCCGCGCCGTGATTGCGCCGAGCTTCGGCGAGATCTTCTATTCGAACGCGATGAACAACCGGCTGCTGCTGGTGATGCTGCCGCGCGAGGTGATCGAGCAGTTGATGAACGACGTGGACGCGGACGCGGGCAACACCATCAGCATCGATGTCGGGGCGATGCGCGTGCGCACCCCCTCCGGCAACTACGCCTTCGAGCTGTCGGCACGGCACCGCCGCATGTTTATCGAAGGGCTGGACATGATCGGCCTGTCGCTGCGGCAGCGCGGCGAGATCGAGCAGTTCATCCAGCAGTACCAGAGCGCGTTCCCGTGGACAACGAACGTGGCCAGGCGCACGCGCGACCGCCTGGGCGCGACCTGAAGCATGCCCTTGCAAGCGCATCGCCTTCACGGTGCGCTTGCACCATAGCAACCACAAGCATCAACCACCCCACACTTCGTTCCCGCACCACCGCCGTCGTTTGATGCCAGTCAATTCCATGTCGTCAGTGTGTCCGCATGATTTCCACATGACGACAGGTGCCCGCCACGCAGGCATGGGCACCGCGAAACCGCTTTCCTCACCGCTGATCCACGGCACCCATGAAAGCAAAAAACTGGCTGTACCCGGCAATCGCGGCATTGCCGCTCTCACTCTGGCTCGGGCTGCCACATGCAGCCACCAAGGCAGAACCGAAAGCGGAACAGAAGGCCGCCATCCCCACCCTAACTGCCGCTGAGTTCGACCACGCCCGGCAGATCTACTTCGAGCGCTGCGCCGGCTGCCACGGCGTGCTGCGCAAGGGCGCGACCGGCAAGGCGCTGACGCCTGACATCACCCGCGCACGCGGCACCGAGTACCTGAAGACCTTCATCAAGTACGGCAGCCCCGCCGGCATGCCCAACTGGGGCACCTCGGGCGACCTCTCCGACAAGGAAGTCGACCTGATGGCGCGCTATATCCAGCTCGACCCGCCGACCCCGCCCGAGTACTCGCTGGCCGATATCGAAAAAAGCCGCAAGGACATCCTGCCGGTGGCCCAGCGCCCGACCAGGAAGATGAACCAGTACAACCTGGACAATCTCTTCTCGGTCACGCTGCGCGACGCCGGCGAAGTGGCGCTGATCGACGGCGACAGCAAGCAGATCATCAATATCGTCAAGACCGGCTACGCGGTGCATATCTCGCGCATGTCGGCGTCCGGGCGCTACCTGTACGTGATCGGCCGCGACGCGCGGCTGGACCTGATCGATCTGTGGCTGCCCAAGCCCGATATCGTCGCCGAAGTGAAGATCGGCATGGAGGCACGCTCGGTCGAGACCTCCAAGTACAAGGGCTATGAAGACAAGTATGCCGTGGCTGGCTCCTACTGGCCGCCGCAGTACGTGATCATGGAAGGCGACACGCTCAAGCCGCTCAAGGTGGTCTCCACGCGCGGCATGACCGTGGACAACGAATACCACCCCGAGCCGCGCGTGGCGGCCATCGTCGCCAGCCATTTCCATCCGGAGTTCGTGATCAATGCCAAGGAGACCGGCAAGATCCTGATGGTCGACTACTCGGACCTGCCCAACCTGAAGACCACCACGATTGATTCAGCCAAGTTCCTGCATGACGGCGGCTTCGACGCCACCGGCCGCTACTTCCTGGTGGCCGCCAATGCGTCCGACAAGATCGCCGTGGTCGACACCAAGGAGAACAAGCTGGCCGCGCTGATCGACGTGGGCAAGACCCCGCATCCGGGGCGCGGCGCCAACTTCACGCATCCGAAGTTCGGCCCGGTCTGGACCACCAGCCACCTTGGCGACGAGACCATCAGCCTGATCGGCACCGATCCGGCCGGACACCCCGCGCAGGCGTGGAAGGTGGTGCAGACCATCAAGGGCCAGGGCGGGGGCTCGCTCTTCATCAAGACCCACCCGAAGTCGTCCAACCTGTGGGTCGACACGCCGCTGAACCCTGACGCCAAGCTCAACCAGTCGGTGGCGGTGTTCGACACGCGCAACCTGGAAGCCGGCTACAAGGTGCTGCCGATCGCCGACTGGGCCGACCTCAAGGGCGCGGGCGCCAGGCGCGTGGTGCAGGCCGAGTACAACAAGGCCGGCGACGAGGTCTGGTTCTCGGTCTGGGGCACCAAGGACGGCGAGTCCGCGCTGGTGGTGGTCGACGACAAGACCCGCACGCTCAAGACCGTGATCAAGGACAAGCGCCTGATCACCCCGACCGGCAAGTTCAACGCCTACAACACGCAGCACGACGTGTACTGAGCCGGCGCCACCATGCGTAATCACATCGCCTGGCGGCGCGCTGCACTGGCGGGGCTGGCAACAGCCCTGCTGGGTGCAGCGCCCGGCGCGGCGGCCCAGCCCAATCCTGCCCGGCAGGCGCAGCTTGCGCACTGGCTGCGCGATGACTGCGGCGCCTGCCACGGCATGACGCTGCGCGGCGGGCTGGGCCCGCCGCTGACGCGCGAGGCACTGTCCGGCAAGCCGCCCGAGGGCCTGGTGGCCACCGTGCTGTACGGCCGCCCCGGCACCGCGATGCCGCCCTGGCAACCTTTCATGACGCAGGATGAAGCCCAATGGCTGATCGATCGACTGCAGGCCGGCAAGCCACCGGCCGCCTCGCCGCAAGGCAACTGATCCGCGGCCTGGCCGCGGCCTTGTGCGCCACCGTTGCCGCCGCGCTGGTGGCCGGTTGTGCCAGCGCCGTGCGCGGCACCGGCGACCTGGGCGTGGTGGTGGAGCGCGCCGCCGGACGGCTGCAGATCGTCGAGACCACCGGCATGACCCGGCTGGCAACCGTGGAAGGACTGGGCGATTTGTCCCACGCCAGCGTGGTGTTCTCGCGCGATGCACGCTACGCCTATGTCTTCGGCCGCGACGGCGGCCTGACGCGCGTGGACCTGCTCGGCGCCCGCATCACCCACCGCGTGCTGCAGGCGGGCAACAGCATCGGCGGCGCGATCTCGCAGGATGGCCGCGTGGTGGCCGCGCAGAACTACGCGCCCGGCGGCATCCGCCTGTTCGACGCCCAGACGCTTGAGCCGCTGGCGGAGCTGCCGGCCATCGGCAATGACGGCCACCGCTCCAAGGTGGTGGGCCTGGTCGACCTGCCCGGCCGCCGCTTTGCCGCCAGCCTGTTCGAATCCGGCGAGGTCTGGATCATCGACGCCAGCGATCCGCGCCAGCCGCAGGTGACACGCCTGCCCGCCGGCCGCGAGCCGTACGACGGACTGGCCACGCCCGACGGCCGCTGGTACCTGGCCGGGCTGTTCGGTGAGGACGGCCTGGCGCTGGTCGACCTGTGGCAGGCGCCACTGCAGTCGCGCCGCGTGCTCTCCGGCTACGGCCGCGGCAGCGCGCCGCTGCCGGTCTACAAGATGCCGCACCTGCGCGGCTGGGCCATGGCCCAGGGCATGGCCTGGCTGCCGGCGATCGGCCGTCATGAGGTGCTGGTGGCCGATCCCGCCAACGGCTGGCAGCAGGCCGCGCGCGTGGCCCTGGCCGGCCAGCCGGTCTTTGTGATGGCACGACCCGACGGGCGCCAGGTCTGGGTCAACTTCGCCTTCCCCCACAACGACACGGTGCAGGTGATCGACACCGCCACGCGCCAGGTGGTGCGCACGCTGCATCCCTGCCGCGGCGTGCTGCACATGGAGTTCACGCCCAAGGGCGAGGCGCTGTGGCTGTCCTGCCGCGACGACGACCGTGTCGAGGTCTACGACACCGCCAGCCTGGCGCGAATTGCCACGCTGCCCGCCGACAACCCCAGCGGCATCTTCTTCACCGTGCGCGCGCAACGGTTCGGCATGTAAAGGGGCACCATGTACGATGAACTGAGCGTCTACGACACCCTGCAGCGCGATTTCCCGCTGCAGCCGCGGCCCTACCAGGCGCTGGCCGGCAAGCTCGGCCTGTGCGAGCACACGCTGCTGAGCCTGCTGGCGCGCGACCTGGGCAGCGGGCGCATCAGCCGCGTCGGCGCCGTGTTCGCGCCCAACGTGATCGGCGTCAGCACGCTGGCGGCGCTGTCCGTGCCGCCGGCCCAGCTGGACCGCGTGGCGGCGCGCGTCAGCGCCTGCGCGGCGGTCAGCCACAACTATGCGCGCAGCGGCCACCCGTACAACCTGTGGTTCGTCGCGGGTGCGCGCGAGCGTCGCATGCTCGATGTCACGCTGGCATCGATCGGGGACATGACCGGCCTGGCGCCGCTGGACCTGCCGATGGCCCGCGAGTATCACATCGACCTCGGCTTCCCGCTCGCGCGCCCGGGCAGCGCACGCGCCCGCCGCGCTGCCAGCGCGGCCGCTCCCGCCGCTCCCGCCGCGCCTGTCGCCCTGGACGATGACGACTGGCGCCTGGTGGCCGCACTGGAAGCCGGCCTGCCGCTGACGCCGCGCCCGTTCCACGCACTGGCAGCGCAAGCGCGGATGGCGATGCCTCAGGTCCTGGAGCGGCTGACGCGCTGGTCCGCGCAGGGCGTGATCCGGCGCCTGGGCGTGGTGCTGCAGCATGGGCGCTTCGGCTTCGGCCACAACGCCATGTGCGTGTGGGATGTGCCCGACGCACACGTGGACGCCATCGGCATGCGGCTGGCCCGGCAGGCGCGCGTGACCCTGTGCTACCGCCGCGCGCGCCGGCTGCCCGACTGGCCCTACAACCTGTTTGCGATGGTCCATGCGCGCAATGCGCAGGACTTGCAGCCCGCGCTGGCGCGCATCCATGCCACCGCCGGGCTGGAACATGCGCCCGGGACCGTGCTGGTCGGCACGCGCTGCTACAAGCAGCGCGGCACACGCTATGCCATGCAGGTGTCGGCATGACCGGTGCAATCGCCGCACTCGACCCGCTCGACCGCCGCATCATCAACGCGCTGCAGCGCGGGCTGCCGCTGGTGCCGCATCCGTATGCCGAAGCCGCGTCGGCCCTCGGCATCACCGAGACCGAACTGCTGGAGCGGCTGCGCGCACTGCTTGCCGCGGGCGTGCTGACGCGCTTCGGCCCGCTCTACCAGATCGAGCGCGCAGGCGGAAGCTTCGTGCTGTGCGCCTGCCATGCGCCCGCCGCACGGATGGACGCCGTGATCGCCGCCATCAACGCGCACCCCGAGGTCGCCCACCACTACGCGCGCACCCATCACCTGAACCTGTGGTTCGTGCTGGCGGTGGCGAGGCGGGGAGATGTCGCGCCGGTACTCGCGCGCATTGCGGC
Source organism: Cupriavidus sp. FW306-01-F10A (assembly GCF_058782785.1). Classification (NCBI taxonomy): domain Bacteria; kingdom Pseudomonadati; phylum Pseudomonadota; class Betaproteobacteria; order Burkholderiales; family Burkholderiaceae; genus Cupriavidus; species Cupriavidus sp. FW306-01-F10A. Next base: position 302,513 of record NZ_JBYSYA010000006.1, read on the forward strand.
GGCGGCCGGCGTCGAGATCCTGCCGTTCCCCAAGGAACGCGAGTTCTTCGTCAACCTCTACCTGCCCGCCTGATGCCCGAGCCTGTCGATCCCGTCGACCTGGCGCTGATCCGCGCCACGCAAGCAGGACTGCCGCTGGTGCCGGCGCCCTACGCGGCAGTGGCCGGCGCACTCGGCCTGACCGAGCAGGAAGTGATTGCGCGGCTCGCCGCGATGCAGGCGCGCGGCGTGCTGCGCCGTATCGGCGCCGTTCCCAACCACTACCGGCTGGGCTGGCGCGCCAACGGCATGACCGTGTGGGACGTGGACGATGCGTGCATCGACACGCTGGGCCAGCGCATCGGCGCCCTGCCCTTCGTCAGCCATTGCTATTGCCGTCCGCGCCACTTGCCGCATTGGCCCTACAACCTGTTCGCGATGGTCCATGCGCGCTCCCGCGAAGACGCCGCGCCGCAGGTTGCCGTGATCGCGGCACTGCTTGGCGACGCCTGCCGCGCGCACGACGTGCTGTGGTCCACCCGCATCCTCAAGAAAACCGGGCTGCGCCTGCCGCCGCCCGGCCCAGACCAATAGGAAACCCCGCCCATGTTCCGCCTGTCCCGCTTCATGGAAGCCCTGCGCGATGCCGGCCCGGTGCCGCCGCCGCGCAAGCCCGCCGGCCCGGTGGTGATCTGGAACCTGATCCGCCGCTGCAACCTCAACTGCCGGCACTGCTATGCCACCTCCGCCGACACGGACTTCAAGGGCGAGCTGGATACCGCCGAGGCGCTGCGCGTGCTCGATCAGTTGCGCGATGCGCGCGTACCCGCGCTGATCCTGTCCGGGGGCGAACCGCTGCTGCGGCCGGACCTCTACGAGATTGCCGCACGGGCGCGCGCGCTCGGCTTCCACCTGTCGCTGTCGTCCAACGGCACGCTGCTTGATGCAGCGCATGCCGCGCGGCTAGCGGCGGCGGGCTTCGACTACGTCGGCGTCAGCCTGGACGGCCTGCCCGCCACGCACGACCGCTTCCGCCGCAGCGACGGCGCCTTTGTGCAGGCGCTGACGGGCCTGCGCATTGCGCGCGCGGCCGGTCTGCGCGTGGGCGTGCGCATGACGCTGACCGAAGCCAACGCGGCACAACTGCCCGACCTGGTGGCGCTGAGCGAGCGCGAGGGCATCGACAAGTTCTACCTGTCGCACTTCAACTATGCTGGCCGTGCACGCAGCCATCGCGCCGAAGACGCGCACCATGCGCGCACCCGCGCCGCGCTCGACTGGCTGTTCGACCACGTCTGGCAGCGCACGCAGCAGGGCCATGCGGGCGACTTCGTCACCGGCAACAACGATGCGGATGGCGTGTACCTGCTGTACTGGATCGCCAGGCACTTGCCGCACCGCCTGGCGGATATGCGCCAGCGGCTGGAACACTGGGGCGGCAACGCCACCGGGGTCGGCGTGGCCAATATCGACAACCTCGGCAATGTCCATCCCGACACGATGTGGTGGCAGGTGACCGTGGGCAATGTGCGCGAGCGGCCGTTCGGCGAGATCTGGGCCAGCCGCGCCGATCCGCTGATGGCGGGCCTGGCCAGCAAGCCGCGTCCGCTGCAGGGGCGTTGCTCAGGCTGCGCATATCGCGCCATCTGCAACGGCAATACCCGGGTGCGCGCCTTTGCGCTGACAGGCAACGCCTGGGCGGAAGACCCGGGCTGCTACCTGAGCGATGCCGAGATCGCGCATGCGCCGGGCACGGAGGTCGCGGCATGAAGACTGTGCTCCGATGGCTGGTCACCCTGGCCCTTGCCGGCGCCGCGCAGGCCGCCATGGCCGCCGACCCCGCGGCGCTCTACAGCCAGCACTGCGCCGCCTGCCATGGCGCCGACCGCCTCGGCGCCATGGGCCCCGCGCTGCTGCCGGAAAGCCTGGAGCGCTTGCGCGCCGGCGAACTTGACCAGGTGCTGCATGATGGGCGCGCCGCCACGCAGATGCCGGAATTCGCCGCCACGCTGGCCGAGCCTGACTTGCAGGCCCTGGCGCGCTGGCTGCGCACGGCACCCGCAGCCACGCCGCAATGGAGCGCGGAGGCCATCCGCGCCAGCCATATCGTCCACCACGCCCCCGGCAGCCTGCCGGCGCGGCCGGTGTTCAGCGCCGATCCGCACAACCTGTTCGTGGTAGTGGAGGCCGGCAGCCATCATATGACCGTGCTCGACGGGGACCGGCTGGCACCGGTCCATCGCTTTGCCACCCGTTTTGCGCTGCACGGCGGCCCCAAGTTCAGCCGCGACGGCCGCTATGTCTACCTGGCCAGCCGCGATGGCTGGGTCAGCAAGTACGACCTGTGGAACCTGGCCTATGTGGCGGAGATCCGGGTCGGCGTGAACACGCGCAACGTCGCCGTCAGCGATGATGGCCGCTGGGTGCTGGCCGGCAATACGCTGCCGCGCACGCTGGTGCTGCTCAATGCCGACGACCTGTCGCTGGCGCGGGTGATCGAGGTGAAGGGGCGCAATGGCGAGGCCTCGCGCGTCTCCGCCGTCTACGACGCCGCGCCGCGCCACAGCTTTATTGCCGCGCTGAAGGATATCGCCGAGGTCTGGGAGATTCCGTATGCCGATGCGGCCGGTGCGCCGCTGCCGGCGCTGGCCCCGCGCGTGGTGGTGCTGGACGACGTGCTCGACGACTTCTTCTTCGATCAGTCCTATCGCCATATCCTGGGCGCTTCGCGCAAGGGTGGCGGCCAGGTGATCGACCTGCTGCAGGGCCGCAAGGTCGCGGCGCTTGCGCTTGGCGGCATGCCGCACCTGGGCAGCGGCATCACCTGGCAGCGCGATGGCCGTGAAGTGATGGCCTCGCCCGACCTCGGGCAAGGCCGCATCACGGTGATCGACATGCAGGACTGGCACACGGTCTCCACCATACCGACCAACGGTCCGGGCTTCTTCCTGCGCAGCCATGAAAACACCCCCTACGCCTGGGCCGACGCCATGATGAGCCCGAAGCGCGACACGCTGCAGGTGATCGACAAGCAAGGCCTGCGGGTGGTCGGCAGCGTCACGCCGAGCCCGGGGCGCACCGCTGCCCACGTCGAATTCACGCGCGACGGGCGCTACGCGCTGGTCAGCCTGATGGAGCGCGACGGCGCCATCGTGGTCTACGACGCGGCCACCTTGCAGGAGGTCAGGCGCCTGCCGATGGACAAGCCCATCGGCAAGTACAACGTCTTCAACAAGACCACGCGCTCGGCCGGCACCAGCCACTGAGCCGGCGTGGTGATGCCCCCCATTGCAGGAGCCCGAGATGAACCCCCCCCTGAAACCCGGCAAGGTCTGGCTGGTCGGCGTCGGCCCCGGCAGCCCGGACCTGGTCACGGTACGCGCCATGCGCGCGCTGGCCGCGGCCGAGGTCTGGCTGGTCGATGACCTGGTCGCGCCGGAGATGTCCTGCTATGCCAGTCCCGGCACCCATGTTGAGTGGGTCGGCAAGCGCGGCGGGCGCTGCTCGGTCAGCCAGGAACGCATCCAGCAGCTGACGCTGCAGCATGCGCTGGACGGGCGCAGCGTGGCGCGCGTCAAGGGCGGCGATCCGCTGCTGTTCGGGCGCGGCGGCGAAGAGGCCGCCTTCCTGCGCGGCCACGGCGTGGCCGTCGAGATCGTCAATGGCATCAGCAGCGGCATGGCCGCCGCGCAGGCACTGGGGATTGCGCTGACGCACCGCGCGCACTGCCACGGCGTGACCTTCGTAACCGGCCATACCAGCGCGCACGGCTCGCCCGACTGGCAGGCGCTGGTGCGTGGCGGCACCACGCTGGTGATCTATATGGGCATGAGCCGGCTCGCGGCGATCCGCGACGGCTTGCTGGCGGCGGGGATGCGCAGCGACATGCCGGCGGCGGTGGTGATGCATGCCGGCAGCGAGCAGGCACGCAGCTGGGCCGGCTCGCTCGGCACGCTCGCCGAAGCGCTCGCGGAGGGGCTGGCCAGCCCGGCCGTGGTACTGGTGGGTGAGGTGGTTGGAGACACGCTGCAAGCGGTGCAAGCGGTGGTGTCGGACGCCGGCTCGCTGGCCGCGTAGCGTCGGCTTCCGGCAAGTTCTACCGAGTTCTGGGGACCCGATTGTGTGCTCCCTTCTCCCGCTTGCGGGAGAGGGGAGCACACCCACAGCATGCGAATGCTGTCAGCAATCGCGCAGTGCACTCAGCTCAATACGGCAACCCCACATAGTTCTCCGCCAACACCCGCGACGCAGCCTCCGACCCCACCAAATAGTCCAGCTCCGCCTGCTGCATCCGCAACGAGAACGCATCCGCATCCGGAAACCGGTGCAACAGCGAAGTCATCCACCACGAGAAACGCTCAGCCTTCCACACACGCTGCAGGCAACGCGCGGAATAGCCATCGAGGCCGCTGGCATCGGCATGGCGGTAACGGGCTTCAAAGCCTTCGGACAACGCCAGCACATCACTGGCCGCCAGGTTCAACCCCTTGGCCCCGGTAGGCGGCACGATATGCGCCGCGTCGCCCGCCAGGAACAGCCGGCCAAAACGCATCGGCTCGCACACAAAGCTGCGCAGCGGCGCAATGCTTTTCTCGATGCTGGGCCCGGTCACCAGCGCGCTTGCCGTCTGCGGATCGAGCCGGCTGCGCAGCTCCTGCCAGAAGCGCTCGTCTGACCAGTCTTCCACGCGCTCGCTAGCCGCCACCTGCACGTAGTAGCGGCTGCGGTGGCGCGAACGCATGCTGCACAGCGCGAAGCCGCGCTCATGGCTGGCATAGACCAGCTCATCGGCAACGGGGGGCGTCTCCGACAACAGCCCCAGCCAGCCAAACGGATAGACCCGCTCGAACACCTGCCGCGCCGCCGCCGGCACGCTCTCGCGGCAGATGCCGTGAAAACCGTCGCAGCCGGCGATGTAGTCGCAGGCCACCTCGTGCATGGCGCCATCCTTGCGATAGCGCACCGACGGCGTGCTGCCGTCGAAACCGTGCACGCTCACCTCCTGCGCTTCATAGACGGTGGGGGTGTCATCGGCGCGGCGCGCATCCATCAGGTCGCGCGTGACCTCGGTCTGCCCGTACACCGTGACGCTGCGCCCGATCAGCGCATGCAGGTCGATATGATGGCGCTGCCCGCCGTACGACAGGGCGATGCCGTGGTGGACCAGGCCTTCCGCATGCAGCCGCCCGGCCACGCCGGCGCGTTCCAGCGCGTCGACGGTGACGCTCTCCAGGATGCCCGCGCGGATGCGGCCAAGCACGTATTCGGGACTGCGTTGTTCGATGATGATGTTGTCGATGCCGGCGCGTGTCAGCAACTGGCCGAGCAGCAGGCCGGCCGGGCCGGCGCCGATGATGGCAACCTGGGTGCGCATGTCTTGTCTCCTTGTGGGTATCGGTCTTCTGCCGCTAAAGATAGTCGGCGCAGACCCGCCAAGGAATGGACAGATCGAACCAATGACAGGACAATCGGAACATCGATGGTAAACACCTAAGCCACCGTGAAACCTGTCCCGACGTACTCGCTGTATGGCATCAATCCCTCAGAACTGCTGGAAAACCAGCTTCATTTCGAATCCATTGCCGCACGCAGCCGCCTGCACGGATGGGAGATCAAGCCCCATCGGCATGATCGATTCCTGCAAATTCTGTACATTCACTCAGGCGCCGGCGAAGCCCTGCTGGAGGAGCGGCGCGAACGGCTGCGCAGCGGTTCGCTGGTAACGATGCCGCCACGGCACATCCACGGCTTTGTCTTCACGCCGGACACCGACGGCATGGTCGTGACCATGACCGACAGCCACCTGCGCACACTGCTGGCGGGTGTGCCGGATGCGCTACCGCTGTTCGCCGATCCGCGCCACGACCGCGTGCGCCGGGGCCACGCGCTGGCCGATACGCTGGCACTGGTTCGTGGCGAGATGGAAGCTGTGTCCGCCTGGCGCGGGGCGTCGCTGTCGGCATTGCTGACGCTGCTGCTGATCGGCATCGCGCGGCTGGCCAATGCCGCCGCGCCGGCCGCGGCGCGCAGCGACAGCCGGCCCGCGCGGCATTTCCGGCTGTTCCAGCAGCTGCTCGAATCCGACTATCGTGAGCACAAGGACATCACGCACTATGCAGGCGCCATCGGCATCACACCCACGCAGCTCAACCGCGTGTGCCGCCAGGCTTGCGGGCAGTCGGCCCTGCAGATGATCCACGCGCGCGTGCTGGCCGAGGCGCAGCGCGACCTGCTGTTCAGCGACCTGGAGGTCAAGCACATCGCACTGTCGCTCGGGTTCGCTGACGCGGCCTACTTCTCGCGCTTCTTTGCGCGGCTGGTAGGGCAGGCGCCGACTGAGTTCCGGCAGTCGGGGCGTGCGCGGCTGCCGGCATTTGCGATGCCACCGCCCGCGGATGCGGCGGGCTGACCGCTCAGCCTGCCTGGTCGATTTCGGCGAACACCTCCTCGGCCAGGTGAAATGCCGAGTTCGCCGCCGGCACGCCGCAATAGATCGCGGCCTGCAGCAGCACCTCCTTGATCTCGTCGCGCGTCACGCCGTTGTTGGCGGCGGCGCGCAGATGCAGCTTAAGCTCCTCCGCGCGGTTCAGCGCCACCATCATGGCGATCGTCAGCAGGCTGCGCGTATGCCGCGGCAGGCCTTCGCGCGTCCAGATCTCACCCCAGGCATAGCGCGTGATTAGGCTCTGGAACTCCTCGTTGAGCGGTGTCAGCCGCGCGAGCGACCGGTCCACGTGCGCACTGCCCAGCACCTCGCGCCGCACGGCAAGGCCAGCGTCGTAGCGCGCATGATCATCGGTCACCGGCAGCCGGCCGCGCACGAAATCGAGCAGCGCTGCCGTGAAGCGGCCGGGCTGCTCGAAGCTGGAAATATGCGCGGCGGGCAGTTCGACAAAGCGGGCGCCGGGAATCGCGTCGGCCAGCGCGCGGCCTTCCTGCGCGCTGGTTGACGGGTCCTGGCTGCCGGCGATAACCAGCACGGGCACCGTTATCGACGCCACCGACTCGCGGAAATCGGCGTCGCGCACGGCCGCGCAACTGGCCGCATAGCCGCGCGGATCGAGCCCGGCGAGCACATCGCGCAGGCCGTCCAGCGCGCGCTCCGCCGTGGCGGCAAACCCCGGCGTGAACCAGCGCTCGACCGAAGGCGCGACCATCACGGCCATGCCTTCGCGCAGCACGGTGTCGATGCGGGAATTCCAGCCGTCGGCATTGCCGATCTTCGCGGCGGTATTGGCCAGCACGATATGCGAGAACCGCTGCGGCGCATGGATGCCCAGCCACATCCCGGTGAGCCCGCCCATCGACAGGCCACAGAACACCGCCTGCCCGATCCCCAGCGCATCCAGGATGGCGATGACGTCCTGCCCGAGCTGCGCCACGGTAAAGGCATCGCCCGGTGCGGTCGAGCGGCCGTGGCCGCGGGTGTCGTAGCGCACCACGCGAAAGCGCCCTGCCAGCGCGGCGGCCTGCGGCTCCCACATGGTGTGGTCGGTGCCGAGCGAGTTCGAGAACAGGATGGCCGGCGCGGACTCAGGGCCGTCAACGGTGTAGAAGAGCCGGGCACCGGCGTGGTCGAGGTAGGGCAATGCAGTCTCCTTGGGGGCGCGGCCGGCGGCGTGACCGGCGCGTCGTGATAGTTCCGGGCTCAGGGCAGTTTCAGGACTGGCGCGCCACCAGTGCGGATTGCCAGGCCTGCACGGCAGCGTCCGCAAAGGCCGCGGACTGGCCCGCGTAGTTGGCGGGGTCGGCAAGGCGATCCAGCGCGGCGTCATCGAGCAGGCCGGCATGGGCCGGGTCGGATTGCAGCGTACTGGCCAGCGCGTCACGCAGGCTGGTGCCGTCGGCCACCGCACGTTGCGAGGCGCGTTCCACCAGATGGTGCGCCGGCAGCCGGCCGATCCTGCTGCCAAGTTCAAGCATCGCCGCCTCGCCGAGGATCAGGCCATGGGTGAGGCCGAGGTTGGCGCGCATGCGCGCCGCATCGACCTGCAGCCCCGCCACGACCTCACCCATCTGGCGCAGCGCGCCGGCGGCCAGCGTCACGATCTGCGGCAGTGTGTCCCACTCGGCCTGCCAGCCCCCCAGGGCACGCTCATGTTCCTGCACCATGCCCGCCAGCATCGTCGCCACCAGCGGCGGCACGCGCACCGCGGCCGTCAGCACCGCCGCGCAGCCGACCGGGTTGCGCTTGTGCGGCATGGTGCTGGAGCCGCCGCGGCCGGGGCCGGCAGGCTCGGCCACTTCCGCCACTTCGGTCTGCATCATCAGCGAGATATCGCGCGCCATCTTGCCGAGCGTGCCGGTCATCATGCCCAGTGTGGTGGCGATCTCGACCATGCGGTCGCGATGCGCGTGCCACGGCAGCACGGGCGCGGCCAGGTCCAGTTCGCGGGCCAGCGCGGCGGTCACCGCGGGTGCCGCATTGCCAAGGCTGGCGAGCGTGCCGGCGGCGCCGCCGAACTGCAGCACGCGGGCCTGGACACGGGTGGTATCGAGACGGCCGAGATCGCGGCGCAGCGCATCGAGCCAGCCCGCGGCCTTGAGGCCGAAGCTGGCCGGCAATGCATGCTGCAGCCAGGTGCGCGCGACCATCGGCGTGGCCCGATGCGCAGAAGCCAGCGCGGCGCAGGCTGCGCCCAGGCGCACCAGGTCGGCATCCAGCGCGCGCAGCGCGTCGCCGGCCTGGAGCACCAGTGCGGTGTCGATGATGTCCTGGCTGGTGGCGCCCCAGTGGACAAAGCGCGCCGCCTCGGCATCGCGCGCGGCCACGGCGGCGGTCAGTTGCCTGACGAAGGGAATGGCGAGATTGCCGGCGGCGACCGCGGCTTGCGCAAGCGCGTCGCGGTCAATGATGCCGGGGTCGCGGCAGACGTCGGAGATCACGGCAGCGGCCGCGGCAGGGATCACGCCGCTGTCGGCTTCGGCGCGCGCGAGCGCGGCCTCCACGGCAAGCATGCGCTGCACCGTGCCGGCGTCGGAGAAAATGTCCAGCACGGCCGGGCTGCCGGACATGGGATCGGTGAGACGCGAAGCGGTTGGCATTGGGGGCGATGGGTAGCGTGAGTGGCCGTGACATCGACGGCCACCCGATTATGCGTCTGTTGCCGGCAGCGGGGTCTTCAGATGTCGAAGAACACTGTCTCGGCCTGCCCCTGCAGCGCCACGTCCCAGCGCAGCGTACCGTTGCCGGCATCGCTGGCAACCAGCGTGCCGCGGCGCTCGGCGGGGACCAGCGCCAACACGGCATCGGCGGCATTGGCCGCCGCTTCGTCCGGGAAGTACATGCGCGTGGCCACATGCCTGACCAGGCCGCGCATGAACACCGACACCATGATGTGCGGCGCCTGCGGCCGTCCGTCCGGGCCCGGCACGGCGCCCGGCTTGACGGTGACAAAGCGGAACGAGCCGTCGGCCTCGGTCGGCACACGGCCGAAGCCGGTGAAGCCGGGCACCAGCGGCAGTTCGCGGGTGTCTTCAGGATGGCGGTAGCGGCCGGCAGGGTTGGCCTGCCAGATCTCGACCATGCCGTCCGGCACGGGCTCGCCGTCGCCGTCGGTCACGCGGCCTTCGATCACGATGCGCTGGCCGGCCAGTTCCGGGGCGCTGGCGGTCAGGTCGGCGCAGTTCAGGCCGCTCAGGCCGATATGGAGATAAGGGCCGACGGTCTGGGATGCGGTGGCGTAAAGCATGGTCTTACTCCATCGGCGTGGCATCGCGGCCACGCAGCACGATATCGAAACGGTAGCCGAGCGCGTATTCGGGCTGGGTGGTCTCCCAGTCGAAGGCGGCGATCAGGCGGTTGCGCGCTTTCTCGTCCGGCACGCAGTTGAAGATCGGGTCGAACGGCAGCAGGGGATCGCCGGGGAAGTACATCTGCGTCACCAGGCGCGTGGCGTAGGCATTGCCGAACAGCGAGAAGTGGATGTGCTGCGGCCGCCAGGCGTTGTGGTGGTTGCGCCAGGGATAGGCGCCGGGCTTGATGGTCTTGAACTGGTAGTGCCCGTTGGCGTCGGTCACGGCGCGGCCCTCGCCCGAGAAATGCGGGTCGAGCGGGGCGTCGTGCTGGTCGCGCTTGTGCAGGTAGCGGCCGGCGGCGTTGGCCTGCCAGACCTCGACCAGCGCATTCGGCACCGGCCGGCCGTTCTCGTCGAGCACGCGGCCGGTCACGAGGATGCGCTCGCCGATGGGCTCGCCGCCGTTGCCGGCGGTGAGGTCGTTGTCACCTTCGCGGACGAACTCGGCGCCGAAGGTCGGACCGGTCACTTCAGACAGCGACTGCGGCAGCGCAACCAGCGGTTGGCCCGGCGAGCGCTTCTGCGTCGAGGCATAGGGATCGAAGCGGTATTCGGGCTGGGTGTCCCAGTAGGGACGGCGGTACTGGGCAAGACGGGTCATCGCGCAGTCTCCTTGTCATTGGAATGGCTTGACTTTAAACAGCACATAAAGTCATGTAAATTAAGATTACATCGAAATACGATAACTTTTAGGCATGAAACCACAGGCACCTCCCGCGCTCGAAATCTTCCGCAATCGCGTGCGGCTGCGGCACCTCTATTGCTTCGTGGCGGTATCGCAGACCCAGCACCTGGGCCGCGCCGCCGAACGCCTGGGCCTGACCCAGCCGGCCGTCTCCAAGACACTGAGCGAGCTCGAGGAACTGGCCGGCAGCCGTTTGCTGGTGCGGCAGCGGGCCGGCACCGAACTGACCACCGCCGGCACGCGCTTCCTGCGCCACGCGCTGCGCATCCTCGCGGATATCGATGCCGCGGCGGACAGCATGGCCGGCGCGGATGCACTGCCGCAAGAGCGCATCCGGCTGGGTGCGCTGCCGAGCGTGGTGCCGGCCGTGCTGACCGACGCCCTGCTGCGTTTTCGCGCCGCGCATCCCGAAGTCGGCCTTGCCGTGCAGACCGGCATGAACCGCAACCTTATCGACCAGCTCAAGGCGGATGTGGTCGACCTGGTCATTGGCCGGATGGATGACCCGGTGGCCATGGAGAGCCTGTGGTTCGAGGCCCTGGGCCCGGACTCGCTGGCACTGGCGGTTCGTCCCGGGCATCCCCTCGCCGCCGTATCGCGGCCAACCCTGGTTGACGCACTGGCGTGGCCGCTGGTGATTCCGGCCGCGGGCTCGATTCCCCGCCACAACACGGAAAGCCTGCTCGCCCGGCACGGCCTGCCCCTGCCGGGCGGATGCGTGGAAACCTCGGACGCCTATCTCGGACGGCTGCTGGCCCGGCAGAGCGACAGCGTGTGGGCCGCGCCGCTCTCCGCAACCCGGCGCGCGGTATCCGAGGGGGAGCTGGCGCTGCTGCCGATCGATACGCAGGGCACCGAGGAACCGATCGGCCTGCTGCGGCACGGCGACCGCACGCTCACACCGATGGCCGAGGCGCTGGCGAACTGCATTCGCGCCGCGGCCCAGCCTGATGCCGCTCAGTGACTTGCCACGCTTGCGCTGCCATTGACCGAGTCCGAGTCGGCGGCAGCCGCGGTGCGGCTGCTGAAATGCTTCACCAGCAGTGCACCGGCGGCCAGGAACGCCGGCACGGTGAGCAGCGTAAAGATCGTGTCGAAGCCAAGGTGCAGGCGCAGCAGTTCGGCACCGAGCAGCGCACCGGTGATGCCGCCGAAGCGGCCGATGCCAAGCATCCAGGCAACGCCGGTAGCGCGGCCCTGCGTCGGGTAAAAGGCCGCGGCCAGCGAAGGCATCGAAGACTGGGCACCGTTCATGGCCGTACCGGCGAGGAAGATCAGCACGCCCAGCAGCACCTGGCTGCCGGTGCCGTGGCCTACTGCGTAGATCAGCACGCCGGTTGCGGCGTAGGTGATGGCGATGACCTTGTTCGGATTGAAGCGGTCCATGAACCAGCCGGCCGCGATGGTGCCGATGCCGCCACCGAGCGGAAACAGCGCCGTCAGGAATGACGCGTGCTGGATCGAAAAACCGGCGTCCTTCATCAGCGTCGGCATCCAGCTCGTCAGCAGGTAGAAGATGACGAGGCCCATGAAGTAAGTGGACCACAGCATCGCCGAGCCCAGGCGATAGCCGGGGGCCAGCACGGTGCCGATCGCGGATCGGGTCGCAGGGGCCTGCTCGCCGATGATGAAGGTGCTGGCTTCGGGCAGGTCTGCGCCGGTCACGCGCCGCAGCACCTTGCAAATCTGGTCGGCCGGATACTTGCGCAGGACCATGTAGCGCACGGACTCGGGCAACAGCACCACCAGCAACAGCGCGAGCGCAAGTGGCACAATGCCGCCAAGCAGCAGCACGCTATGCCAGCCGAAGTGCGGAATCATCGCGGCGGCGACAAAGCCTCCGGCCGCGGAACCCAGCGGAAAGCCGCAGAACATGGTGTTCACCAGCACCGCACGGCGGCGTTGCGGCGCGAACTCCGATGTCAGCGTCACGGCATTGGGCATGGCGGCGCCCAGGCCAAGGCCGGTCAGGAAGCGCCAGACCGTGAGCCAGCCCAGCGTGGGCGCAAACGCGGTGGCGAGACTGCAGGCGCCAAAGAACAAGACTGACAGCACCAGCACCTTCTTGCGGCCGACCCGATCAGCCAGCGGACCGGCGAAGATCGCACCGAAGGCAAGACCGAACAGGGCCGCGCTCATGACGGGCCCGAGGGCTGCTTTCTCGATCCCCCAGTCCTGCACCAGCGCCGGCGCGATATAGCCCATTGCCGCGGTATCGAAGCCGTCAACGGCCACAATCAGGAAGCACAGGCCAAGAATGAGCCACTGGTAACCAGTGAACCGCTGGCCGTCGATCAAGGCCTGGACGTCTGCGACGCCGCCTTTGGTTTGGGTGGGATGTTGCACTGCTGTCTCCGTTTGCCTGGAAATCGCACTAGCCGTCCTGCAGGCCGGACATGCGATTTTGTTCTAATTGCGAACTGATGTTCTCCAATTGAACGAAATCTTAGGCAGCAGGCATTGCGACCCAGAATTAGCGTTAACCCGGCGGGAAATTGGCCGTCCAGCGTGGGGGCTTTCACCGGAACGAGCCATTTTTGTGGAACCAGATTGAACATCTGGGTAAGCGGAGAGTGCTTTCTATCAGGAAACCGGCTGGTCGTGAAATTTACTAGCAGACTAGCCGTGCGGCATTTCGGCGGCATAACGAAATTTCATGTAAAGAGCGCCAACTCTCAATTTACATTCCGAAACCCACGACCTATAGTCTCGCCCCCGGCGTGCCGAGCCGATGCAATCCTGCGGCGACGTGCCTGTCCAACGTCTCAGGACACGCGGCGCGGCAAGCCGCCGGCCCAACCGAATCCATCCGATCATGCAACGCGTGCTTCTCATCCTTGGCTGCCTGCTGATCGCAGCCGCCGCTGCCTGGCCCTGGCTGTCGAAGCTGCCGTTCGGGCGGCTGCCCGGCGATATCCATATCGTCCGGGACGGGTTCAGCTTCTACTTTCCGATCACGACCTGCATCCTGGTGTCGGTGCTGGTGTCGGTCGTGATCTGGATCTTCCGGCGCTGAGCACCGCGAGGCGGACTAGGCTTGCGCTTCGGTCCGGAATACCGCCACCGCCCGCTGCATATGCAGCGCCTGCTCCTGCAGCGACTGCGCCGCGGCGGCGGCCTCCTCCACCAGCGCGGCGTTCTGCTGCGTGACCTGGTCCATCTGCGTCACCGCCTGGTTGACCTGGGCGATGCCGCTGCTCTGCTCGCGCGACGCATGGCTGATCTCATCCATCATCGCTGTCACGCGGCCGATGGCGGCAACGGTGTTCTCCATGGTTGCGGCAACGTCCAGCGCCAGCGTGTTGCCCGACGCCACGCGCTGCGCCGATTGCGAGATCAGCGTGCGGATCTCCTTGGCCGAGCTGCCGGCGCGCTGCGCCAGCCCGCGCACTTCGGTCGCCACCACCGCGAAGCCGCGGCCGGCCTCGCCCGCGCGCGCGGCCTCCACCGCCGCGTTCAGCGCCAGGATATTGGTCTGGAAGGCGATGCCGTCGATCACCGCGATGATGTCGACGATGCGCCGCGAATCGGCCTCGATCTCCTGCATGGTCTGCTGCATCCGCCCGACCGCGTCGCCGCCGGCGCGCGCCACGTCAGACGCCTCGCGCGCCAGCTCGCTGGCCTGGCCGGCATTGCTGGCGTTCTGCTGCACGGTGGCCGTCAGCTGCTCCATGCTGGCCGCGGTCTGCTCCAGCGACGAGGCCTGCTCCTCGGTGCGCTGCGACAGGTCGATATTGCCCTGCGCGATATCGCCCGCCGCCGCCAGCACGTTGTGCGCGCCGGCCTTGGTGTCGCCGATCAGCGCGCGCCAGCTGTCCACCAGCGACAGCAGGTGCCGCTTGATCTCGCTCAGTTCGTCGCGCCCGCGCACCGCGATGCGCAGGGTCAGGTCACCCGCGTTGATGCGCTCGACCATCTCAGCGACCTGCCGCACGTCGCCGCGCATGCCGCGGCTGAAGCCGATGAACAGGTAGAACGCGGCGGCCACGGTCACCAGCGCAATGCCCGCCAGCAACACGAACTGCCTTTCCTGCACCGCGACACGCTGTGCCAGCATGGCGCCCGCGACCTCGGCAAACGCCTTGTTGGCGGCAGCCACGCCTTCGATGGCCGCGGTGGCCTCGTCGAAATATGTCCTGGCATCGATGTCGATGCCGGTCGCGCCCAGCATCCGGACCTTGAGCGTGCGATGGAAGTTGTCCATCGCGGCGAGCCGCGCCAGCGCGGCGTCGATGCGCGGCCGGTACGCCGGTGCCGCGTTCCCGACGCGCGCGATGTCGCGCCGCACCGTTTCCAGCCCGTCGTGGATCTGCTCGGCGAGCGCGCCCAGGCCCGCCTGCTGCGCGGCATCGGCATAGCCGCCCTGAGCGATGATGCCGGCCCCGCGGCCGCGCGCCAGCGCGCTCAGCTCAGCCAGGCGCGGCATCGGTCCCACCAGCAGGTTGATCAGGTAGTACGAGCCCGCTTCACTGTCCAGTGCGAGTTGCGAGCGCTCGGCCACGTCGCCGATAAACACCTGCGTCTGCCGCACCAGCGCGCTGTGGCGCTCGAACAGCGGCCCGGCCGTGGTGTCCAGGCCCAGCCCGCGCAGATGCTGCCAGTCCTGCTCCAGCTTGCGCGCCCCCGCTGCCAGTTCGAAGGCAGGATTTTCCGCGATGCTGCGCGTCAGCCCCGCCAGGCCGGCCGCGGCCTTGTTGTCGGCCGCATCGAAGGTGGCACGAAAGGCTGTATTGCCCGACAACACCGCATTGGCAGCGCCGCGCCGGACCTGGGTCTCGCGCATGAAGTCGAGCGCATGCCCGACCACGGCGAGCCCCCGCGCTTCATCGCCGGTGGTGCGGATCAATCGCGCCGCATCGCTCAGCACCACGTACATGGCGCCGCATAGCGGCACCAGGAACAGCACGGCTATGAGCGCGAGCTTGCGGTTGATATTCAGGCGCGCCATCAGGCGCTCGGCGGGAAGGAAAATGGGAGTCATGGCGGTCGCGGAACTTGGCTTGGTTTTCCTCCTATCGGCCTTGATTTGCAGGCCTGAAGCACGGATTGCGAAGGTCTTGATAATGCGCAAATCCAGTGCAGAAAACGCGCTGAAGTGGGGCAGAAGGCACGGGTTACGGGCAGTGTCGGCACCGCTGCCTACCCGCGTGCACCGAAGACGTGTGGGGTATCGGGCAGGGGCGTCTGCGTGTTCTGCAGCACGACCTCGTTGCGATAGAAGGTGCGCAGCGCCAGCCATGGCAGGCCCTCAAGGTCTTCCGGCCGGCGTGGCAGCGGCTTGCCCTCAAACAGCGACGGTGCGGCAAAGACCGCGCGCGGCACGTCGGCGAGCCGCACCGCCACCACGCCGGGTTCATGCTCCTCGCCCACATGGATCGCGCAATCGATAGCCTCGGCGATGAAATCCGGGGTGCGGTCATGCAGCAGCCATTCCACCGAGACGTCGGTGTACTGCTGCAGGAAGCCGGCCAGCGGGCCGACCAGCAGCTCCTGCCCGAAAGCGTGCGGCACCACCACCCGCAGCGTGCCTGCCGGCGCATGCCCGACCCCGCGCACGTCGGCCTCGAACATGGTCCAGTCGGCCACCAGTTCCTTGGCACGCTCATAGCAGCGCTCGCCGTCCTCGGTCAGCTTCATCGCATGCGTGGAGCGCTGCAGCAGGCGCACGCC
Source organism: Cupriavidus sp. FW306-01-F10A (assembly GCF_058782785.1). Classification (NCBI taxonomy): domain Bacteria; kingdom Pseudomonadati; phylum Pseudomonadota; class Betaproteobacteria; order Burkholderiales; family Burkholderiaceae; genus Cupriavidus; species Cupriavidus sp. FW306-01-F10A. The sequence goes on from NZ_JBYSYA010000006.1 coordinate 318,644, forward strand.
GAGCAGCCGCTCCAGCGTCTGCAGGCGCCGGCTGACGGTGCGCTGGGTCGTCTGCAGCTGCGCTGCCGCGATCGACAGGCTGCCGGCCTCGACGATGCGCACAAAGGTCTGCGTGGCACGCGCTGAGGGCCACGCCGCCCGGCCCTCTACGCGACGGGCGCGAGCCCCTCCCCGTCCGTGCCGGCCTCCTCGCCGTCTCCCGGCGCCAGCGGAACCTCCACCGTCAGTGCCGTACTGCCCGGCGCCGACCGGATCTGCAACCGGCCGCCGATGGCCGCCGCGCGCACGTGCATATTGCGCAGCCCGCGCCCGCCGCGCGTGGCCCCGGTGTCGAAGCCGCGGCCGTTGTCGGCCAGCGTAATCCGGATCACTTGCGCGTCCATGTCCGCGTGGGCGGTCACGGTAAGGGCCGTTGCCCGCGCGTGCTGCAGCACGTTGGTGATGCCTTCGAGCAGCAGGTATTGCAGCTCCTGCACCTTGCGCGCGGTGAAATGCGCCAGCGCGGGCAGGCGCTCGACCTCCCAGTGGATATCGAGGCCGCCATCGGCGATGCGCGGACCCAGGCGGTAGCGCAGGTTGCCCAGCACCGCCGCCAGGTCGCCGCCGGTGTCCTGCATGGCGTCGATGGAAAGCTTCAGCGAATCCAGGGCGTGCCGGACCTGCACGGCGATTTCCGGCGAGCTGGCCTTGCCGGATTCCAGCATCGAGATCGTGGTGACAAGCTGGCTGCCCAGGCCATCGTGCATGTCGCGCAGGATGCGGCCGCGCTCGCGCAGCGCGGTCTCCTCCGCGGCGATCTTCTGCGTGCGCGCGAAGGCCGCGCGCAGCTGCGCCTCGCGCTGCGCGACGCGCTCGGTCAGCACCTGGTTGGCGTCCTGCAGGCTCTGCACCGCGCTGGTGTAGCGCTCCACCAGCATCCACGCCATCACCACGCTGAACGGCACCGACACATAGCGGGTCATGGAATGGACCCAGTAGTAGTCGCCGGTCAGCCAGACCTTGATCCAGTCCGCCAGGAACAGCACCGCCGACACGCCCACGGTGGCGGCCAGCAGCGTTGCCTCGCGGCTGGGCCGGCGCAATGCGCCCCATACCATCGCGCCGGCCACGGTCAGGATGATGCCCACCTTGACCAGCCAGCTCAGCGGAAAGACCATCGGGTGGCTTGACATGGCGGCCAGCGGCGCGATCACCGGCAGCGCCAGCCACAGGTAGGCGTTGAGGGTGCGATGCAGCCAGCGCCACGGCACGCGGATCACCAGCAGGCAGAACCTGGCGATGGCGCCCAGGAATACCTCGCGCGCGGCGGCGACGACATAGCTGCGCAACTCCGCGGGAATCGCCAGGTCATCGACAAAGTAGTCGAGCAGGCGCACGCTCCAGGCGACCTCGGCCAGCCCGTACAGGCCGAACAGCGGATCGCGCTGGCGCCACCAGATCAGCAGCGCGAGGCCGCCCAGCACGACACTGAGCACCGCCGCAATCAGCGGGCCGACCACGCGCAGGCGGAAGGCCTGGTCGAACTGCGCGCGCACTTCAGCGGCCGGGCCCACCGTCACCGGCAGCAGGCCCGAGCGCGCATAGGCGCGCGCCGCCACGGTGATGCGCAGCAGATTGCCGTGCGCGCGCGCCAGTTCGGGCGGCACGGCCGCGTAGTAGGGGCGCTTGGCCAGCGCCGACGAGGGGGCGTCCAGGCGCCCGCCGGCGGCGATCAGCACGCCATTGAGGCGCACCTCGTAGCTGCCGCCGGCCCATGGCACGAACAGCCCCCCGGGGTCAGCCGCGGGCCAGTTGCGGTCAAAGCGCAGTTCGTAGACCAGCGTGCCGGACTTGCCCGGCTGCTCCCGATCCCAGTAGTCAGGCAGCGTCAGCGGGAGCGCCGGCAGCGCCGTGCCGTCGGTCAGCGTGGCCGAGCGCGTGGCCGCGGCCAGTTCCATCGTGCCCGCGGCTGCCGCCATGCCGGGCAACATCAGGCAGGCCCATGCCAGCAGCACGGCAAGCACGGTCCGGAGGTGGCGCGGCCGATGCAGCATGGGGGGTCACAAGGACTTGAGCAGGCCCAGCTTGGCCGCCTCGAACACGGCCTCGCCGCGCGAGCGCACCGCCAGCTTGCCGTAGATGTTCTTGATGTGCGATTGCACGGTATGCACGCTCAGACCCAGGTAGCGGGCAGTCTCGGCATAGGTATAGCCGCGCGAGATCAGGTCCAGGATCTCGTTCTCGCGCACCGACAGCACCACCGCGCCGGTGGCCGCGGCATCGCGCGCAACCGCCTCGGCCGGCGCGCCGCGCAGCCGGTTCACCACCTGCCGCGCGATCAGCGGGCTCATCGGCGATCCGCCCGCGCGCAGTTCGCCGATGGAGGCGGCGATGCGGTCCGTGGTTTCGTCCTTGAGCAGGTAGCCGATGGCGCCCGCCTCGATGCTGGCCAGCACGTGCTGGTCGTCGCCGAACACCGTGACCACCATGCAGTCGCAGGCGGGATAGCGCTCGCGCGCGGCGCGGATCACGTCAATGCCGCTGCCGTCCGGCAGGCCGAGGTCGCACAGCAGCACGTCGGGCTGGTGCTGCGCCAGCCAGGCCAGCGCTTCCGCCGCGCTGGCGGTGCAGCCTGCCACCACGGTGGCCGGCGCATGCATCTCGACGGCCTGCACCAGCCGGCTCAGTGCCGCGGGATCGTCCTCGACGATCAGGACTCTTGTTGTGCTTGCCATGCCTGTGTTCCCGAGCCGTGCCGTTGTGCCGCCCGCTGTGCTGCTGGTTGTCCGGCCAGTCTCGCTGCCCGTCCTGCCGCATGCTGTGCCGCGTACGACGGCGGATTCTGACATATCCGCCCGCGCATGGGACGGCCGGGCGGCTCTCTTCAGGGTAAACGCCGCCGCGCTTGTCAGCCGCCCCTGACTCATCGCATGGCCGCGCGCCGTTGCCCATCCCATATTCTGGGGAGGCGCCGAACCGGCCGGCTCCTGAGCCCGTGGCCGGATAGCCCCGTTCGGGGGATACCACCCCCATTTTTTCCGGAAATAGAGCGTTTTTGCCAGTTCTGTTGGATTTTGCAGGCTGTACGAATACAATGCCCCGGCGTCAGCCGAGGGTGCTGGCGGACCTGGAGAAAAAAAGAAATGAAGACGGGAAAACTGGTGGTAGGGCTGGCGCTGGCCGGGTTGCTGGCGGGGTGTGAATCGATGGACGGCGCAATGTCCTCCATCAGCGGCGTGCTCGACGGCACCGGCGACGTGCTGAGCGGCGACTTCCGCATGCTGGCGGATCCGAAGCCGGCTTCGCTGGGCGATATCTGGTCGGACTGGAAGAAGAACGAAATCACCGCGAAGAAGAAGTGGGATTCGCAGGCAATCCTGGTATCGGGTACGGTGTCCCGCATCACCAAGGTGGATGGCCTGGGCAAGTCGGACGACACCATCGCCGTCTACTTCAAGGACTCGGTCAATCCGCAGTGCACCGGCAAGGCGCTGATGCGCGACGCGCTGATGGTCAACCAGAAGAAGATCAGCAACCTGCAGACCGGGGACAAGGTCAACGTCACCGGCGTGCTGGCCACGCGCGATTCGGAAATGGCCAACAGCAGCAATACCGAATGCTATTTCGCGTTCAGCAAGTCGAAGATCGAACCAGCGGCCAATACCACGGCAGCTGCCGGCAGCGCAGCCGCTCCCGCCAAGGCAGCCACGACCACCAAGTCGACCAAATCGACAAAGTCGACCAAGACCAGCAGCACGAAGTAAACCAGCCAAAGGCGGCGACGGGCGGCGGAATGGCCGCCTCGCCCCAGGCTATGCGTTTGGCGTCCCCCTGCCCGCACCATGTGGATCCTGCGGCACGGCACGCCCGTCCTGCCCTGCATCCCTTACAAGCTCTGAAACCGTTGCACGGTAGTGCACGCCAAAGTGCCGCAAACCCCCGTCCGCGGGGCACCCCTCCACACGGTACGAATCTTGCCCCTTCCTGATTACCCGCCAGCGGTTCGCGCACGGCATGTGCGCCCGCACATGGCGCCACACGCACACTGTCAGGAAAACAGCATGGGCTACTACTACGATGAGCGCAATGCGCGCAACGCGCGCCAACGCCGCCAGGCATGGCAGGACGATGACTGGCAACCTGAATCCGAACAGGAGCGCTGGCAAGCGCGGCGTCGGCGCCAGCAAATGGCCCCGGGCCAGACCAGCTACGGCGACCCTGCCCGCCCGGACCGGGATTTCAACGAAGTGTACGGCGCCCGCAGGTACCCGGAACACCCGTCCAGCGAGCGTTACGGCAGCAACCTGCGCTACGGCCTGAACGGCGGCTATGGCTGGGAGCGTGCCAGCGAATGGCGCGACCCGCAGGCGTGGCAACGCGACGACGACAACGCCGAGCGCCAGTGGCGCCGCAGCGCCGAACGCGCACGGGATCCGCGTGAATCGCCGCGCACGCGCGGCCATGACACCCACTTCAGCGACCTGCGCAGCGACACCCGCTACTGGGTCGACCCGCACGAGGACTGGGAAGAGAAGCAGCGCTATGAAATCCGGCGCCACAGCCCGGGCTACCGGGAATATGCGCAGCGCCGCGGCTGGGAAACCGACAGCCCCGATGACGAGCGCGAAGGCTCGCATGGCGTGCTCTACAACCTGGGCCGCCGCATCGGCGAAGCCGTGGGCGACTGGTTCGGCAGCTCCGAACGCCGCACCGGCCCGCGCGGCTACCAGCGCAGCGACGAGCGCATCCGCGACCAGATCTGCGAGCAGCTCAGCTACGCGCGCGGCGTTGACGTCAGCGACGTCAGCGTCGACGTCAGCGAAGGCGTGGTGTCACTGACCGGCACCGTGCGCGACCGCGGCCAGAAGTTCTATATCGAAGACCTGGCCGACGGCACCTACGGCGTCAAGGAAGTCAACAACGACATCCGCGTGCGCCGCGAGGCCCCCGAAGCCCGCAGCACCAGCGATGTGACCGGCAGCACCTGGCGCGGATAACGCCAACGGTGGCGGGCGCTCCAGGCCGAGAACGGCCTAGGCGCCCGCCACGCCAACCTCTGCCGCCAGCCGTTCGCGGATAAACCCCAGGAACGCACGCACACCCTCAGGCAATGTGCGGCCGGCCAGCGTCTGCAGCTCGACCGCGCGGCTGCGCATGCCGCGCTCCCGGATCGAGGCGGCATGCAGTTCACCGCGGCGCAACCTGTCGCCCACGGTGACGGCGCCGGAGATCGACAGCCCGCCACCATGCAGCACGAAGCTGGTCAGGGTCTCGAAGTGGTTGGTCACCAGCACCGGCTCGAACACCACCCCGCGTTCGCCGCAAGCGATGTCGAACAGCTGGCGCACGGTGTTGTCGCCCTCCGGCAGCGCCAGGGGATAAGGCTGCATCTGGGCCAGCGTGACGCTGCGAAAGCGCGCCAGCGGATGGTCCGGCCGCATGATGGCGATCACCGGCGCGGGCTGCCGGTGCTCCACGCGGATGCCCTGCTCCGCGGCGCGGCTGTAGGTGATGCCAATGTCCGCCTCGCCATGCAGCACGATGCCGGTGACCTCCGCCGGCGGCGCCACGCGCACATGAAACTGCAGGCCCGGATAGCGCTGGCGGAATTCGGCAATGATGCGCGGCAGGAACTCGATCGCAAACCCCGCCGAGCTGGCCACCCGCACCCGGCCCCGGCGCAGGCCCTGCAGCGCGGCAATCTCTGACACCACCCGATCGGCTTCCAGCGCGCCGCGCAGGGCATAGGCTGCCAGCAACTCCCCGGCGGCGCTCGCCACCATGCCACGCGGCCGGCGGTCGAACAGCGGCACGCCGAGCAACGCTTCGAGCGCGGCGACCTGGCGGCTCACGGCCGACACGGTGACATTCAGCCGCTGCGCCGCCTCGGTCAGCGAGCCGCTGCGTATCACCTCCAGGAAATAGCGCAGCGAGGTTTCCTGCAGGCGATGCGACAGCATGGGCGGCTCCGGGGCTGGTTTGCGTTTTACGCAAGGATATTTGAAAAAATCATCGATTGCGGGAAACCGTGCGTCGCCCGTATGCTTTTTCCCGACACCACAGGAGACACCCGAGCCATGGCGCCCACCCAGACCCCCGATCCCATCACCGAACTCGATGCCGTCGCCCTGTCGCGCGCCATCCATGCGCGCGAGGTCTCGTGCGTGGAAGTGCTCGATGCCTTCCTTGGCCAGATCGACCGCCATAACCCGCGCGTCAATGCCATCGTGGCGCCGGTGGAGCGCGACACCTTGCGCGCGCAGGCCGCCGGGCTCGACGCCGAACTGGCACGCGGCGCCAGCCGCGGTCCGCTGCACGGCTTCCCGCAGGCGCCCAAGGACATCAGCCCGGCCGCGGGCATGGTCACCACCAAGGGCTCGCCGATCTTCGCCGGGCAGGTCAGCGAGTCCGACGCCGTGATCTTCGAGCGCATGCGCGCCGGCGGCGCGGTCTTCGTCGGGCGCACCAACTCGCCGGAGTTTGGCCTGGGCGGCCATACCTACAATCCGGTCTACGGCACCACCCGCAACGCCTTCGACCCGGCGCGCTCCGCCGGCGGCAGCAGCGGCGGCGCCGCGGTGGCCGTGGCGCTGCACATGCTGCCGGTGGCGGATGGCTCTGACATGATGGGGTCGCTGCGCACGCCCGCGGCGTTCAACCACGTGTATGGCCTGCGCACCTCGGTCGGCTGCGTGCCGCACGGCCCGGGCGACGAGGTCTTCTTCCAGCAGTTCAGCGTGGCCGGCCCGATGGCGCGCAACGTGCCGGACCTGGCCCTGCTGCTGTCGGTGCAGGCCGGCTTCGATGCGCGCCTGCCGCTGACGCACCGCACAGAGGCGCCCGGCACCTTCACGCTGCCGCCCGAACGCGACTGGGCCGGTGTGCGCATCGGCTGGCTGGGCAACCTGGGCGGCCACCTGCCGACCGAAGCCGGCGTGCTCGATACCTGCGAACAGGCGCTCACGCACCTGCGCACGCTCGGCTGCACCGTCGACACCGCGCTGCCCGAGTTCGACCTGGAGCGACTGTGGCACGCGTGGATCGACCTGCGCAGCTTCTCGGTGGCTGGCGCCAACGCGGCGCTGTACCACGACCCGGCCAAGCGCGCGCTGCTCAAGCCTGAGGCCGCATGGGAGATCGAGCGCGGCCTGGCCCTGCCGGGCACGCGCGTGTACGAAGCCCTGTGCGAGCGCAGCGCGTGGTACCAGGCACTGCGCTCGCTGTTCGAGCGCTTCGACTACCTGGTGCTGCCGGCCGCGCAGGTGTTTCCGTTCGATGCCGACTGGGACTGGCCGCACGCCATCGACGGCCGCGACATGGACACCTACCACCGCTGGATGCAGGTCGTGGTGCCGGCCACCATGGCCGGGCTGCCCGCCCTGGCCGCACCCGCCGGCTTCGGCCCCCAGGGCCTGCCGGCCGGCATCCAGATCATCGGCCCGGCGCAGGCCGACGCCGCGGTGCTGCAGCTCGGCCATGCCTATGACCAGGCCGGCGGCTTCTCGCGCGTGCGCAGCCCCTGGCTCGATTGAGCCTTCGGCTGGTCCCGGCCCGTTTCGTATTGCTTCCGATTGCCTTCTATTCCTACAACTGCCGGCAGGAGTGCCAACGATGACCGCAATGCCCCTGAAGCCGTTTCTCGCCTGCGCCGCCGCCCTGACCGCGGTGCTGTCCGCAACGCCCGCCGCCGCGCAGGCCCAATCCTGGCCGGACCGCCCGATCCGGCTGGTGGTGCCCTTCGCCGCGGGCGGCGCCACTGACGTGCTGGGCCGCCTGCTGGCAGTCGGCCTCGGCGAAAAGCTCGGCCAGCCGGTGGTGGTCGAGAACAAGCCCGGCGCCAGCACCGTGATCGGCGCCACCCAGGTATCCAAGGCCGCGCCCGACGGCTACACGCTGCTGCTGGCGGCCAGCACCACGCTGACGCTGAACCCGGCCATCCGCCAACACCTGGGCTACGACCCCATCAAGAGCTTCACCCCGCTGGGCCTGGTCGCCGACATGAGCCTGGTGCTGGTAGCCAATCCGGACACGCAGATCACCTCGCTCAAGGATCTGGTGACGCAGGCCAAGGCCCACCCCGACAAGTTCTCCTACGGCTCGTTCGGCGCCGGCTCCTCGGTGCATTTCGGCGCGGAGATGCTCAAGTCCGCCACCGGCATCCGCATGGTCCACGTGCCCTTCAACGGCAGCGCCCCCAGCCTGACCGCGCTGGCCGGCGGCCAGGTGCAGGTCGCCGTCGATACCGTCGTGGCCACCCTGCCGCTGATCAAGGGCGGCAAGATCCGGCCGGTGGCGGTGCTGTCGCCGCAGCGACTGCCGGCGTTGCCGCAAGTGCCGACTGTCGCGGAGAGCGGGTATCCCGGCTTCCAGATGGGCACGTGGTTCGCGCTGCTGGCACCCGCGGGCCTGCCCGCGCCAGTACAGCAGAAACTGGAGAAGGCCCTGGCCGACGTCGCCAACGCGCCGGCTACCAAGGCACGCATGGTCGAACTGGCGCTGACGCCGGCTTATGGCAATGGCGCGGCGGTGAAGGCGCGGGTGGAGAAGGAATTGCCGGAGATGCGGGCGGTGGCGGCGCGGGCGGATATTCGGGCGGAATAGTGACGCGGTAGGCGGGCCACCGGCCCGCTGCGGCTTACTCCTCCAGCACGCGCATCGTTCGCTCGCCCTCCGGTGCTAATTGATGTAGCACCTTGCCCTTGAATACCGTCGCCCTCAGATCAGCCAGCACGTCCTTGGCCCCGCCGTAGGGGGCGAACACGTCGATCAGGAACGGCTTGTCGCCCGACTTCCAATCTCCGGGCGCCAATTGGTATGGCGGCTTGGCAAACCGCTCGACCACAGCGTCGGAGAGATAGGCCCAGGTCACGAAGGCCGTGGGCATTTCGCCCCGCATATACAGCTTGGCCTGCTCCAGGATCAGCGGCGGCATCACGCGCCATTCCAGGTCAGCGAAGAAATTGTGGCGCGTGGTTGGGTTGTTCATCATCAGCCACGACACCGGCCCCAGCAGCGGGATCTTCTTGATGACGCGCTGCGCTTGCTCGGCAGCAAACTTCATCAGCTGTTCGTTGTCGGTCGGGATAGTCATTGGATACTCGTCCTGGATTGTTTCATGCTGGCAGCAGCTGGCATGGCGGGCACTGCCGGCGTTTCCTGCTGTGCGTTATTGGTCAGCAGCGCATTCACGCTCTGCACATCCACCTCAGTCAGCGTGCCCGCCGCCGCCTTCAGCCGCATGCCTTGCAGGATGGTGTCGTAGCGTGCCTTCGCGAGATCACGCTGGGCCGCAAAGAGTTGTTGCTCGGCATTGAGCACGTCGATGTTCACGCGCGTGCCGATCCGGTAGCCGATCTTGTTCGCGTTGACCGAATCCAGGCTCGACGTGACCGCAGAAGTCAGCGCCTCGACCTGGGACAGGCCGCTCGTCACACCACCGTAAGCTTGCCGCGCCTGCGTCGCCGCCTGGCGCCGCGCCGCTTCCAGCTCTGCGCGCGACTTGTATCGATTGGCGATCGCCTCGGTCACGCGCGAGTTGACGGCGCCGCCCTGGTAGATCGGGATTGTCAGCTGCAGCCCGATGGTGCCGGACTTGACCCGGTTCTCGATGTCCGCGGGCGAGGTCATCGAACCCGAGGTGTAGTTGTTGCCATAGCCAGCCGTGAAATCCAGCGTCGGCAAGTGCGCCGCGCGGTTCCGGGACAGCTCTTTCTCGGCAACTTCGACCGCTGCCAACTGCGTGCGGACTACCGGGTTGTTCTCCCGCGCATGCCCCATCCAGGCATTGACATCCTTCGGCTCGGGACCCGGCAGGGTCACGTCAGCCTTCAGGCCCGCTACAGGCTCGGACAATGGCCCGACCAGCCGTTCGAGTTCCGCCTGCTTCGCTTCCTGGTCGTTGAGCGCCTGCACCAGCTGCGAGCGGCCCAGGTCGTGGCGGGACTGCGACTCGTACACATCGGTAATGGTTGCCTCGCCCACGTCGTAGCGGCGCTGGGCAAGCACGCGCTGCTGCTCCACGGCCCGCAATTGCGCCCGGGCAACTGTCACGCTGTCGCGCGCGGTCAGCAGATCGAAGTAGGCCTGCGAGGTGCGCAGGATCAGGTCGCTCTCGGCCTGCGCGAACTGTGCCTCGGCCTGCTCGACCTGTGCACCCGCTTGTGCCACGCCGATCCAGTTGGCGACACGCACCACCGGCTGCGACAGCTGCAAGTTCCACGCCCAGCTATTCACGCTGCGGTCCGTGAACGGACTGCCCGCGAAGCTCGATTGCCCGTCCTGGCGATTGCCGTTGCCATTCAGGTTGATCGAGGGCAGCACGCCGGCGCGAGCCTGTGGCAGCTTCTCGCGTCCGGCCTCCAGCGCGTAGCGTGATGCCTCGAAGGTGGGGTCGCTCCCCTGTGCCATGCGGTAGACCGACAGCAGGTCGATGGCGCTGGCCTGGCTCGGGACAAGCGCGCCGACCGCGGCCAGCGCAGCCACAGCAGCGCTGCTCAAAACATGCATGCGTGCCATCACCGCTCCCGCAAGGCTTCATCCTTGTAGCGCATCAGCGGCGACAGGAAGTAGGAAATCATGCGACGCTCGTCCACGCGGATATCGGCGGTCACGCTCATCCCGGGGGTAAGCGCGCCCCTGCGCCCATTGACCGAGTTCGGCGTGGCCATCGTGTCGAGTTTGATGCGCACTGGATAAATAGGGCCCAGCTTCTGATCATTGATGGCGTCGGTACCCACCCACTGCACTTCACCCTCGATATAGCCGAAGCGGGTGAAGTCAAAGGTCTCCACCTTGGTTATGACGCGCTGGCCGGGCTTCACGTAGCCGATGTCCTTGTTCTGCACCTGAGCATCCACTTCCAGCGCAGTGTTCTCGGGCACCACGATCGCCACCGGCTGCGCCTGGGTCACCACGCCGCCAACGGTGGTCACCGCCAGTTGCTGGACGATGCCGTCGATCGGTGCGCGCAGGGTCTGCAGGTCACGCCGCTGCGTGGCCTTGACCAGTTCCAGCTCGGCCGTGGCAGCCTTGCGGCTTTCCTCGGCCAGTTCCGCCGCATGCCGCGCACTGAACTCGGCCACCGCCTGCGCGCGCTGTTGCTGTGCGGCGTTCAGGCCCGCGCCGGCCTCGGCCAGCCGGTTGGTCTGCAACGCCAGATCCTTCCTGAGGTTGATCAGCTCCAGCCGCGTCTCGATCAGGCCGGTCTCGGCGATATGCCCGGTCTTGACCAGTTCCTCGCGCATGTCGTTCTTCCTCGTGACAAGCGGCAGGCTGGCACGGATCTGCTCCAGGCTGGCGGCGGCCCCGTCCCGATCGGCACGCTTGCGGGCGATCTCGGCGTCGAGCGCCGCCAGCCTGGCGCGTTGCTCGGCCAGCGCGCTGGTGAGCAGCGCTTGCTGCGTCCGGGCAATATCCGCAGGCAAGCCTTCGACGGCCGGCATGGTGGGCTTGCCGTCGAGAAGCGCTGTCAGCCGCTGCACCCCGGCTACGGCCTCCCATTGGTCGCGCTGCAGCCGGTCACGGTCTGCTGCAGTGGTGGTCGGGTCGAGTTCGACCAGGACGGCGCCAGCCTTGACCTTCTCACCGTCGCGCACATGGATCTCGCGCACGATGCCGGCTTCGAGCGGCTGCACCACCTTGGACTTGCCCGACGGAATCACCTTGCCCTGCGCGGAGACCACCACGTCCATTTTCGCCATCGTGGCGTAGACCAGTGCAAGGACAGCCATGCTGCAGATGCTGCCAGCGACGATCCGTGCCATGCGCGCCGGACGGCGGTTGGCGATGCCCATGGCGGCAGTGGCAAAAGCATCCGCTGCCGCTTGCTGGTCAGGCTTCATCGGTTCAGACATGGGCGGCTCCCGGCAACGGTTGTACCGGGGCCTTGTGCTTGATAGTGAGGGTTTCCAGCACACGCGACGCCTCGAACAACGCGCGATACTTGCCCGCACCAGTGATCAGTTCAGTGTGATGGCCTTGCTCGACAAGCTGCCCGCCATCGAGCACCAGGATGCGGTCGGCCAGGCGCAGCGTGGAGAGGCGGTGTGCGACGATGAAGACGGTGCGGCCCGCGCAGATCTTCTCCAGGTTGTCGTGGATGACCCGCTCGGACTCGTAGTCCAGGCTGGCGGTGGCCTCATCGAGCAACAGCAGGCGCGGGTTGGTTGCAAGCGCCCGCGCGATGGCGATACGGGCTCGCTGGCCGCCCGACAGCAGGCTGCCGCGCTCACCGATCACGGTGCCGTAGCCTTGGGGCAAGGCGTTGATGAAATCGTGCGCTCCGGCCAGCTCGGCAGCTGCCATCACGGCCTCAAGCGACAGGCCCGGATCGGAGATGGCGATGTTGTCGCGCACCGACATGTTCATCAGCGCGACATCCTGCGACACCACGCCTACCTGGCTACGCAGCCAGGCCGTGTCCACTGTCGCCAGGTCGATTCCGTCAATCGTGATCCTGCCACCGGTGGGTGAGTAGAGGCGCTGCAACTGGCGAATCAGCGTCGTCTTTCCGGCACCAGATACGCCAACCACACCCACGACTTCCCCAGCGGGAACAGAGAACGAGACATCCGACAGCACTTCAGCGCCGTCGGCCTGATAGGCAAAGCTGACGCGGTCGAAGCGGACAAAGCCCTGGATCGCTGCCCGTTGAGTCTGGTCCGAGAACTGGCCCGCCTCGGTCGGCGTATCCATGATGGCGCCCAGGCGCTTGACCGCCACGCGCATCTGCTGGAACTCCTGCCACAGCGACGAGAGCTTGATGATCGGTGCATTGACCCGGCCCGACAGCATATTGAAAGCGATCAACCCGCCCACGGTGAGGTTGCCGTCGATCACCTGCATGGCACCGACGCCCAGCAGCACCACGGTCAATACCTTGCTGGTCAGATTGATGACCTGATTGGTCCAGTTGCCGGTATGGCCCGATTCGAATGCGGCCACCGCGTAGCGCACCAGCCGGCTTTCCCAGCGGCGCTGCCAGCTGGCTTCAACCGCCTGACCCTTCAGGGTCTCCATCGCGCCAATGGTCTCCACCAGGAACGCCTGGTTGTCGGCGCCCAGCGCGAACTTGTCTTCCAGCTTCTTGCGCAGCATCGGGCTGACGACATACGACGCGCCAAAGAAGATCGGCAGGAAGCAGATCACGATGATGGTCAGGAGCGGGCTGTAGTAGAACATGACCGCCAGGAACACCATCGCGAAGAACAGGTCCAGCCAGGCGGTCAGCGCCTGCCCGGTCAGGAAGTTGCGCGCCGTCTCCAGTTCGCGCATCGACGCAATCACGTCACCGGCGCGGCGCGAGTTGAAGTACGACATCGGCAGGCGCATCAGGTGCCGGAACAGGCGTGCGCCAAGTTCGACATCGACGCGATTGGTCGTATGCGAGAGCAGGTACTGACGCAGGCCAGTCAACATCGCCTCGAACAGCGCCACGCCAGCCAGCGCCACCAGCATCACGACCAGCGTCGCCTGCGAGCGGTGGGTCAGCACCTTGTCGATCACGACCTGAAAGGCAAGCGGCGTCACCAGTGCAAAAATCTGCACGACGAACGAGGCCAGCAACACTTGCGTGAGTTCGGCCTTGTATTTCTTGATGGCCTGCCAGAACCAGCCAAAGCCGAACGCCGAGACACCGGCATTGGCCGTGCCATCGGTCAGGGATGCCACGCTGCGGCTGGCTTCGATCCAGGTATTGGCGAACTCGCCCGCGAAGGCCGCCGCGGGCACTGCCTGCGGCGGCTGGTCCGGGTCCCGCTGCACGTGGAGGGCATCGGCATCCACCTTGCCGAGCAGCACAACCCGGCCGCTGCGGGTCAGGGCCAGCGCAGGTAGTGCTGCGCGGCGCAGCTTGTCCACGCCGCCCTCGACCAACCTGGCGTCGAAGCCAAGGTCGTCCAGGCCCCACAACAGCCGGCTGGCGTCAAAGTCTTCACGCACGTCCCAGCGGCGCGCGAGGCCCTCCGGATCGGCCTTGACCTCATGCAGGCGTGCGAATACGGCAAGCATGCCAAGATTGGGCAGGGTTGGCTTCGAGCTCATGGCCGCCCCCATGCCAGGGCCATCACAGCCCAAAGCAATGCATTCATCGTTCTATCCCATCAAAAAATCAAGCGTTCCCGGCGGGTGGCGCGTTTCTCCCCCGCGGGATAGTTTTTTTCTTACTTCCAGGCTCAGTGACTGCGAGCCTTTATATGTCGAATATCAAGGTCATGATGGTTGGCCCATGCCCAAGTCCACCGCGCTGGCCTGTGCGGCGCGATCCATCATTTCGGCAAGGGTGTCCTCGCGCGGTGGGACAAAGCCGCCGGGGGCCTGGGACCCATCGGCCGTCGTCAGCAGCTTGTTCCACTGGAGGCAACTCCATTGCACGGCTTCCGCGCTGTGCGGCGGATAGGGACAAGCTGAAGATGGTGTCTCGGCGGTGGCGAGCAGTTGTGCCACGGCATCGGCGGCAAAGGCAGCATCGATCGGCTCGTTCGGCGCAATTCCCTGCTGGACCTCTTCCAGGTACAGGGCGAAGCCGGGCAGCGGCACGTCCTTGCCGGCAAACATCACGTCGGCAGCCTCGCTCTTGCTGCCATCGGTGTGCGTGACCTCCACCGTGCCAAACACAACGTTGCCATGATCGAGGTGGGCCTCCCCCTGACGCTGGAGTGCGATGGAGGCGATGCCAGCCTCATCCAGCGTCTTGTGCTCGGCCTCGCTGAACTCACCATTGGCATTGACGTCCTGCACCACCTTGAACTGGCTCCAGGCAGCGTCTTCCTTGCTGATCCTGCCGTCGCCATTGGTGTCGAAGGTGGCCAGCGCCTCAAGGTCAGTCTGCGTGCCGGGTGCGAAATTGGTCAGGCGCGTCTCTTCCACGGTGACCTTGCCATCACCGTCGGCATCGAACCCTATTACGCCATCGGTCGCGGCGGCCCATCCGATCTGTTCGGCCTGGCCGTCGTGATTCACGTCTGCCTTGACGTTGGATTGATCCGCCGCGAGCAACTCCACGCCATTGCCATTCAGGTCCATCACGAGAGGCGTGTAGCCCCCGCTAGCGTTGGTGCCCTTGTGGGTAGCGTTGATCACCACGTCCATGGATGCCCCTTGTGCATCGGTAATGCGGATGGTGAAGGGGTCAGCACCGGTGTAAGGGTCTCCCGCATGGCTCTCGTACTGCCAGTTGGCATAGCGGCTGACTAGCTCACCTACGTGGTCAAAGCCATGTTCGGTTTCCCGATAGGTGTTGGCGTAGGCGTAACCGTGTTGGGGCGTTTGAACAATCGATATGACAATGGCCGCTGTATCGCCGTCCGGATCGTAGGCAATGACCCGGCCCATTTCTCTTCGGGGATCGTTACCGGGGACAAGAACGCGATCTGAGTCATAATTCGCTCCCATCGCTACAAAGCCGTCGCCATCCATCTGGTCTAGTGCCAGTGGCCTGAGCATGCCATTCTGATAATGCGATGGTGCATAAGGCTGCCGGCCAGCATCAAACAGCCGGCCTTGCAAGGCCAGCGACAAGGCCAGTGCTTCGTCATAGACTGGCTGGAAGACAGGGCCATCACTGTATATGTACTGCCCGGCGGAGCCGGCACCTGCACCCGGACCAGCCTTGCCCACCACGACAGGGGGGCCGTCGTAATATCCAAAGATGGCGCGACCATACTCGACGGCCTCGATGATCGGCGCCTTGTTCACATGCTCAACATGCAGGAAGGCCGTGGCCCAGGTCTGCCCTCCGTAGGGATCGGACACCAGGTACTGAAAGGACGCTTGCCCATAGAAGTCGCGGTCAGGCGTGAACCGGACCTGGCCGTCGGCCTGAATCTCGACCGTACCGTGCTGCGCATTGGCAACCTGGGTGACCGTGATCGCGTCGCCGTCCGGATCCGCGTCATTGGCCAGGAACTGCGCCGTATTGATGACGAACGGCGTGTTCTCGTAGCCCGAGAAACCGTCATCAACCGCCACCGGCGTCGTGTTGATCTTCTCCAGGTTGATGGTCGTGGTCGCCGTGGCAAAGCCGCCAACGCCATCGGAGATGGTATAGGTGAAGTGGCCTTGCGCACCCGGGTAGCCGCCAAAGCCAGGCTCCGGCAGGAAGGTCACCGAGCCGTCCGCATTCAGTCGCACAGTGCCGTGCTCGGCACCGGACACGCCCACAATGCGCAGAGCGCCGTGCGGGTTGTCGATGTCGAAGTCGTCCGCCAGCAGCGCCGCCGCGGTCAGCGTAATGGCCACCCCCCGGCGTCCGTCCACGATATTGTCGTTGGCGATCGGCGCATCGTTGACTGGAGCCACATGAATAGTCGCCATGGCGGTCGAGACGCCTCCAACACCGTCGCTCACTTCATACGTGAAACTGGCATCGCCAAAGAAATTTGGATCGGGTACGAAACGGATGGTCCCATCCGGGTTCAGCGACACGGTACCGTGCGTGGCGCCGTTGACGCGGGTGATAGAAAGCGCCTCGGGCGGGTTGTCCACATCCGCATCATTGGCAATCAGTGCGGCAGCGTCAATCGTCAGCGCGGTGTCCTCGTTGCTCGCAATCACATCGTCGCGCAGCCGCGGAGCGTCATTGACGGGGGCCAAGTCAATGTCCACCCGCCCGGTGGTGATGGCGCCGAGCGGGTCCGACACGGTGTACTCAAAGCTTGCGGCGCCAAAGTAGTCCGCGTCCGGGATGAAGTTGACGGTTCCGTCGGCGTTCAGACGCACTTCGCCGTGCTGGGCGTTGCCGACCGCTACCAGCGTAAGAGTGGCTTGTGCATCGTCCACATCCCGGTCGTTGGCAAGCAAGCTGGCCGCAGTGAAGGTCGCTACCTCATCCTCATTGCCACGGAAGTCCTCGCCAGTCACGATCGGCGCGTCATTGACCGGCGCCAGATCGACTGTGGCCATCGCCTCCGTATAGCCGCCCGCGCCGTCGTGGACGGTGTAGAAGAAGGTCGCGATCCCAAAGAAGTCCTGCTCAGGCATGAAGCGGATCTGGCCTTCGGGGGTCAGCTCGACCGTGCCGTGCTGGCCGTTGCGCACCGAGAACACGGTCAGGTCTGAGCGGGGGTTATCCACGTCCCAGTCGTTGGCCAGCAGCGTCGCCTGCTCGATCAGCAGTACGGTGTCCTCGTCGGTGGCGACTGTTTCACCCGCCACCACCGGCGCGTCATTGACGGGGCGGATGTCGAGATTGACCGTGGCGGGCGTCAGTCCACCGTGACCATCCGACACCCAGTAGACAAAGCTGGCCGGCCCGAAATAATCCTGGTCGGGCAGGAACCGCACGTTGCCGTGGCCATCGAGGGCCACAAGGCCGTGCGTGGCGTCCGAAACACGCAGGATGCTCAGCACGTCGCCGATGGTGGGCGTATCCACATCGAAATCGTTGGCAAGCAGTTGCGCCGAGGTGAACAGCACGCCGGTATCCTCATCGATAGCAGCCGTTTCGCCAGCGGTGACCGGCGCGTCATTGACCGGCGCAATGTCCAGATAGACGCGGCCGGTCGCCTGCAGGCCATACTCATCCTCGACGGTGTAGCGGAAACGCGCCGGCCCCCAATAGTCGGGGTCAGGGGTGAACACAATGCGCTGGCTGCCGTCGGGCAGCAGTGTCAGGGTCACCGTGCCATTCTCGCCGCCGTAGACGTTGATCAGGCGCAGTGGCTGGGTCAGGACGTTGCGCGAGGTATCGTTGGCCAGCAGCACTGCCGCATCGATGGCATAGCGAGTGTCCTCGATGCCTGCGACCTGCTCATCGGCTACGTCCGGCGCGATGATCTGGATATCCTCGCCGTTCGGCCCGGTTGCCACGCGGTCGGGCGTTGTGATCAGGATCGTATCGTCACTTGCGGCATCGCAATTGACACCAGCCGCCGGCACTGATCCGATCAGATCCAAAGTGACTTCGACCGGCGACCCGAGCGTTGCCTCGCTGCCAAGTGGGCGCATCGCCGCTGGCAAGGCGTTGACTGTCGCCTCTACAAAGGGCGGCTGAGCCACAGTCGGTTGCGGCTGGCCCGGCGAATCAGCCGTCGTTGCAAGTTCTGACGGCAGGCGGCTGATGGTGTTGTTGCCGGATGTATCGATAGTGGGGGCTGGCGCATCGGGCTGTCCGCCACCTTCTGCCGCGTTGGCAACGCCGGCCACTGCACCCGCCGCGACACCCAGCAGCGCACCGGTGCCCGCAAGCAGGCTGTCGCTAGTCTTGATCCACTGATCGCGGATGGCAGCGAAGGCGTCAGTTGGGCTAGCTGGTGGAGCGCTGGTAACACGGCCATCGGCCAGGCGCACCGTATCGGTACGCTGCGCAGGCCTGACGGGATTCGGGTCGTCCTTCGAGCTCAGGCGGCTGTCATCTCGCTCGACACGGGTGGCAGTCTGCCCAACCGGGGTCGTGCCCTCGCCATCGGCCACGCGGTCATCGCCAGCGACGATCGCGTCTTCCGCAAGCGTCTGCTCGTGCTGCTTGTCGCTGGCAGTTCTGATGCGACTGTCGCCTTCGGCAACTTGCATCTCAGCGCTGGCGTTTTCCAAGGCTACGCCACCATGGGTATGGCCAGCTTCGCCCGTGTAATCATGGGTGACGACGGCATTCAGGATCGTCTCGCCGCCTTCCTTCGCGTGCAGCATGCCGGCAAAGGCGTCAAGCCGGCCATCGCCGTCCGTGTCCACAAAAGCCGCCTGATAGGCGTCGCCACGCACGTCCGCCGTCAGGTGGTGCTCGGTGACCGTCATGACACTTCCATCGGCGGCACGCAGGACTGGTGGCGCGCTGGTGAAGTCCAGGCTGGCGATACCCCGGTCGAGGAATGATGCGAACTCGCCCTGATCGGTCTGGCCGTTGCGGTTAACGTCCAGCCAGATGCCCAGGGCGGCAAACGCCGGGTCGGAGGCGTCCAGCTTGCCGTCGTGGTTGACGTCGAGCCATTGCAGGCTGTTGCGGGCATGGGCGGCGGAGGCATCCAGGTCGTTGGTCAGGATCTCGTTCTGCCCGATCCCGCCATCGCCGTTCACATCGATGGAGAGGATGCCCTGGTTGGCGTTCACCCAGTCCGTCTGCTCGATGTAGCCATCCAGATCGACGTTCTTGCCGATGCGGCCAGGGTTCACACCTGCAGGCAGTGCCGGCTTCTCGTCGACCGTCAGCGCAGTAAAATGCTGGTGGATGCCGTCAGCGTCTGTCTCAGGCATGCCTGCGTCGGCCTTTGCCTCACGCCAGTCCGAGCTGTGCAGTTGCTGGCCAACTCGGGACCGGTTCTCTTCAATGCTGCCGGTCACAGGAGCGGTGACGACGCCAGATTCGCGCATGTGGGCAAGCACCGATTCCGCTTCCCATGCCGGGGCAATGGCAGCGAACGCCTGCTGCATGAACTGCTGCGCAATGGTCGCCTGGCTGGTGTCATAGCGCAAACCGGCGCCGTCATAGTAGCGTCTCTGCTCCTGGCCGTTGTCGTCGATCCACTTGAGATACAACTGACCGCCATTGTCGTTCAGGCGCGCCCCATCAGGATCGAAGATATAGCCGATGGTCGGCAGGCGCTGTGGAATGATGGCGTAAAGTGGGTTGCCGTTGGCATCCACCAGCTGGGCAAGCGACACCTGCAGGGCATCGACCAGGCTTTGCAGGATGTTGGCAGGCGTCGCGCCGCCATCCTCGGCATCGGTGGTCTTGAGCACGTGAATGCTGCCGTCCGGATTCCACACAGCGGTGGCTTCACCTTCTAGCGTCGGAAGATCCTTTGCGGACAGCATTGAGCCGATCATTGTCACGGCGATAGCCGCGAAGGCAACAGGTGGGCAATAGGACGTATAGCCTGCCACCGCCATGCCCGCAGCGATGGTACTCAGGGCCGCCCCGGCAACCTGATACTCATTGCCATCCTCGATGGCCATTACCAGCGTGACAATGCTTGCGACCAACGCCAGCCCACCAGCAATTTGCCCCGTCGTTGCAGCGCTGTCCAGCAGACTGCCCGCGGATGCCGACTCGGCCTGGAATGCAACAATTCCTTGTTCCTTGAGCGCGTTGGCGTAAATGGCTGCCGCCTGGCTGCCGAGGTTGGCACCGGCAGCAGCGATGCCCAGTCCGTTGCCGTCTTGGATGGCGTTGAACAGGTTCAGGCCGGCAGCGAGGGCGTTCAGTCCGACGCCGACGCCATCTGGCAAGAGTTTGCCGCTACCGAGGCGATCCAGATTGATCAGCATCGCTGCGCTGGCGGCCACAATCGCCTTCGTGTCGCCGGATTCGATTGCCTGGATCAGGGACAGCATGCTCTGAATACTGCCTAGAGCGTCTACCGCGACTTGACCATTGGCACGCCCAGGCGACGTGCCCTGCGAAGGCTCCGACTGCCCTTCCGATGTGCCAGCAGCAGAGTCGGCGCTATTTCTGTCCGGGATACTAGCAACAATGTTGCCCGCTGCATCTACGGTTTGCGAAACTTCCCGACCATCCGCATAGTGGGTCGTCTGGCGATAGCTTCCGTCGTCAAACGTGGTCCGCTC